>NZ_JBVHDI010000018.1:0-102671 GCF_055563465.1 Amycolatopsis sp. NPDC000009
TCGGTTGAAAGTTTTCCCGCCCTCTCTAGCTCATTACTTGCGAAAGTCTCAAACAGCGCTTTAGGTGCCGGGGTTCGGGTGTCGGTCCGTGAAGGCCTCCTTGAGGGACCCAGAGTCCCTCAAGGAGGCCTTCACGGACCGCCTCTGAGGGCTGGGGGAGAGCGAGCGCGCCCCGGCGCTGGGGTCCTTCTAGACTGAGCGGCGATGTTCGCCCAGTCAGAGGTACCCGTCCCCCCGGCGGAGGTGCGTTGATGCGCCTCGTCTTCGCCGGCACCCCCGAACCCGCCGTCCCGTCGCTGCGCGCGCTCCTCGCGTCCGAGCGGCACGAGGTCGTCGCCGTCGTGACCCGCCCGGACGCGCAGGCGGGCCGCGGCCGCCGGGTCGTCCGATCGCCGATCGGCGCGCTGGCCGACGAGCACGGGATCGAGGTGCTGACCCCGCCGAAGGCGAGCGACCCCGCGTTCCTCGCCCGGCTCGCGGAGATCGCGCCCGACGCGTGCCCGGTGGTCGCGTACGGGGCGTTGCTGCCGCAGGCCGCGCTGGACATCCCGGCGCACGGCTGGGTCAACCTGCACTTCTCGCTGCTGCCCGCGTGGCGTGGCGCCGCGCCGGTCCAGGCCGCGATCCGCGCCGGGGACGAGATCACCGGCGCCTCGACCTTCCGCATCGTCAAGGAACTCGACGCGGGCCCGGTCTTCGGCGTGATCACCGAACAGATCACCGCCACCGACACCGCCGGGGAACTGCTCGCCAGGCTGGCGGAGTCCGGGGCGAAGCTCCTCGAGTCCACGATGGACGGAATCGCCGACGGAACGCTGCGCGCGGTGGAGCAGACCGGCGACGGGATGACCTACGCGCCCAAGGTGACCGTCGAGGACGCACGGGTCTCGTTCGCCGACCCGGCCGCCGCGGTCGACCGGCAGATCCGCGCGGTCACGCCGGAACCGGGCGCGTGGGCGGAGTTCCGGGGCGAGCGGCTGAAGCTCGGCCCGGTGACGGTCGTCGACGAGCCTGGGCCCCCGCCCGGTGAACTGGTCGTGGAGCGCAAGCGGGTCCTGGTCGGCACGGCGTCGAAGCCGGTGCGGCTGGGCGAGGTGCAGGCGCAGGGGAAGAAGCGGATGGCGGCCACCGACTGGGCGCGCGGTACGAGGATCGAACAAGGAGAGCGCCTGCAGTGAACGAGCGTAGGGAACGCCGGCCGTCGAGGCCGGATCGCGGCCGTCCGGGCCAGCGTAAAGAGGGGCCGAGCCGCCCGCCGCAGATCGACCCGGCTCGTCAGGTCGCCTTCGACGTCCTGCGCGCGGTCCGGGAGGACGACGCTTACGCGAACCTGGTGCTGCCGCAGCTGCTGCGCAACCGCCGGATCTCCGGCCGCGACGCGGCGCTGGCCACCGAACTGACCTACGGCACCTGCCGCGCGGTCGGCATGCTGGACGCCGTCATCGCCGCCTGCCTGGATCGCCCCCTGGAGAAGGTCGACGCCATCGTGCTGGACGGGCTGCGGCTCGGCGCGTACCAGCTGCTGCGCACCCGCATCCCCCAGCACGCCGCCGTCGGGTCCACTGTGGACCTCGTCCGCGCCGAAGTCGGTTCGTGGATCGCGGGTTTCGTGAACGCCGTACTGCGCTCGGTGTCCGAAAAGGACGAAGAGACCTGGTTGAACGAGCTGGCCCCCGACGAGGCCGCCGACCCGATCGGGGCCTACGCCCTGCGGACGGCGCATCCGCGCTGGGTCGCCCGGTCGTTCGCGGAAGCCTTGGGGGACAAGGGAGCGGAGCTGAAGGCGGCCCTGGAGGCCGACGACGACCGCCCTGACGTCCACCTGGTCGCCCGGCCCGGCGAGATCAGCGCCGAGGAGCTGGCCGCCATCACCGGTGGCGATGTCGCGCCGTACTCGCCCTACGGCGTCCGGATGCCCGCCGGCTCCGGCGACCCCGGCGACATCGAGCCGATCAAGGAAAAGCTGGCCGCCGTGCAGGACGAGGGCAGCCAGCTGTGCGCCGTCGCCGTCACCAGGGTGCCGCTCTCCGGCTCCGGCTCCGACGTGCGGTGGCTGGACCTGTGCGCCGGCCCGGGTGGCAAGGCGGCGCTGCTCGGCGCGCTGGCGGTGGCCGCCGGCGCGACCGTCGACGCCGTCGAGAAGGCGCCGCACCGGGCGAAGCTGATCGAGAAGGCCGTCCAGGACCTGCCGGTGACCGTGCACGTCGCCGACGGCCGCGAGACCGGTCTCGAACCGGGCTACGACCGCGTCCTCGTCGACGCGCCGTGCAGCGGTCTCGGCTCGCTGCGGCGCCGCCCCGAGGCGCGCTGGCGCCGTCAGCCCAGCGACATCTCGGACCTGACGAAACTGCAGGGCCAGCTGATCACCGCGGCGCTGGACCTGGTCCGGCCCGGTGGCATCGTCACCTACGTCGTCTGCTCGCCGCATCTGGCCGAGACCGAAGGCGTCGTGGGGGAGACCGCGCGCCGCGCCGGTGCCCAGATCGTCGACGCGCGGGAGTTCTTCCCCGGTGTCCCGCAGCTCGGCAACGGCCCGTACGTCCAGTTGTGGCCGCACCGCCACGGCACGGACGCGATGTTCTGCGCCGTCCTGCGGAAGCCGGACTCCGCCGGGTGAGCAGGGTCCTCGGCCTGGTCGCGAGCTCGTGCGGCGGATTGGACACCCGGTTCGCCGCGCAGCTCGCGAAACCGGCCGCGGACCGCGGCTGGGAGCTCGCGATCACGCTGACCCCCACCGCGGCCCGCTGGCTCGAGGAGACCGGCGGGCTCGGTGACCTGGAGAAATGCACCGAGCTGCCGGTCCGCAGTACCTCCCGGCTGCCGGGCGAAACCCGTCCGCATCCGGACCCCAAGGTGTTCCTCTTCGCGCCCGCGTCCGCCAACTCCGTGGCGAAACTGGCGCTGGGCATCGCCGACAACCAGGCGCTGACCCTGCTCGGCGACGTCCTCGGCACACCGGGCAGCACGATCGTGCTGGGCTACCAGATCCAGGACACGCGGATCCACCATCCGGCGTGGCGGCGCCATCTCGACACGCTCGCCTCCGCCGGGGTCACCACCGCGAGGCTCAGCCCGGAGGCATCGTGGACCTCCGTGCTGGACCTGCTGCCGCCGGTTTAGCGGGCGCAGAACCCGGTGTCCAGCGCCTTGGCGAGGTCGTCCGCCACCTTGGGCGGCGCGGGATTCAGGTTCACCACGACGTTCACCCGCCTGCCGTGCGGGACGGCGCCCGACAGGTTCGCGTAGCCGACGATGTTCCCGCCGTGCCCCCAGAACGTGCCGCCGCACGACAGCGGGACGGACGCGATCCCGAGGCCGTACCGCGCGCCCGGGAGCCCGACGGGCGCCGGAACGGTCCGCTGCATCTCCGCCAGCTGCGCACGCGGCAGGAGGCGTCCGTCGACGAGCGCGCCGTAGAAGCGGTTCAGGTCCGCGCCGGTCGAGATGAGGCCGCCGGAGGCACCCGCGGCGGACGGATCGAATTCGGTGTAGTCGGTGGTGCCGGCGGGGCCCGGAGCGTAGCCCCTGGCGTGCGGATACGGCAGCCCTTCGTCACCGCGCCGCGGCAGGGAGGTGCCGCGCAGGCCCAGCGGTTCGCTGATCCTGCTCCGGATTTCGGTGGCGACGGAACGACCGGTGAGCTTCTCGATCAGCATGCCGGCGATGATGTAGTTCGTATTCGAGTACGACCAGCTCGTGCCGGGCGCGAACAGCGGCGGATGCGCGAGACCGATCGCCACCAGCTCTTCGGGCTCGGCACCGCGATGACGCCATTCCTCGAGGTCGAGGTCTCGGAGGTAGTTGTAGAGCCCGCTGGTGTGCTGGAGCAGCTGGCGCACGGTGATCTTCGTGCCGTCGTTGCCGTTCCCGCTGACGAGCCCCGGCAGGTACCGGTCGATCGGCGTGTCCAGCCGCACCTTCCCCTCGGCGACCAGCTGCAGGATCACGACGGCGACGAAGGTCTTGGTGACGCTGGCCGCCCGGAACTTCGAACCGTGCGGGAACGGCGTCCCGGTCTCGATGTTCCCGACGCCTTCGCGCTCCGACCACGTCCGCCCGGACGGGTTCGTCACCGTCGCCTGCGCGCCGGGGACTCCATCCTGAACCAGCGTTTTCAGCGCTTTGTCGACGTCGTGATGGGCTCCGGACACGGCGAGCGCCGGGGTGGCCGTCGTCGCCGCGAGCAGCGCGACCAGGGAACCGGTGGCGATGATCTTCTTGCCTGGCAAGGATTTTCGCATGGATACCAAGCTAGGGAGGCTCCAGCGCGGTGACCATGGGGTGTGCCCCCACACCGTACTGAGGTTTGCCCCACCATGCCGGTCAGCGCAGGCTGTGCCCCGGTGCGACGACGCCGGTCTCGTAGGCGAACACCACCGCCTGGCTCCGGTTGGCCGCGCCCAGCTTGCCGAAGATGTTGCCCACATGGGTCTTGACGGTTTCGAGACTGATCACCAGCTCCGCCGCTATGTCCACATTGGACATCCCGGTGGCGATGAGCCGGAGCACCTCGGTCTCCCGTTTCGTCAGCGAGGAAGGCCGCGGAGCGAGGCCGGACGGCGCCGGGCGCGCGGTGACCATCCGCCGGATGGCGTCGGGGAACAGCAGCGTCTCCCCGGCGGCGATGGTCCGGATGGCGTGCGCGAACTCCTCCTTGCGCGCCCGCTTCAGCAGAAACCCGCTCGCCCCGGCCAGCAGCGCGTCGTAGACGTAGTCGTCGTTGTCGAACGTCGTGATCACGAGGACTTTGGGCGGATCGGGGAACCCGGCCAGCACCCGCCGGGTCGCCTCGATCCCGTCCACCCCGGGCATCCGCACGTCCATCAGGACCACCTCGGGACGCGTCCGCCGCACCAGATCGACCACTTCGCCGCCGTCGCCCGCCTCCCCGACCACGGTCAGATCGGGCTGGTTGTCCAGCAGCGAGCGCAATCCGGCACGCAGCAAGGGTTCGTCGTCGACGATCAGGACACGCAGGGTCATGAGCGCGACCGTAGCGGGATCGTGGTCACCAGCCGCCACAGCGGGTCCCCGTCGACGGCGGGGCCCGCGACGAGTTCGCCGCGCAGCGCTTCGACCCGTTCGGTGAGCCCCGGCAGCCCGTTGCCACCGCGGCCGGAGGCGGCCGCGTGCTCCATGAGCGGGTTCACGATCTCGATCCGCAGCGCGTCGGCGAGCACCGCGACCCGCACGGTCACCGGGCCGGGATGGGCGTGCCGCAACGCGTTCGTCAGTCCTTCTTGGACGATCCGGTACGCCTCCCGTGACAGGGTCGCGGGAAGTTCCGCGGCGGGCCCGGTCAGCTCGTAGTCGATCACCGCGCCACCCGCGCGGGCCCGTTCGGCCAGTGTGCCCGCCTCGATGAGCCGTCGTTCGGGTTCACGGGAGGACCGGTCGTCCCGCAGCAGGCCGAGGACGTGGTCGAGGTCTTCGAGCGCGGCCCTCGACGACTCCTCGATGGTACCCAGCGCCCGGCGCACCAGCTGTGGTTCGGAGTCGACCAGTTCGGCGGCCGCGGCGGCCTGGATGGTCGACGTCGTCAAGGTGTGGCCGATGGAGTCGTGCAGTTCGCGGGCCAGCCGGTTGCGCTGCTCGAAGTGGTTCGCCCGGATTTCGGCCGCGGCGACGCGTTCGGCGGCCGAGGGGCCCAGCAGGGCGACCGCGCTGTACTGGAACAGCTTGGTGAAACCGGCGAGGACGTACGCGATCACCACGAGCGTGAACAACCCGATGGGAAGCGTCCACGCCCCGGCGACGCCGGGTTCGATCGTCACCTCTTCGCCGAAGATCGCGATGGGGCTGCCGCCACCGCCCGCCCACACCAGGGTCAGGACGAAGCCGAGGAAGAGGAAGCAGCCGAGGCCGAACAGCACCCAGCCGAGCGCGGTGTGCGCGAGCAGCCAGGCCGCCGAACGCCAGCGCTCCGCCCAGGCGACCTTCGTGTTCGGCAGGGGCTGCGCGATCCGCGTGCCCAGCATCTGGTTGGAGAACCAGATGCCGACCCTCCGCATCGGTCCCGGCAAGCCCGCCAGCGCGACCAGCACGCCCATGGCGAGCACGCCGTAGACGAACTTCAACCGCACATCGCCCGGGACGAGGACGGCGGGGATGAGCGCGATCGGGAACGGGATCGCGGTGATCGCCATGCCGAGGAGCCCGAACGGGACGCTGCGGTAGCTGCCGATCCGCACGAGGGGTTTGAGTGGGTTGACCATGACCGGAACGCTATTCGGCGACGCGTGCGCGCACCTCCCACTGGGGTGCCATTTCGCGTCATACTCCAGACCGGCGGCTGAAGGGGACTTTCCCCGCGTGCGACGCGGTGAAGGGAGCCTTCGTGGCGTCTGATGCGGGGAGAGGCCCCATCAGCCCGCCGGTCACAGCCGGTTAGCGGGCGTTAGCGGCGCCCTCTTACACTCGGGCGCGTGGCTCACCGACCTTTGATCGCACCCAGCATCCTCTCCGCGGACTTCGCCCGGCTCGGCGACGAGATCCGCGCCGTCGCGGGGGAGGGGAAGGGTGGGGGCGATACTTCAGTCCGAGCGGACTGGGTCCACGTCGACGTCATGGACGCGCATTTCGTGCCCAACCTGACCCTGGGCCTGCCCGTGGTGCGGTCGCTGCTCAAGGCCACCGACGTCCCGATCGACTGCCACCTGATGATCGAGAACCCCGACAAGTGGGCCATCGGGTACGCCGAAGCGGGCGCCTACAACGTCACCGTGCACGTCGAGGCCGCGCACGACCCGATCGCGCTGGCGAAGAACCTGCGCGCCGCCGGGGCGAAGGCCGGCCTGTCGATCAAGCCGAACACGCCGATCGAGGACCACCTCGAGACCCTCAAGCACTACGACACGCTGCTGGTGATGTCGGTCGAGCCCGGATTCGGCGGCCAGTCGTTCATCGAGGGCGTCCTCGACAAGGTCCGCACCGCGCGTCGCCTCGTCGACACCGGCCACCTCAAGCTCGTCGTCGAGATCGACGGCGGGATCAACGCCGACACCATCGAGCAGGCCGCCGAAGCCGGGGTGGACTGCTTCGTCGCCGGTTCCGCCGTCTACGGCGCCGAAGACCCTGGTAAGGCCGTCGCGGCGCTTCGCGAGCAGGCGGCCCGCGTCCGCGGCTGATCCCGCCTCGTGATCCGCCGTCGGGTCAGGAGAAGGAATCGGCCCCGATGGGTGTTGGATGAGGGCAGCACCGTTCTCAGCGACGGTGCGAGCCAGGAGGAGGGCAGCAGGAGTGTTCACCGGCATTGTCGAGGAACTCGGCGAGGTCACCGCGGTCGAGCAGGTCCCGAACGCCGCGAGACTGACCGTGCGAGGGCCGCTGGTGACCAGCGACGCCGGGCACGGCGACTCCATCGCGGTGAGTGGCGTGTGCCTCACCGTGGTCGCGGTGGCGGGCGGTGAGTTTACCGTCGATGTCGTGCACGAGACCCTGCAGCGCTCCAGCCTCGCGAAGGTCCACGTCGGTGACGTCGTGAACCTCGAACGCGCGACGCCGGCGGGCGGCAGGCTCGGCGGCCACATCATGCAGGGCCATGTCGACGGCACGGGCGTCTTCCTCAACCGCGACGAGCAGGGACTCACCACGTTCGCGCTGCCGAAGAAGCTGTCCCGGTACGTCGTCGAGAAGGGGTCGATCGCGGTCGACGGCGTCTCCCTCACGGTCGCCTCGGTGACCGGCGAGGAGTTCTCCGTCGCCCTGATCCCGACCACCCTCGAACTCACCACGCTCGGCCGGAACACCCCGGGCGACCTGGTGAACCTCGAGGTCGACGTGGTCGCCAAATACGTCGAGAAGCTGGCCATGCCGCACCTGCGCGCGCAGGGGGACAATGGCGGTACGGAGGAGCGGGCGTGAGCGAGACGAGTGCGATTCCGGGGTCGGTGGATCTGACCCCCTGTGGAGGCGGGGTGGCCGTGAACGCCGATGCCATCGAAGCGGCCATCGCCGACATCAAGGCGGGCCGTCCGGTCGTCGTGGTCGACGACGAGGACCGCGAGAACGAGGGCGACCTGATCTTCGCGGCGGAGAAGGCCACGCCGGAACTGATGGCCTTCATGGTGCGCTACACCTCGGGTTACGTCTGCGTGGCGCTGACCGAGCCCGAGGCGGACCGGCTCGACCTGCCGCCGATGTACCACACGAACCAGGACCAGCGCGGCACCGCGTACAGCGTCACGGTCGACGCCGCCGACGGCATCACCACCGGTATCTCCGCGGCCGACCGGTCGCACACCGTCCGGCTGCTCGCCGACCCGGGGTCCAAGGCGTCGGACTTCCGGCGGCCCGGCCACGTGGTCCCGCTGCGCGCCAAGCAGGGCGGCGTCCTGCGGCGCCCGGGGCATACCGAAGCCGCCGTCGACCTGGCCCGGCTCGCCGGGCTCTCGCCGTCCGGCGTGCTCTGCGAGATCGTTTCGCAGAAGGACGAGGGCGACATGGCCCGCCGCGACGAACTCGAGGTCTTCGCCGCGGACCACGACCTCAAGATGATCACCATCGCCGACCTGATCGCGTACCGGCGGCGCACCGAGAAGCAGGTCGAGCGGGTCGCCGAGGCGCGTATCCCGCTGACCGCGGGCACCTTCCGGGCGGTCGGCTACGACAGCCTGCTCGACGGGATCGAGCACATCGCGTTCGTCTACGGCGAGATCGGCGACGGCGAGGACATCCTGGTCCGCGTGCACTCCGAGTGCCTGACCGGTGACGTCTTCGGCTCGCTGCGCTGCGACTGCGGGCCGCAGCTGGAGGCCGCGCTGGAAGCGGTCGCCAAGGAAGGGCGCGGGATCGTGCTCTACATCCGCGGCCATGAGGGCCGCGGCATCGGGCTGCTGCACAAGCTGCAGGCCTACCAGCTGCAGGACGCGGGCGCGGACACCGTCGACGCGAACCTGCAGCTCGGCGTCCCCGCCGACGCGCGGGACTACGGCACCGGCGCGCAGATCCTGTGCGACCTCGGCGTCCACTCGATGCGGCTGCTGACGAACAACCCGGCCAAACGCGTCGGGCTGGAGGGCTACGGCCTGCGGGTCAGCGGACGGGTGTCGCTGCCGATCTCGCCGAACCCGGAGAACCTGCGCTACCTCAAGACCAAACGGGACCGGATGGGGCACGACCTGTCCCAGCTGGAGCATTTCGACCAGGTCGGAGCCGAGGTCGACCAGGGCAACGGAGGTGGCACGCGGTGAGCGGCGAGGGCCGTCCGGACGTCGAACTCGACCTGTCCGACTGTAAGAACATCCGGCTCGGGATCGTGGCCACGCGCTGGCACACGAAGATCACGAGCGCGCTGCTGGAACGCGCCCTCGAGGCGGCCAAGGCGGCCGACCTGGAGGAGGAGCCGACGGTCGTGCGCGTCGCGGGCGCCGTCGAACTGCCCGTCGCCGCGCAGGCGCTGGCCCGCACGCACGACGCGGTCGTCGCGCTGGGCGTGGTCATCCGGGGCGGGACGCCGCATTTCGAGTACGTCTGTGACGCGGTCACCGCGGGCCTGACCAGGGTCGCGCTCGACGAAAGCACCCCGGTCGGCAACGGCGTGCTCACCTGCGACACCGAGCAGCAGGCCCTCGACCGGTCGGGGCTGCCCGGCTCCGTCGAGGACAAGGGCTACGAAGCGACGGTCGCCGCGCTGGACGCCGCGCACGCGCTGCGGAACCTGCGCCAGCCGTGGACCGAGCGGGGTTTCGTGTGAGCGTCGAGGCGGATGTGATGACGGAATCCGAGGTCGTGGTGGTGCGGCCCCGCCGTGCCCTGGTGATGTGCTCGGTGCTGGCGGTGATCATGCTGGCGACGTTCGTGGTCGTCGCGGTCCTGCTGCGCGGTTCGGACACCGGCGTGATCTTCCAGCCGTCCGACCAGGCGGCGATGATCGGCATCGGCGTCCTGCTCGCCGCGGGCACGATGCTGTTCGCGACCGCGCGCGTGAAGGCCGACGCCGACGGCATCGAGGTCCGGAACGTGCTGATGACCAAGAAGTTCGCGTGGAGCGAGGTGCTCTCGGTGAGCTTCCCGGACGGGGCTTCGTGGGCGCGGCTGGAGCTGCCGGACGACGAGTACTACTCGGTCATGGCGGTGCAGGCGGTGGACCGGGAACGCGCGGTGGCCGCGGTGCGGGCGCTGCGGAAGTTGCACAAGGCTGCTTGGGAAGGCTGACGCCGCTCTTCCCGACCGACCGCGTTTCGTCCTCTGAATGCGATCCTTGCGGGTGGCAAGTACATGAAGGCCCCCTTCCTTGCGCCCAGCGCAAGGAAGGGGGCCCTCATGTACTTGGGTAAGCCGAGGGATGGGGCCCTTCACACGCGGCCGCTGTGACTGCTGATACTCGCGGGCCGCAACTGGCGATCATCGGGTCCGTGAAGGCCTCCTTGAGGGACCCAGAGTCCCTAGTCCCTCAAGGAGGCCTTCACGGACCTGGCACCGGGCAGCCGTTCAGAGCGAAAGATCGACTACGATCGGCGCGTGGTCCGAGGGGCCCTTTCCCTTCCGCGCCTCACGGTCCACATAGGAATCCGTGACCGCGCCCGCCACCGTCGCGTCGGCGTACACGAGGTCGATCCGCATTCCCTTGTTGTTCGGGAAGTTCCCCGCCCGGTAGTCCCAGTACGTGAACGGGTGGTCGTACTTCAGCGGCCGCGGGAACACGTCGGACAGCCCGAGGTCCCGCAGCGCGGCGAGCGCCTTTCGCTCCGGTTCGGTCACGTGCGTCGATTCGGCGAACACGCCGATGTCCCACACGTCCGCGTCGGTCGGCGCGATGTTGAAGTCGCCGAGCACCGCGAACGGCAGCCCGCGCGCCTGCTCCTCCCGCACGGTCGCCTCCAGCGCCGAGAGCCAGGCGAGTTTGTAGCCGTAGTGCGGGTTCTCCAGGTCACGCCCGTTGGGCACGTACACCGACCAGAGCCGCAAGCCACCGCAGGTGGCGCCGATGGCCCGCGCGTCGGCCTTGTCCTCGAAGGTGGGCTCGCCGGTCAGCCCGCGTGTCACGTCTTCCAGCCCGACGCGGGACAAGATCGCGACGCCGTTCCAGCGCCCGATGCCGTACGCGCCCGTTTCGTAGCCCAGTTCTTTCACAGCGTCGAAGGGGAAGGCGTCGGTTCCGCATTTGAGTTCCTGCAGGCACAGCACGTCCGGCCGCACCGAGCCGAGCCAGTCCAGCACCCTCGGCAGCCGGGGCCCGATCGAGTTCACGTTCCAGGTCGCGATCCGCATGCCCGCGAGCGTCCCACACCCCACCGACACTCCGACGCGAAAGGCCCCTGTCGCGACGGGTCACGTCGCGACAGGGGCCGCCGGGGTGGAGGTCAGACCCCGGTGGTCGAGCGGATCCAGGAGCGGGCCGAAGCGACGCTGCCGTAGTTGTTGGTGCCGCGGATGTTCGAACCGCTCTGGTTCTGCACGGTCGAAGCGACACCGACCTGGACGCCGTTGTAGACCTGGGGGCCGCCCGAGTCGCCCTTCCACGCCGAGCCGTTGATGCCGACGCTCTGGATGGCCGGGCCGCCGTAGGCGTCGCGCGAGCTGCCGGTGACGCGGACGTCGGCCACCTTCAGCGCCGAGGCGGGCGGGCCGGTCGGGGTCTCGCGGCCCCAGCCGTAGAGCTGGTTGGTGCTGCCGACCGGCGGGTTCGAGCCGGCCAGGCTGATCGGCGTGACACCGGCGTCGGAGGCCAGGTGCAGCAGCGAGATGTCGGCGCCGTTCGGCGAGGACACCTTGCGGTCGACGGCGATTTCACGGCCGCCCTGGAGCTGGTTGCTGCCGACGCGGACCCGCATGCCGCTGCCGTCGGAGTCGAGGCAGTGCTTGGCGGTCAGGACCCAGCGCTGGGCGATGACGCTGCCGGAGCAGTTGAACCCGTCCCACTGACGGCCCGGGGTGTTGACGTAGACCTGGGCGCCCCAGCTCACGGTGGGGGCGGTGCCGCCGCCCACGATGTTGGGCTGGACACCGGTGGGGGTGCCCGCGGAGGCGACCGCGCCGGCGGTCATGGTGAGGGCTGCGGCGGCGAGGGTTGCGGCGCCCAGCATACGAAGACGGCTCACGGTGCAGGAGTCCTTTCGAGCGTCATCTGACGAAGAACCGAGTGAAGTGGAACTGGGACGGAAAGTAATCAACACGTTCACCCGCTAGGAACCAACGAACGTCTGATCCGGCCGAAGACCCGACTTAGGTCGGTATACGTAATGAAATACGGACCGCATCGTGGTAGTCGCCACTCGAACGAGGGCTAGAGCATGGGGGCTCGCAAGACTGTCGGTGGTGCCCCATAGGCTTGGCGGCGTGGCTGACCCGACCACCTACCGTCCCTCGCCGGGGAGCATCCCGGACGCCCCTGGCGTGTACAAATTTCGTGACGCCACGAAGAGGGTCATCTACGTCGGCAAGGCGAAAAGCCTCCGCAGCAGGCTGAACTCGTACTTCGCGGACCTCACCGGCTTGCATCCGCGCACGCGCCAGATGGTGACGACGGCGTCGAGCGTCGAGTGGACCGTGGTGAGCACCGAGGTCGAGGCGCTCCAGCTGGAGTACAACTGGATCAAGGAGTTCGACCCGCGGTTCAACGTCCGGTACCGCGACGACAAGAGCTATCCGGTCCTCGCCGTCACCATGAACGAGGAGTTCCCGCGCCTGCACGTCTATCGCGGCGCCCGCAAGAAGGGCGTGCGGTATTTCGGTCCGTACGCGCACGCCTGGGCCATCCGCGAAACGCTCGACCTGCTGCTCCGGGTCTTCCCGGCGCGCACCTGCTCGGCGGGCGTCTTCAAACGGCACGGCCAGATCGGCAGGCCCTGCCTGCTCGGGTACATCGGCAAGTGCTCCGCTCCGTGCGTCGGCAAGGTTTCCGCCGACGAACACCGCGCGATCGTCGAGGACTTCTGCGACTTCCTCGCCGGCCGCACCGACGCGCTGATCCGCCGCCTGGAACAGGAAATGGCCGCCGCGTCCGAGGAGCTGGAGTTCGAGCGCGCGGCCCGGCTGCGCGACGACCTCGGCGCGTTGCGGCGCGCGATGGAGAAGCAGGCGGTCGTGCTCGGTGACGGCACCGACGCGGACGTCGTCGCCTTCGCCCACGACGAACTCGAAGCCGCCGTCCAGGTCTTCCACGTGCGCGGTGGCCGGGTCCGCGGCCAGCGCGGCTGGGTGATCGACAAGGCCGAAGAGATGGACGTCAAGGATCTCGTCGACCATTTCCTCACGCAGTTCTACGGTGAGGAGGCCGAACGCGCGGACGACCCCGACCTCGGGTCGCCGGTGCCGCGCGAGGTCCTCGTCCCCGAGCTGCCCGCCGACGCCGAAGCGCTCGGCGAATGGCTTTCCGGGCTGCGCGGGTCGAGGGTGAGCCTGCGGGTGCCGCAGCGCGGGGACAAGCGCGCGCTCGCGGAGACGGTGACACGCAACGCCGGCGAGGCGTTCACCCAGCACAAGCTGCGCCGCGCGGGCGACCTCACCGCGCGCTCGGCCGCGCTGGCGGAACTGCAGGACTACCTGGCGCTGGAAACCGCGCCGCTGCGTATCGAATGCGTCGACATCAGCCATATCCAGGGCAGTGACGTGGTGGCGTCGCTCGTGGTGTTCGAGGACGGGATCCCGCGCAAGTCCGAGTACCGGCGCTTCGCCTTGCGCGAGGCCGCGGAGGAAGGCGACGTCGCTTCGATCGCCGAGGTCGTCCGGCGCCGGTTTTACCGCTATCTCAAAGAAAACGCTGACGGTACCGCGGTCGATCCGGACCGTCCGGGTATCGACCCGGAGACCGGCAAGCCGCGCAAGTTCGCGTACGCGCCGAACCTGCTGGTCGTCGACGGCGCGGGCCCTCAGGCCACCGCCGCCGCGGACGTCCTGTCCGAATTGGGCGTCACCGACGTCGCCGTGGTCGGCCTGGCGAAACGGCTGGAGGAGGTGTGGCTGCCGGGCGATCCCGATCCGGTGATCCTGCCGCGCACCTCCGACGCGCTGTATCTGCTGCAGCGGCTGCGTGACGAGGCGCACCGCTTCGCCATCCGGTACCACCGCGAGAAACGGTCCAAGCGGATGCAGGTGTCCGCATTGGACGGTGTGCCCGGGCTGGGGCAGGCTCGCCGTACCGCGCTGATCAAGCATTTCGGCTCGGTGAAGAAACTCCGCGAGGCGCGGATAGAGGAGATCGAGGCGGTGCCCGGCTTCGGCAGGCGCACCGCCGAAGCGGTCGTCGCGGCGCTCGCAGGGGAGCCCGCGGTGACGGGGGAGTCCAGTACGTGATCGGTGAAGGGACCATCGTGAGTGCGCAAGAAGAAGGCCGCGGTTCGGGGATGGAGGTCGCGGTCGTTTCCGGTCTGTCCGGCGCCGGCCGCAGCACCGCCGCGAAATGCCTGGAGGATCTGGGCTGGTTCGTGGTGGACAACCTGCCGCCCGAACTGATCGCCACCATGGTCGAGCTCGGCGCGCAGGCGCGGGGCGCGATCACCAAGGTCGCCGTGGTGATGGACGTGCGTTCGCGCGCGTTCACCGACGACCTGGCCTCGGTCATCAAGGACCTCGACGCCCGCGGGTACAAGCCGCGCGTCCTGTTCCTGGAGGCCACCGACGCGGTGCTGGTGCGCCGGTTCGAGGCCGTCCGCCGCGGGCACCCGATGCAGGCCGACGGCAGGCTCGCCGACGGCATCACCGCCGAGCGCACGCTCCTGGAGCCGCTGCGGGAGGAGGCCGACCTCGTACTCGACACGTCGTCGCTTTCGGTGCACGACCTGCGCGCCAAGATCGAGGACGCCTTCGGCTCCGAGGCGAGCACGCAGACCCGCGTCACCGTGCTGTCGTTCGGCTACAAGTACGGCCTGCCGATGGACGCCGACCTGGTGATGGACGTCCGCTTCCTGCCGAACCCGTTCTGGATCCCGGAACTGCGCGACCACACCGGTCTCGAAGGCGAGGTCCGCAACTACGTGCTCAGCCAGGAAGGCGCGGACGAGTTCCTCGACCGCTACCACCAGCTGCTGCGCCTGATCGGCGCGGGCTACAAGCGCGAGGGCAAGCGATACCTGACGCTGGCCGTCGGCTGCACGGGCGGAAAGCACCGCAGTGTCGCCATTTCCGAGGAGCTCGCCCAGCGTCTGTCCAATGAGGACGGTATGGCCGTGAAGGTGGTGCACCGCGACCTTGGCCGCGAGTGAACCGCGCGCGGTCGCACTGGGGGGCGGGCACGGCCTGCACGCCACCCTCACCGCGCTGCGCCGGGTGACCTCGCAGGTCACCGCCGTGGTCACCGTCGCGGACGACGGGGGCTCGTCCGGAAGGCTGCGCCGCGAGCTCGGGCTGCTGCCGCCGGGCGACCTGAGGCAGGCCTTCGCCGCGTTCGCCGCCGAGGACGGCGGGGTCCTGTGGGCGGAGGTGTTCCAGCATCGCTTCGGCGGCGATGGCGCGCTCGCCGGGCACGCGGTCGGGAACCTGTTGCTGGCCGGGCTGTTCGAGGTGCTCGGGGATCCGGTCGCCGCGCTCGACGAGGCGAGCAGGCTCATGGGCATCTCCGGCCGGGTCCTGCCGATGTCACCCGAACCGCTGGAGATCCAGGGTGAGGTTTCGGGGCTGGACGCCGAGAATCCCGGGGCGCTCCGGCGTATCCGCGGTCAGGTGGCGGTGGCGACGACGCCGGGGCAGGTGCACCGGATCAGCCTCCACCCGGCAGGCCAGGCCGATCGGCCGCCGCGCGGCTGCGCCGAGGCGATCGAGGCGGTGCTCGCCGCGGACGCGGTGTTCCTCGGCCCGGGGTCGTGGTTCACCAGTGTGCTGCCTCATCTCCTGGTGCCGGATCTGCACGACGCGCTGCTCCGGACGGACGCCACGAAGGTCGTGATTCTCAACCTGATCCCCCAACCGGGGGAGACGGCGGGGTTCTCGCCGGAGAAGCATTTGGACGTACTCTTCGAACACGCCCCGGAATTGCGGGTGGACGCGGTCATCGCGGACCGTGACTCGGTGCCCTCACCAGCCCGGTTGCGGGACGCGGCCGGGAGACTGGGCGCGCGGGCGTTGCTGGGGGCGGTGGCTGACCCGGTCGTGACGGGGCGGCATGATCCTGATGCGCTCGCGGGCTGTATGCGAGACGCTCTCGGTCTTACCGGGGGAGGAGCCGAAGGTATGGAGGGGCAGCGATGGCGATGACCGCCGCCGTGAAGGACGAGCTGAGCCGGCTGGAGATCACCAAGATCGGCCCGCGCCGCGCGGAGGTCGCGTCGATGCTGCGATTCGCGGGCGGGCTGCATATCGTGGCCGGCCGCGTCGTGGTGGAGGCCGAACTCGACACCGGTTCGGTGGCGAGGCGGCTGCGCAAGGAGATCCACGAACTGTACGGACACCAGTCCGACGTCCACGTCATCTCCTCCAGCGGATTGCGCAAGGGCACGCGGTACGTCGTCCGGGTGGTCAAGGACGGTGAGGGGCTCGCCCGGCAGACCGGTCTGATCGACCAGCGCGGCCGTCCGGTGCGCGGGCTGCCCGCCGCCGTCGTGTCCGGCGGTGTCGCCGACGCGGAAGCCGCCTGGCGCGGAGCGTTCTTGGCGCACGGGTCGCTCACCGAACCCGGGCGCTCGTCGTCGCTCGAAGTCACCTGCCCCGGCCCTGAGGCCGCGCTGGCACTCGTCGGCGCCGCCCGGCGGATGGGCATCCAGGCCAAGTCGCGCGAGGTCCGCGGCGCGGACCGGGTCGTCGTGCGTGACGGTGACGCGATCGGCGCGCTCCTGACCCGTCTCGGCGCGCACACGAGCGTGCTCGCCTGGGAAGAGCGGCGTATGCGCCGCGAGGTACGCGCCACCGCGAACCGGCTCGCGAACTTCGACGACGCGAACCTGCGGCGTTCGGCCCGCGCGGCCGTCGCGGCGGCGGCCAGGGTGGAGCGGGCGCTGGACATCCTCGGCGAATCCGCCCCGGAACACCTGCTCGCCGCGGGCAAACTGCGCCTGTCGAACCGGCAGGCCTCGCTCGAAGAGCTGGGTCAGCTGTCCGAACCGCAGATGACCAAGGACGCCGTCGCCGGCCGGATCCGCCGCCTGCTGGCGATGGCCGACAAGAAGGCGAAGGAACAGGGCATTCCGGACACCGAATCCGCGGTCACCCCGGACATGCTGGAGGAAGACGAGGCCTGAGTAGCACGCATTCAGTCCTCTGGATGCGGTAGTTGCACACGCAAGGACCGCATCCAGAGGACTAAATGCGGTGTTCGCCGAAGACTTCGCACGTGGCCGGGTCGCCGTCGAGCGCGGCGGTCGCCAGGAGGACGGCGCCCGAGGTCCACGTCGTGCGCTCGTCCGGCCAGAATTCCTCGTCCGCGTACTGATAGCCGGTCCAGTACGAGCCGTCGTCGAGCCGGAGCCGGGTCAGGCACGCGAGGAGTTCACTCGCGCGGGCACGGTCCCCACGGGCGGCGAGAGTCAGCGCCAGTTCGGCGGTCTCCCCACCGGTGACCCACGGTTCGTGGTGCACGCAGCGCACTCCCAGGCCGGGTACGACGAACCGGTCCCAGCCCGCCGCCAGCCGCGCCGAGACGTCGGCGCCGGTCACCACGGAACCCAGCACCGGGTAGTACCAGTCCATCGCGTGCGGTTTCGCCGCGAACAGTCCCGGCTCGCCGACCAGGGCCGCACGCAGCCGGTGTGCCGCGTCGCGCCATTGTGGACGGTCCAGCCCCATCGCGGACGCGAGCGCCAGCGCCTGCGTCAGCGCGTGGTGGATGCTGCTGCATCCCGTGACCAGCCGGATTTCGGGGTCGTCGCGCCAGGAGATGGCGCCCGACGGTTGCTGCCGCCGCAGGACTGCGTCGATGGCCCGCTCCAAGACGGGCCACATCCGGTTCAGCCAGGCGCGATCCCCGGTCAGCAGGAAATGGTGCCGAGTGCCGACCGCGACGTAGGCGGTGAAGTTCGTGTCCATAGTGGACAAGTCGATTCCGTCGTCGCGGTACCGGGCCGCCCACGATCCGTCGGGGCGCTGGTTCCGGAGAAGCCAGTCGTACGCGGCTTCGGCCTCGGCCCTGAACCCGGCGACGTCCAGGCCCATGGCGGCTTCGAGATGGTTCCACGGGTCGAGGTGCCCGTCGGTCGCCCAGGGGATCCCGCCGTCGGGCCGCTGCACGGCCGCGATGGAGGCGGCGGTGGCCTTCACGGTTTGCGCGCGTAGACGACGAGGCTCTTGCCGAGCACGGGGTTCAGCGCCCACTCGGCGAACCGCACCGGCCGGGGGCTGCGCATGATGTCCCAGACCAGGAACCGGTGGTACAGCGCGCAGAGCCGGTGCTCTTCGTCGGGACCGACCGCGCATTTGAGCCACCAGTACGGCGAGTGCAGGGCGTGGGCGTGGTGGGCGCTTTCCGTCCTCAGCCCGGCTTCGGTGAGCTTGCCGAGCAGTTCACGGCGGCGGTAGATCCTGATGTGCCCGCCTTCGACCTCGTGGTACGCGTCCGAGAGCAGCCAGCAGATCCGCTCCGGCCACCAGCGCGGCACGGTCGCCACCAGTCTGCCGCCGGGCGCCAGCACGCGGCTCGCCTCCGCGAGCACCGTCCGGTCGGCGTGGATGTGTTCCAGCGTCTCGGCGACGATCACCCGGGTGAAAGAACCGTCCGGGAACGGAAGCCGGAGGGCGTCCGCGCGGACGGTCAGCGCCGCAGCCGTGGCGGGAACCTCGCCCGCCTCCGCCAGGTTGGCGAACATGTCCCGCACGTGTTTGAGCGCGGTGTCGTCGAGGTCGGCGGCGACCACGTCCGCGCCGCGTTTGTACGCCTCGTAGGCGTGACGGCCGTCCCCGCAGCCGAGGTCCAGCACCCGGTCTCCGGGGCCGACGGGGAACCGTCCGAAGTCGACGGTCAGCACCCCGCACGCTCCCGGCCGAGGACACGCCGGTAGTACGCCGCGGTCTCCTCGGCGGTGCGCCGCCAGCTCAGCGCCCCGGCCGTCTCCAGGCCGCGGGCCGCGAGGTCGGCGCGCAGGTGTTCGTCGCCGAGGACCTTGGTGAGCGCCTCCGCGAGCGCCGGTACGTCACCCGGCGGCACCAGGATCCCCGCGTCGCCGACGACCTCGGGAAGCGCCCCGCCCGTCGTCGCGACGATCGGTGTCCCGCAGGCCATCGCCTCGACGGCCGGGAGCGAGAACCCCTCGAACAGCGAAGGTATACAAGCGATTTCGGCCGAACACAGCAATCGCGCGAGTTCGTCGTCGGTCAGCCCGCCGACGAACCGGACGTCGGCGCCGGGGCCGAGCCGGGCGAGTGCCCGCGCCGCCGGGCCGTCCGGTTTCGGTTTGCCGACGATCACCAGTTCGCCCTCGATCCGTTCCCACGCCGACAGGAGGTGTTCGAGCCCCTTCAACGGTTCATCCGCGCTGGCGATGGCCACGACGCGCCCCGGGACCCGTGGGATCTCCGGGCGCGGCCGGAAGATCCTGGTGTCGGCGGCGAGCGGGACGACGTGGATCCGGTCCTCCGGCACGCCCATGTCCCGGCCGATGGCCGCGCGGGACGCCTGGGACACCGTCAGCGTCGGCATCCGCCGTGCGACCCGGTGCTGCATGTCGACGAACCCGTACCACCGCTTGACCCGTGCCGCTTCGCGCCCGGTTACGGTGGCGAGCTTCAACGCCCGGTCCACGGCGATCGGATGGTGGACGGTGGCGACCGTCGGCAGTCCACAGTGGAGCATTCCGTACCCGAGCCCCTGGTTGTCGTGGACGATGTCGAATTCGCCCCGGCGTTTCGCGAGATGGCGCGCGGCACGCAGGGAGAACGCGAGGGGTTCGGGGAAGCCGCCGCGGCGCATGCCGAGGAACTCCACCCACGACGGCAGATCGCGCAGTTCCTTCGGTCGCGGTGTCCGGAAGGGATTCGGCTCCGCGAACAGGTCGAGCCCCGGGATCTTCGTCAACCGCACGCCCTCATCCACCTCCGGGTAGGGCGGCCCGGACAGCACCTCGACGTGATGCCCCAGCGCGGCGAGTTCGCGGCTCAGATGCCGGACGTACACGCCCTGACCGCCGCTGCGCGGGTTCCCGCGGTAGGTCAGGAGCGCGATCCGCAGTGCGCTCACCGCTCACTCCCGCGTACCCCAGTACTCGAGCTGCTCACGGATCTTCCGGGTTTCGTCGTGCCGTTCGCCGCGGACCTCGACGGAATCGCCGAGCAGCAAGGTCCAGATCGAAAGCGCCTCGGTGACCTGGCCCGCCTTGGCGAGGGCGAGCGCGAGACCGAATCGGAGATCGAGGGCGTCGGGATGCTTCTCATTCAGCCGTCCCGTCGCTTCGCCGAGGAGCCGTCGATACTCCGAAACGACGGGGGGGGGTGCTCGATTTCGGCGCTCCAGAACGCGATGTTGTGCCGCACGTGGCTGACGATCTCGTCGTCTCCCAGCGCCTGTTTCGCCTGCGGCAGCAGCTCCCGGGAGAGGCGGAGGGCTTCCTCCCCGTTCCCGGTCTTGCCGGTCGCCACCGCGAGGAAGTGCCGGGCGTGCAGCGTCTCGCGATGGTCGGCTCCGAGAGCGTGGGTGGCGTCGCGGACGAGGGCTTCGAACTCGGCCCGGGATTCTTCGAAGCGGCCGAGCTCGGCGAGCAGGTGCCCGATGTTGTTGCGGATGCTCAAGACGTCTTCGTCACCACCCGACAGGGTGGCCGTGGCGATCGGCAACAGCTCTTCGAACCGGGCGAGTGCCGCGGCCGCGTCGCCCGCCTTGCCGGTCCATGTCGCGTGCCGTGCCTTGCAGCGCAACGTGACCCGGTCGGTCTCGCCGAATTCCCGTTCCGCGCGGTGCGCCCAGGCCGCCCAGCGTTCCCGGTTTTCAACGGGGATGTGCGACGCCCGGCGTTCCAGCGCGGCGAGAGCGTCTTCGTGGAGTCCGGCGAGCCAGAAGTGCTCGGCCTCGTTGGCCGCCGCGTAGCCCTGTTCCGGCGTCGGCTCGTCGTCTCCGGTCACGAGTGCCACCTCCGAGGTCGCCGCCGCCAGCCGGGCGTGGAGCCGGGTCACCGCATCGGGGGAGAGAACGGGCGGCGCTCCGGTCCACAGGACGGTTTCGTCGGCGAGGCCCGCTCGCGTGCGGCTGACCGAGTCGCCGAGCCCGGCCAGGAAGTCGCGGACGTGCACCCGCCGATCCGGGCCACCCGCCGCCGCGCTCGCCGCGGTGAGGATCGAGATCGGGATGGGGCCGCGGTTGGCGGCGAGACCCAGCAGCTCCAGCAGGACCGCGTGACCGGGCCGCGGCGAGGCCACCGCGCCGGTGCCCTGCTCGATGTCGGGCTCCTCTTGCGCCACGCTGATGAAGGTGACCGTCGAATCGCCGAGCCGGAGCACGTCACCATGCGCCAGCGTGGCGGCCGGCACCCGCTGTCCGTTGACGAAGGTGCCGTTGGCGGAATCCAGGTCGGTCAGCCACGCGTTCGTGCCGTCCCAGCGGATCTTGCAGTGCAGCCGGGACACCCGCGAGTCCCCGAGCCGGATCGCGGCGTTCCTGCTGCGGCCGAGGGTCGTGAGCCCGAAGGACAGCTCGTGGTGCGCGGGCGGCTGACCGGGGACGTCGATGATCAGCGTGGCCGGGGTGATCCTCGGCGAGGTGGGTGAACCGGTGTCGTAGCCGCCCCAGCCGCCGGTGTCCGTCTGCTCCCGCGCCGCCGGAGCGGGGTCGACGCTCGGCTCCCACCGCCCGTCCGGGGTCAACGGCTCGAACGGAACGGCCCGTACCAGTGCTACTTCCGTCGCAGGCGGCAGGAGTGCAGGCTCCCGCGTCGCCACGACCGTCGTCACCGGTTCCAAGCCCACTTCCGTCGACAGGCTCCGGACCAGTCCGCACAGCCGTTCCCGGACGTCGGGGTCGAGGTCGTCGAGCCCGTCGATCGCGATCCGCACCGGCGCTCCGGTCCACTGTGGAGCGAGCGTCCGAAGTGGGCCGAGCAGCGCCAGGTCGAAGGCGCTCGCACCGCTGCGGGCGGTGTCGTCGAGCCCGGCGCGGTGCGCCTGCTCGGCTTCGGCGAAACCGGGCACGGTGCGCCGCAACTGACGGGCCAGTTCCCGCGCGAGCCGCTCCGCCGTGTCACCACGGCTCGCGAAGAGGACGCCGTGCAGGAAGTCGGGCGGCACATAGGATCCCGCCACCGATGGGCGGGCGAGCGCGGCCAGCATGGTCGACTTCCCCGCGCCGGCTTCACCCGTGATCGCGACCAGCCGGGCGCCGGTGAGCAGGCGTCCGACGGTCTCGCCGAGTTTCGGATCCTGCTGGTAGTTCCCGGTCAGGCGTTCGATCCTGGGCGCGGCCGGGTTGCCCGCCAGCGGGGATCGCCGCCAGGCGGGGGAGGAGTTCAGCGCGAGCCACAGCCCTTGATCGGCCTCGGCCACCTCACGGGTGCCGTCGAAACCGAGGTGGATGGCGGTCTGCATCGGGCACAGGCCGGTGATCACGCGTTTGAGATCCGCGCACCGGACGCGTTCGCCGAACTCCGCGTGCCCCGAACGCAGTACCGAGACCAGTGATCGGCTGAAACACCCGTTGGCCGCGACGCGGTCGTCCGAAGCGGTGAGCAGGTCGAAGCGTTTGCCCGCCTCGCCGACGATCCTCAGCCAGCGTTGGCCCGCCTGCCTCGCCCCGATGCCGGCGTGACAGGTGTCGAGCAGGATCACCAGACCGTCGAGCATCGAGTAGCGGCCGAGCAGCTCTTTGATGCGCTGGGCGAACAGGAAAGACCGGCGGCTGTCCACCGGCAGTCCGGTGTCCTTCGTGAGGAAGTAGAAGTCGTCGTCGGCGTATTCGCCGTGGCCGACGAGCGAGAGGAAGAGTGTCGCCTCGTCGTCCGACGCCCGCTCGAAGGCCTCCACGAGCGCGTCGTCCAGCTCGACCATGGTCGGGTCGACGAGGAGGCCGCGGCCGTCTTCGAGCGCGGGCACGCAGCCGCCGATCTCGGGGTCGAGCAGGGCCGTCGACACCTGATGCCCCGCGTCGGGGAGGAACGAGAGAAGGTTCAGTGAGTCGCATTGCGACGCGACCACCAACGACCTCCGCTCTCCCACGGAGATCACTTTGTCTCATCGGGCGGTCACCGGCAAGGGCGGCCCGGGATACTGTGCGCCATGGCTCGGATCGTTCTGGTGCACGGCATCGCCCAGGAACAGAAGTCCGCGGACACCCTCGAGGCCGAATGGCTGCCCAGTCTGGCGGGCGGCGTCCGCCTCGCCGGTGACTCCGCGCTGGCCGACGCCGTATGGCGCGACGCCCGGCCCGGCGACGCGCGGATGGCCTTCTATGGTGACCTTTTCCGCAAGGACGGCCAGCAGGGTGGCGCGGACGAACTCACCGCGGACGAGTGGGCGCTCGCCGAGATCCTGGCGGCGGAATGGCTCCGGAACGCGGCTTCGTCGGCGTCCCGCGAGACGGACCGGGACCGGGCGAAGGCCGAGTTGGCCCAGCTCGGCGGCCCGGTGGGGGAGACCCAAGGCGTGCGCGCGGCCGCCCGCCCGGTGCTGAACGCGCTGGTGCGGCTGAAGCCGTTCGCGCGGCTCGGGGTCGCGTTCGCCGAACGCGTGGTGGTCAAGGCACTCAAACAGGTGACGCTGTACCTCACCGACGAGACGATCCGGGAACGCGTGCAGGAGCGCGTCGCCGAGCACATCGGACCGGAGACGGAGGTGATCGTCGGGCATTCGCTCGGTTCGGTCGTCGCCTACGAAGCCGCCCATCTGCACGGCCGTCCGCTGCCGCTGCTGCTCACCCTCGGCTCGCCGCTGGGCCTGCGCACGGTGGTGTACGAACGGACCCGTCCGCAGCCGCCGTCCGTCCCGCCCGGCGTCGCGCGCTGGGTGAACCTGGCCGACCGGGACGATCTCGTCGCCGCCCGGCCGGACCTCAGCGGGATGTTCCCCGGCGCCGACGGTGTCCTGGACAGCGGTTACACCGTCGACAACGGGGCGAAACCGCACGAGGCGGCGTTCTACCTCGCGAAGCGCCGCACCGGTGAGGTCCTCTCCCAGGCGTTGACCGGCGGCGGGCAGGCGTAACGCGGCGGTCGACGGCCGAGGGAAGGGTGCGGCCATGCGGGTATCGGCCGAGGTCGGGCACGTGGCTCGCGCGGCGCAGCAGCCGCCCACCGCGGGACCGGGTTTCGGTGGTGATCCCCGTGGTGGACAGCCATTCCACTGCAGGGCTCGACGCGCTCGCGCAGGTCGGCCTCGGCCACCGGACCCACCGCCACCAGAGCACACAGGAGAGCCTGCCGCCCGGAGAACTCACCCGACCTGCGCGGGAGCGCTTAGCGCCTCCTTGGGCTGCCAACCCGGCGGCCCGAACACGAACCCGAGTTTGTCCCGCCACGACTCCGCCGCGCGGACGTCACGCAGGATCGAGCCGTACTCGTGGAAGCCGACCTTGAGCAGGTTGTAGGACTCGACGTTCTTGGTCAGCCCGTAGGTCGGGCGTTTGCCCTCCGGCACGAAACTGCCGAACATCCGGTCCCAGATGATCAGGATGCCGCCGTAGTTCGCGTCCAGGTACTCCTGATCGCTGCCGTGATGCACACGATGGTGTGAAGGCGTGTTGAACACGTACTCGAACCAGCGCGGCAGCTTCCGGATCTTCTCGGTGTGCACGAAGAACTGGTACACGAGGTCGATCGACAGGCCGGTGAGGATCATCCACGGCGGGATGCCCGCGAGGGCGAGGATCGACCAGAACGGCAGCTGGAAGTAGGGGGTCCACTTCTGCCGCAACGCCGTCGAGAAGTTGTAGTGCTCGCTCGAATGGTGCACCTGGTGGCCCGCCCACATGAGCCGGACGCGGTGACTCGCCCGGTGGTAGGCGTAGAAGACGATCTCCTGGCCCAGCAGCATCAAGACCCAGGTCCACCAGTCGTGCGGGCTGAACTTCACCGGCGCCAGCTCGTAGAGCGCGGCGAACACGAACAGCATGGCGATGCGGAAGACACCGTTGATCACCACCGCCACCGCGCCCATGGACATGCTCGTGCGGGTGTCCTTGACGCTGTAGCCGATGACGTTGTCGTCGTGGCCCAGCACGTGCAGCGCGAGGATCTCGATCGCGACGAACAGCAGGAACACCGGTGTCGCCAGCAGCACCGGGTCACTCAGATGGGCAAGAAAATCCGCCACCGCACCTCTCCCTCGTCCGCCCCCGTGATCTGACCATCAGGTAACTTACCTAAGGGTCACTTACCTCAGGGTAAGATAACCGCCGTGACAGAAGCAAGGGCCGTCGGCACGAAGGGGGTGCCCCGCGAAGAGCGGGAGACCCAGATCGTGCGCGCCGGGACGGAGGAATTCGGCAAGAACGGGTACGCCGGGGCGTCGATGGTGGAGATCGCCCGCCGGGTCGGCGTCACGAAACCCTTGCTGTACCAGTACTTCGGCTCGAAGGACGGGCTGTATCTCGCCTGCCTGCACCGGGCGGGGGACAGGCTGACTGAGGGGGTCGCCGAGACGATGGCGGCGGAGGGCGAGCCGCCGGAACGGATGCCGCTCGCGGTGCTCTCGGCCATTTTCGAGACGTTCGACAACGACCGGTACGCCTGGAAGCTGCTCCGCGACCCGACGGTGCCCTCGACGGGTGAGATCGCCGGCGTCGCGATCGACTACCGCTACCGGCTCGACGGGTTCGCGCTGGTCGGCGCCGCCCAGCTGATGCACTCGCGGGGCCTGGACGACGACCGCGACATCGAGGCGATCGCGCAGGTGTGGACCGGTGTGGTCGATTCGCTGATCAGCTGGTGGATCGACCAGCCGGATCAGGACGCCGCGGCGATGATCGAGCGGTGCGCGCGGATCATGCGGAACCTGTTCGGCTGGTGAACGAAAAACCACCCCGCCGGGAGGTCCCGGGCGGGGTGGCTTTCCTCCAGCTCACACTGGATACGGTCGGGGTGCCCGGCGCCGCTCCGGACACCCCGGCCGTGACTCAGGACGCGGCGCTGGATTTGCCGCGCAGCTTGACGTTGGCCGTCGAGGCGTTCTTGATCGCCGTCTCGATCTGCGCCATCGTCGAGGACGAGGACAAGCCCGGAACCGTCGCCGACTTCAGCGCGTAGAGCGTGAAGGTGTAGGGATGGCTGGAGCCGCCGGGGCAGGGACCGAAGTATTTCTGCGAGTTCGCCCCGCTGCCCATGGCCTTCTGCTTGGCGCCGTTCTGGTTCGGGACGGTGTAGCCCGCTCCCAGGCTCTCGGGCAATGAAGCCGTGGACGCCGGGATGTCCCAGATCGCCCAGTGCAGTTTGTTGCCGTTGTTGGCCACGTCGGCGAAGACGATCGCGTAGCCCTTGGCGCCGGTGGTCCCGGCGCCCCACGCCAGCGGCGGGGACGTGTCCTGGCCGGCGGTGCCGTCACCGGCGCAGGTGAACTTGTCCGGGATCGACGCGTTGTCGGCGAACGCGGAACTGGTCAGCTTGAACGCTCCCGGCTGCGAGGCGCCGGGGAACTTCAGCCGGACCACGACGTTGTCGATCCCGCTCGGGGTGCCGCCGTTCTTGTCCGCGTTGGTCGAGGTGACCCACAGGCCGCCGTCCGGGGTCTTGGTGACCGAGCGGAGCCTGCCCCAGCGGCCGGAGAACAGCGACTGCACCGAGCCGACGCCGTTGCCCGCCGCGTTGATCTGGGTGGCGAAGAGCTGCTCGCTCGTGACGGCCGCGACGTAGATCCAGTCGTTGACGATCTCGATCCCGCTCGGCCCGCCGGAACTGGTCGCCCAGGTCTTCTTCGGCGCGACCGTGCCACCGCAGGAGCCACTGGTGCCTTCGCACTGGGGCCAGCCGAAGTTGCCGCCCTTCTGGATCAGGTTCAGCTCGTCGAGCTTGCCGTCACCGAACTCCGAAGCCCACAGCTGGCCGCGGGAGTCCCACGCCAGGCCCTGCGGGTTGCGGTGCCCGAAGCTCCACACGTAGCGGGCGTTGCCGCCGGTGGAGAAGAACGGGTTGTCGCTCGGAGCCGATCCGTCGGGGTTGACCCGCAGGATCTTCCCGTTGAGCGAGCCCTTGTTCTGCGCGGTGTCCTTGTTCTGCCCGTCGCCGACGGTGGCGTACAGCTTGCCGTCCGGGCCGAAGCGCAGCCTTCCACCGTTGTGGTAACGGTTCTTGGCGATCCCGGTGAGCACCGGCGTCGAGGACGAAGACAGCTTTCCGTTGTCGTAGGTCATCTTCACGATCCGGTTGTCGCCGGATGCCGTGTGGTACAGGTAGATCGCGTGATCGGTGGCGTGGTTCGGCGAGATCGCGATACCGAGCAGGCCGCCCTCGCCGTTGGTGCCGACCGCGCCGGGCACTTTGCCGACCGTGGTCTTCTCGCCCGACGGCGTGATCCGCAGGATCTCGAACCGGTCCCGTTCGGTCGCCAGCGCCGTGCCGTCCGGCAGGAAGCCGACCGACCAGGCGAGGTCCGCCTTCGTGATGTCCTTGTCGTACTCGGGAATCCCGCCGCCCGCGGCGCCGCTCGTCTTCGCGGTCAGCGCGTTGCTCGCGGCCGAGGCGTTGCCGTCGAGGTCACGCGCCTTCACCGTGAACGTGTACGACGTGTTCGCCGTCAGTCCGGTCACCGTGGCTTCGAGCGAAGGCGTCGTCGCGACCTTCGTGGTGCCCTGGTACACGTCGTAACCGGCGATGGTGCCGCTGTTGTCCGTGGAAGCGTTCCACGCCAAGGAGACGCTGTTCGCCGTCACCGACGTCGAGCGAAGGTTCCCCGGTACCGTCGGCGGTGTGGTGTCCCCGCTGGGCGGCGTCGTGAACTGGACGACATTGCTTTGCTGCGAAGGGTTTCCGGCCGCGTCGAAGGCGCCGACCGAGATGTCGTAGGCCGTGTTCGGCTGCAGGTTGTCGACGGTCGTGGTGAGTGTGTTCCCGTCGACGCTCTTGAGGACGTTGCCGCCGCGCATGACGTCGTATCGGACCACACCGACGTTGTCGGTCGCGGCCTCCCAGGTGAAGGTGGCGCTGCGGGCCTTGATGTCCTTGGCGGCCAGGTTCTTCGGCGGGGTCGGCGCCTCGGCGTCGAGCACCCCGCTCGCGGTGAGCTTGTCCGCGTTGGGGCCGCCGTTCGCGGTCGTCGCGGTGGTGCGGATCTTGTTGGCCCCGGCGGCCAGGGTGACGTCCTTGGTGACGGTCTTCCAGGTGGCCCACGCCCCGGTACCGGGGAAGGACAGTGTCCCGGCGGCGGTCCCGTTGACGCTCAGGGAGACGGGCCGGTCGATCGTGGTTCCGTTGGCGTAGCGGAAGGTCAGTGTCTGGGTGCCGGCCTGGGCGGCGTTCACCGTGTACTCGACATAGCTGCCGACGACGTTGTCGAAGTTCACGAACCCGGTGCCGGAATAGCCCGCGTGGTTCTTTTCGACAGCGCCTTGGGAGATGGTCGCGGCTTCGGATTCGTGATCGGTCGGTGCCGCGCCGGCGGGCAGAGCCGGCAGGACGGCGAAGGTCATCGTCGTCGCGGCGGCACACGCGAGCAGCGCTCGCCACGGTGGTCGGGGTGCCACTGGAGCCTCCATGCGTGAAGTCGGGGTTCGGGAGGTGCAACGGCGGACCGGGCGAGCCCGGCGGGGGACGTGGAGTTTTAGTTAGGAAACTTTCCTATCTATGGTTCAGATCACACACCAGCGGGTGCTTCGTGTCAATACTTGACCAACATCAACACGGAGAGTCATGCCCCCCTGTCGCATTTAAGTCCTCTGGATGCGGTACTTGCGTGTGCAAGGACCGCATCCAGAGGACTAAATGCGACAGGGGAGGGTGTCGCGGCCAGCGGGACACGTGGCTTCGGCGCCGGCGGGTTGCGAAAGCCACTTTCGCAACCTTGAGCGTTGCGAAAGTGGCTTTCGCAACGTCCTCGGCTGAGGCGGCGACGCCGGAGGGGTGACGTGGTCGCTCGCTCACCCGCGCGCCGACTTCGCGACACGCTCAAGCCTGCGACCACACCCAGCCCACCCGACGCGCGTGAAGGCCCCCTTCCCTCGGCTCAGCCGAGGGAAGGGGGCCTTCACGCGGAGCCAAAAAGCGTCAGCCGGCGATGTCCGCCCGCGCGATCACCTTCGTGATCCGCGCCCGCACCAGCGACTCTTCCGGGACGGCGTTCCGCTTGCCGTAGGCCTCGGCCTTGTCCTCGCCCATGTACCGCCCACCGAGCCTGGTCGCCCATTCGAGCATCTCGTCGAGATCGTTGTGCAGCACGGCTTCGGCGGTGAACTGCACGTACGAGTACGGCGGCTTCTGGTCGTCGACGGCCAGCGACAGCCGCGGATCGCGTCGCAGCGCCTTCCCCTTGAGGGTGTCCGTGCCGGTGGTGAAGATCAGTTCGTCACCGTCCGGCCCCTCGTTCAGCAGGAACCACACCGGCGTCACGATCGCCGCCCCGTTGGCGCGGACCAGGCCGAGCATGCCCGTCCGCGTGCCCTCGCTCGCGAACTCCCACCATTCGTCCCTGCTCATTTCACGCATGAACCAGACGCTACCGCCGTCCACCCCGGTCACCCGTGCGGGGTGAAGGGGACGGCGACTAGCCTGACCTGCTGTGCGAGACGACGAGCTGACCGGGATGGGGCTGGCCGACGAGGGGCTGACCCGCCGCCTCAAGGCGCTGGCCTGCACCGCGCCCTTGCACGACCTCGACGCGCGCAAGGCGAAGCTGGACTGGGCGGACGCCACGATCTACCAGATGGCGGAGATCGCCCTGCACACGATCGACCAGGTCACCGTCTCGATGGACTTCGACACCGGCGCCGACCACGACCAGGTGATCGCGCGGCTGCTGCCGTTCGTGGCGCTCCAGGCGCCCGGCCGGACTCCCGACGAGCACGCCAAGGTCGCCCGGTGGGTCCTCGACAACCTGATCAACGTCGGCACCACCGATCGCGGCTTCCGCCGTGTCTACGGCTCCATCGGCCCCGGCGGCGGCTACCAGCGCCGCCAGTTCGACTTCAAACTGCTCGTCGAGCTGGCCGCGCCCGACGGCGAGGTCTACCTGCGCGCCACCGACGAAGCGATCAACGTGCTCGTCGGCGCGCTCGACACCGACGTCGAGTCCGCCCAGATCGCGGCCGAGGTCAAACTGGAGAACCTGATCAACCGCGGCCGCCTCGCCGACGCCAAGCTCGCGGCGGAACAGGCCCGCTACCGGACGGTCCAGTACGGCGAGACCTTGCGCGCCAAGCTCGACGCCACCCGCCGTGACGTGCGCGCGGTCGACTGGGAGCGCGAGGTCCCGGACCTGCTGGACCAGGCGCTTTCCCATATCGAGTCCCGGTTTCGCGCCGAGAACGCGATCCTCAAGAACATCACCGCGTCGAGGGACGAGACCGAGGACCTCGACCGCAAACGCCGCGCGGCCGAACTCGTCGACATCGTCGGCGACTGCATCCGCCGTCACACCCGGCTCCAGTCACGGCTGGCCGACGCGGGCGCGGTGTTCCGCGCCGAACAGGACCGTCAGCAGTTCTCCGGGCCGCCGCAGCGCGCGACGATCGACCTGTTCGGCCAGCTTCTGATGCCGACGCTGGGCCTGCCGATCGCCGAAGCCGTCGCGCCCGCCGAATCGTTCTTCCACGCCGGCGCCGGGATCTCCCCGCCGACCGTGCCGTCGCTGTCGTCGCTGGTGTCGCTCCTGCTGAGGCCCGCCCCCGAACGCGACCAGCTCGTCGGCGAGATCCCCGAACCCGAACTCATGCCGGCCGAGGTCACCGACAGGTTCGGTGACGAGCAGTGGCGCCTCGCCGACGACCTGCTCGACCTGCCGGAGGTGCCGCGGCGGCTGTCCGGGCTGCTCGAAGAGGCCCGCCGGATCGATCCCGGGCTGCCCGCCCTGGTCGCGTTGCGCGCGGTGCACGCCTACAGTCCCGAGGTCGGCGCGGCGCTCCGGCAGGGGGAGCGCCAGGTGCTGCTGGCCGTCGACGACGGCACGCTGCTCGAAGACCCGGAGTTCGGCGGAGCGGACCTGCTGCTTTCGTCGGCCACGGTCGATCGCCACGAAGAAGAGGAGGAGGTCGCGTGACGACAACCGGGGACGTCGAGTCCGCGGCCAGGCTGGTTTCCTTCGGCATGCGCCCGAAGCAGCTCCCGTCGCGGGATGTCGTGTACGGGGATCTCGTCCGGCGCTACGGCGAGGACAGGGCGTTCAAACAGCTCACGCACGCGGTCGCGGCCGGGCTCGGGCTGATGGTGCTGGAGGTCAACCTCCAGGCCGGTGCCGTGCTGGCGGCGACCGACGAGTCCGTCTTCGAGATCAAGATGGACAGCTACGCGCGGCAGAGCAAGATCCGCGAGCGCAGAGAGACAGAGAAGGTCCTGCACGGGCTCGTCCACCTCGCGACGGCCGCGCTCGGCTACCCGCGCCCGGACGATCTCGCCAACGACACCTACATCGGCCGCGTCAGCGTCGAGCAGGTGGACGCGATGGTGCGGGAGGCCTGCCGGATCCTCGACGAGCGCGCGGCGGAGGCGGAGGCGAACAACGACCCGCTGGCCGACGCGCCCGAACTCGAACAGGCCTGGCGCGCCTACGCCCGGCGTCCGGCGGCGGCGGCGACCAAGGACGGCAGGCTGGCGTCGGACACCACCCGCGGCATGGTCGCGCGCGCCCTGCGCTTCCTCGCCGATCAAGGCTTTCTTGTCCAGGTCAGCGGGGAACAGGGCGGGACCTACCGGACGACACCGCGCTATCAGGTGCAGGTGCGCGAACTCGCCGCCGACGCGGCCTTCGACGACCTGCTGGAACTGAACGTGGTCTCGGTCGCCAACGGCGGCGGGACGTTGCGCGCGGCCGCGTCGGACACGCTTTAACCAAGGGGAGTCGATGTACGAGCTTTCGCGGGTTCGCCTGCACTCGGTGGGCCCGGCGGGCGCGCGGTATCAGGACGTCGTGCTGGACTTCAGCGGCGTCGGCGCGGCCATCACCGCGCCCAAACAGGACGCGCTGTTCAGCGCCGGGATCCACCTCGCCGGCGAAGGGCCGCCGCGGCGCCCGTCTCCGGCGAGTGTGCTGTTCCTGGAGAACGGCGGCGGCAAATCCGTCCTGATCAAGCTGATCTTCTCGGTCATGCTGCCCGGCCGCCGCCAGGTCGTCGGCACGACGAACACCAAGGTGCTGGAGAAGTTCGTCGCCGCCAAGGACGTCTCGCACGTCGTGCTGGAGTGGCTGCAGGTCGAGACCGGCCACCGGGTGATCACCGGCAAGGTGTCGGAATGGCGCGGACACGTGGTGTCGGCCGACTCGGAGAACCTCGTCGATTCCTGGTACTGCTTCCGGCCGACGCCCTCGCTCGATCTGGACTCGCTCCCGCTGACGTCGGACGGCAGGCTCCTGACGATGTCCGGCTTCCACGACCAGCTCGACAAGGTGCACGGCGGCGAACCGGAGCTGGAGCTGTTCTGGACCCGGCGTCACCACGAATGGACGTCCCGGCTCGACGGCCTCGGCCTCGACACCGAGCTTTTCCGGTACCAGCGCGCGATGAACGCCGGTGAGGGCGAGGCGGCCGACGCTTTCGCGTTCAGCACCGACGAGGCGTTCGTCGAGTTCCTGTTGCGCGCGGTGCTTTCGGAGGAGGAGCCGAAAGATCTCGCCGAGGTCGTCGCGACGTATGCGCACAACCTCGCCCAGCGCGGGGATCTGCTGTCGGAACGCGATTTCGTCGCCGGTGCCCTCGACCTGCTCACGCCGCTGGCGGAGGAGGAAGGTGTCGCCGCCGCGTCACGGAAGCTCGCCGACGCGGCCCGCGCCGAGATGAGGACGCTGGCCGGCCAGGTCGCCGCGCGCGACAAGCTGGAGAACGAGCGGCTCAGCGGGCTCGAACAGCACGTCGACGAGGTGAAGTCCGCGGAGAAACTGGCCGAGGGCGACCACCGCCGGCTCACCGCCGGAGTCACCGAACTCCGCCGCCTGGTCGGGAAACTGCGGCTCGAGGAGGCGCAGGAGAGCAAGAAGCGGATCGACGGCGAACTGGCCGAGGCCAAGACCGCCGCCGAGGCCTGGCGTGAATGCGCGACCGTGCTCAACCACCTCAACGCCTCTCGCAAGGCCCGCGATTTCCGGGAACTGGTGGGGAATCGCGAGCAGAAGGCGCAGCCCGCCCTGCAGGCGCGCAACGCCGCCGCGGGCGCGCTCGCACGGGGGCTGCTGGCGCTGGCCAAGAATGCCACCGAGCAGGCGGCGAAGGCCGAAGCCCATGTCGGTGCCCTGCGTGCCGAGGCGGAGAAGGCTCAGGCGGAACGCGACGAGTCGGCGAACCTCGCGGCCTCGCGCCGTGCGGAGGCCCGCGGGCTGGGCGCGCGGATCGCCGAAATCCGTGAGGAGATCGCGGAAACCGTCCGGTCCGGCGCGCTCAAGGCCGGTGCCGACGTCGCCGAAGCGGCGCGCGCGGCCAGGACGGACGCCGAGGAGAGCGCCGCGGAACTCGTCCGGCGCGAACAGGAACTCGAACGCGTCGCCGAAGATCTGCGGTCCGCGCAAGCCACCGTCAACGACGCGCACCGCCTCGCGGGGTCCACAAAGGACCGTCTGGAGCGCGCGGCCGACGAACTCGACCGGGCGAACCGGCGTACCGACGCGCTCGCCGTCGAACCGCGGCTGAGTGAACTCCTCGGCGCGGACGACGTCACGCTGGAGACGGACCTCCCGGTGTTGCTGGAGCGTCTGCGCGAGGCGGGTTCGGCCGCGGAGAAGGAACAGACCGCGCTGCGGATGGAGGAATCCGTCGACGAGCGCGCGCTGAACGCGCTCGGTTCGGGTGGCCTCCTGCCCGCCACCGAAGAGGTCCAGGCCGCTTTGGACGCGCTGGAAGCCGCCGGGATGAACGCGTGGTCCGGCTGGCGTTACCTGTCTACTTTGGACAAGAAGCGGCGGGCGGCCGTGCTGGCCCGCGCGCCTCAGCTCGTCTCGGGGATCCTGCTCAACGAGCCGGAGCAGGTGCGGCTCGCCGAGAAGGTCCTGGCGGAGCGGCGTCTGCTGCCCACCACGATCATCCCGGTCGCGACGACCGAGGCCACCACGACCGAGCGCTTGCCGGGTGAGGCGGGGATCGAGTTCCTCGTGCCGCCCAATCCGGCGATGTACGACGAGGAGGCCGCCGACGCCGAGCGCGAGGCCATCGCGCTCCGGCACGCGGAACGTCAGCGACGGCTGGAAGCGCTGGCGACGTCGCTGGCCGACGACAGCGCCCTGTCCTGGAAGCTCAAGACCTGGCGCGAGGACTACCCGCCCGGCAGCATCGCGACTCTGGCGGAACAGCTCCAGAACGCGCGCACCGCCCACGAAACCGCGCAGACCGCGTTGGAGCAGGCGGAGAAGGAGTTCCAGCGCCTCGGCGAGAAGGCGGCCGGGCTCCGGGAACGGGTTCCCGAGCTGCGCGCGGCTTCGGCCGAGGCGGGGGAGCGGGCCCGCGGGCTCGAAACGCTCGCCGCGCGCGCCGCGAAGATTCCCGAGTGGACGGACGACGTCGAACGCGCGACCGAGACCGCCGAGCGGGCCGAGACGACGGCGTCCGAAGCGGCGGCGAAGGCGTCCCGGCTGCGTGAGCAGGCGAGCGAGGAGCAACGCACCGCCGACGGGCACCGGCGCACGGCGACGACCGCGAAGGCGGAGCTGGCCGAGGTGCCGGGGTCGAGTGACGTCACCGAAAACGACCCCGTGCCCACCGAACCGGTGGACGCGTTGCGGCGGACTTTCGCGTCGGCTTCCGAGGCGTACGCGAAGGTCGAGGTCGGCAGCGACCTCCGTGCCGAACTCGACCAGGCCGAGAGTGTCGAGGCGTCCGCGCGGGCGGCCGTGGCGGCGCTGGACGACGCCGTCCGCGAGCGGGCCTCGGCGTTGCTGGAGACACCGGACGGCTCCGACGCTTCGGCGCGGGCGGCGGCGCAGGCGCGGGCGAACCGCGCGGTCGCGGTGCTGGAGGAAGAGCGCACCGAGATCGTCGGGCTCGTCGCGACCCGAAAGGCTGAACTGAACCAGCTGCCGGAACAGCCGTCCGCGATCGCTTCCGACGCGCGGCCGAAGGACATCGAGCACGGCCTGGAACTGATCGACGAGGCGAGTCTCGAAGTGTCCGCCGCCGCGCGGAAATGGGAGGAACTGCAGGAGCGCCGCGCCGCGGCCGAAGCGACGCTCGAGTCCGCGAAGACCTCCGCGTCGGGATTCGGCCTGCTGGCCGAATCCATGGCGCACCTTTTGACGAAAGAGGACGACGCGGCGGCGTTCGAGGGCGACGTCGAATCCGCGCGCGCCAAGCACTCCCGGCTCAACACCTCGCTCACCGAGGCGCAGGACGCCGCCGACGCGGGTGACCGCCGGGTGCGGGCCGCGGCCGACCAGCTGGCGCAGTACGCCACCGACAAGCGGTTCGAGAAGCTCAGCACACCGGTGCGGCAGCAGGTGATCTCGGTCCGCCGCGATCAGCTGCCCGCCCACGCCGCGGAATGGGCGGAGGCGCTGCGGCCCCGGCTGCGCACGCTCACCGACGATCTCGCGCAGATCGACCGTCACCGCGGCGGCATCATCACCCGCCTGCAGGGCATGGTCGACGGCGCGCTGCGCACTCTCCGTGCGGCACAACGGGTTTCGCGGCTGCCGGACGGCCTCGGCGACTGGTCGGGCCAGGAGTTCCTGCGGATCCGCTTCACCGAACTCGAGGAGAACGTGCTCGCCGAGAAACTGGGCGAGGTCGTCGACGAGGCCGCGGTGGGCAAGACCTCCGACGGCCGGGATGTCAAGCGGGACGGGCTTTCGCTCGTGCTGCGCGGTGTGCAGGCCGCCGCTCCCAAGGGTTTCCGGGTCGACATGCTGAAACCGGACTCCGTGCTGCGGACCGAACGTCAGCGGGTCTCCGAGATCCGGGACGTGTTCTCCGGCGGGCAGCAGCTGACCGCGGCGATCATCCTTTACTGCACCCTGGCGGCGCTGCGGGCGAACAACCGCGGCAAGGCGCGCAACCGGCATTCCGGCGTGCTGTTCCTCGACAACCCGATCGGCCGCGCGTCGGCGGGCTATCTGCTGGAACTGCAGCGCGCGGTCGCGGAGGCGCTGGGCGTCCAGCTCATCTACACCACCGGCCTGTTCGACGCCGGCGCGCTGAGCGAGTTCCCGCTGATCGTGCGGCTGCGCAACGACGCGGACCTGCGGGCGGGCCGCAAGTACCTGTCCGTCGACGCGACGATCCGGAACGCGACCGACGAACTCGGCGAGCCGGACGGCGTCGCGCGGCTCTCGGCGACGCGGCTGTTCACGCGGCCGTCGGACGAGCCGGAGCCGGAGGAGGAGACGGCCTGACGAGAGGGGTGGCACACGGTGCCACCTGGCGCTACCATGGGGCCATGAGCGTTCAGCACGAGATCTCCCAGCGTGATCTCCGGAACCGGTCCGGCGAGATCATGGACGCGGTCGAGCACGGGGAGACTTTCACTGTGACCCGCAGCGGTTCGCCCATCGCCCAGCTGGTCCCGCTGTGTCGCCGTCACGCCGTTTCCCGGGACCAGTTCGCCACCGGCTCGGCCAACGCTCCGCTCATCGACCCGGACAGGTTCCACGCGGACCTCGACGACGCTTTCGAGGGGGAGGCGGAAGATCCCTATGGCCGCTGAGGTCCACGGCCTGCTCGACACGAACATCCTCATCCTCCGGCGGACGATCGACCACGCCCAGCTGCCGGACCTGATGTCGATCAGCACGATCACGCTCGCCGAACTGTCCGCCGGACCGCATTACGCCGCTGACCCGGCCGAACGAGCCCGGCGCACGGATCTTCTGCAACGGGTGGAATCGGAATTCGACCCACTGCCGTTCGGTACCGAGGCGGCGCGGATCTTCGGCCGGGTGTCGGCTTCCGTGCTCGCGATGGGCAGGACGCCCCGGCGGCGGGTGGCCGATCTGATGATCGCCAGCGTGGCCATCGCGCACCGGATGCCCTTGTACACCACCAATCCGCAGGATTTCGAAGGCTTGAAGGAACTCCTCGAGGTCGTTCCCGTCACCCGGCAGGCTTGAGGTCTTCCCGCGTCGAGGCCCGGTACTGCCCAGGAGCCTGACAGCGAGCGCGGCGGAAGGCGCGGCTGAACGCGTACACCGACGTGTAGCCGACCGAACGCGCGATGGTGTCCACCGTGTCGCCGGTGTCGCGCAGCCGGACGGCGGCCAGGTCCATCCGCCACCGGGTCAGGTACTCGCCGGGTGTCCGGCCGGTGGTTTCGCGGAAGCGGCGGGTCAGCGTGCTGCGCGAGGTCGCCAGTTCCGCCGCGAGCAGGTCGGTGGTCCACGGTTTCGCCGGGTCCTCGTGGATCTTCGCCAGTGCCACGCTGATCAGCGGATCGCCGAGGACACCGAGCCAGGTTCCCCGCGCCTCGGCTGGTTTCTCTGTCCGCCACGCGCGCAGCAGTTGGACCAGGAGGATGTCGACGAGCCGGTTGAGCACGAACTCGGTGGCGATCTGCGGGGAGGCCAGTTCCCGCGACAACAGCCGGACGGTGTCGTCCAGCCCGCCGCCGACGTGGTTCGCGCGGATGTGCACCAGCTCCGGCAGGGTGGCCAGCACCTGGGTGGACACCGCCGGGTCGTAGTCGTAGGACGCGCCGAGGACATGCGTCTCCACGTCTCCGGAGCCGAGGCGCAGGACGCCACCGCAGTCCCGTGCCTTCTCGGCCGCCGTGCACAGATTGGGAATGATCGCGACGTCCGGGGCGCTGCGCAGAGTGTGCTCCGGGCCGTTCGGCAACAGGACGACGTCGCCGGGCATGAGCTGCCGCGGCGGGTGCCCGGCCAGTTCCAGCCAGGCCGTGCCGCAGGTGATGGCGTAGAAGGCGGCGCGGGTGATGCCGTGCCAGAGGATGCCCCACGGTCCGGACGCCTCGATCCGCGCGCCGGCGGTGCCGCGGACTCCGCCCACGGCGAGCGCTTCGGCCAACAGGTCCATGACATCGAGGATAGTGCGACAAACGGATATGTTCATGGCATTCTCGGCCATCGATACAGTCACCGAGCGCGTCATACGATCGAGGTCATGACTGACACGTTCGACTTCGACCAGATCAATCGCACCGTGATCGCCGAGTTCCGCGAGACCGGCGGCAAGGCGGGCGGCATGTTCGAGGGGTACCCGCTGGTCCTCGTCCACCACACCGGCGCGAAGTCCGGCACGCAGCGCATCGCGCCGCTCGTCCCGCTTCTCGAAGGCGACCGGATCTACATCTTCGCGAGCAAGGGCGGCGCCGACGACAACCCGGCGTGGTTCCACAACCTGGTGGCCAACCCGGACACCAAGGTCGAACTCGGCACCGAGACCTTCCCGGTCCGCGCGCGGGTGCTCGCCGGTGCCGAACGCGACGAGGTCTACGCCAGGCAGTCCGCCGTCCAGCCGCAGTTCGCCGACTACCAGGCCAAGACCAGCCGGGTCATCCCGGTCTTCGAGCTGGAGCGGGTCTAGCGCGCCTCGTGAGTGGTGAGGGCGGTTCTGGCCGGGTACCTACTGGCTTCCGTCCGGAGCCGGTGTCGCGAAAGCCACTTCGGGACATCAGACGTCTCGAAAGTGGCTTTCGCGACATGCTCACCAGGACGGTGCCGGGGCCGGACCCGGCCAACGTTGCGAAAGCCACTTTCGCAACGTTGAAGGTTGCGAAAGTGGCTTTCGCAACCCAGTCAAGCCCGCCACCCAGCCGAACCCCGGTACCGAGCGGGTCTGGTCTCGTGAGTGGTTAGGGCGGTTCTAACCGTCCTAACCACTCACGAGGCTCGCCACTCGGTGCCAGTGGTGGGCCGGCGCGAGTCCGTGAAGGCCTCCTTGAGGGACTCTGGGTCTCTCAAGGAGGCCTTCACGGACCGAGACCGGATCACGAGGTCGGAGGAACGGCCATACCGCGCAGGTTGAACCGGATGCCGAACCGTTCCGCGATCCCGGGCACGGTGATTTCGGTGATCAGGGTCCCGGTGGCGCGGTCGAACCGCTTGATCTTGACGGGGGTCTCGCCGTCGAACCTCTCCTGGATCAGGGTGATCGACCGGTCCGTGAAGCTCGCCTGGCTGGACGAATCGCTGTCCGAGGTGAACCCGGTGCCGAACCGTGGCACGGTGACCCCGGAGGCGATTCCGGTGCTCATGATCCGGCCGTCGGCGGCGAGCCATTCGAGATGGCCTTCCCGCACGGCCTTGGCGTCGTACGTCTTCTGGGAGAACGTCTCGGGGGCGACCAGTTTCTCGGTGATGGGGCGTCCCTCGGCGTCCACGAGGGGCTGTTCGGTGTACTCGCCGTTGCCGGTGTTCCACGAAACGACGGTCGTCCGGGGTTTGCCGTCGGCGTCGGTGTAATCGGAAAGGAACGTGATGACACCGTCGTGACAGGGCACGTGACGGTTGTGGTCTCCAGCGTCGAAGACTCCTCGCCAGGCGAGGACCTTTTCCTTTCCTCCGGTCGCCGGGTACAGCTGGGAAAGCAGTTCCGGCTGCGCACTGGGATCGACCTTCGAGCGCATACCGGGAATATCGGCCGAAGCGGCGGAATGAGCTCCAGCATCGGTGGCGATTCCATTCAGGACATCGCCGCACAACGCGTTCATGAAGTAGTTTCCTTCGACCCGGTAGAGCTGTGAACCGGTCGAAGTGGAGACGGCCACCTGGTTGGTGTACCCGGATTCGGAAAAGCCTTCGTTGTAGACCGAGACGAAACCCTTGTCGCCGGGCAGCGCGAAAGCCGACTGCTGATGCCCTGCCTTCTTGTTTTCGAAGCTGACCAGACCGTCCTTGCCGAGGATGTAGTCGCGGGTGTCGTCGCTGAAGAACAGCCCGGTCTCCGACCACGCGATATGCGATTCGGTCATGCCGCTGGTCTCGATCAGCCGTGTGCCGCCGTCCGCCCGCACCAGGACCAGATAGGCGGGCTGCCGCTTTTCCGCCGGGTTGTCGGCGGAGGTGTCCGGGCTGAGGTAGAACGCGACGACGGTTTCGCCGAGCTTCACCACGGCGGGATCGGCGATGTCCGCCTCTGCTCCGCCGTCCGGCGAACTGCAGGCCGTCACGGCCAGGAGTGCGCAGGCGGCGAGCGCGGCGAGTCGGGGAAGGCGCACCGGGGCGAGTCCTTTCGGACGGTGGATGGTGCGGCCCGCGCCCGGCAGGCCGCACCGCCCATCGGATGTCGTTACTTGATGGTCTCGTAGACGTCGGTGCTGCCGTCATCCTTGATGTTGTCGGGGTAGACGCCCAGCCCGCCGTTGCTGTCCAGGTCGATGTCGACGGAATCCTTGTAGGCCTTCCACACCAGCTCGGAGCAGTTCAGCTTCCCGTTGTCGTTGTACTTGTTGTTCGCGAAGTCCGTGTCGTAGCCCAGGCCGCGGAACTTGTTGTAGGCGTGGTTGGCCGCCTTGTCGCGGCTGGACTGCTTGGCCTTGACGGACATCTTGTAGATGGGGCCGCACTTTTTCAGCGTGGACGCCGTGACGGACTTGCTCTTCTCGCCCTTGCCGGGTGCTTCCACGATCGTCTTCGTCGTGTAGTAGATGCCGACGTGGTTGTGCTTGAAAACGGAGGTCTTGGCGTAGGAGTGGAAAACGTCTCCCTTGTTCTTCGCGTTTCCGACCGTCTTCTTCGTCTTGCAGGCACCGTCGTCGGACGAAGCGATTCCGATCTCGCTCGACGTCGCCGTTTCCGCGGCCTGGGCGGGCGCGGCGAGCAGGCCGAACATCGCCGTTCCCGCCATTACCGCGGTCGCGGCGGAGGAGGTGATGATTCTTCCGAATTTGGACATGGATTTCCCCACTCTTTCAACCAGTGGACAGCGGTACCCGGCGCGATCGCGCACAGGAATTCGGGGCCCGGTCCGTTGACGGAATCGAAAGTAACGGGTTCGAAGAGCCGTGGGAGTCCGGTGAACGCCTGACAGCCCGGACGGCTGTCGTTCAGTTCGAGGTGACGAGGTAGCCGATCACCGCGGTCTCCAGGACGAGCACCAGCACCAGGATCACCACGAGCCCCAGGTTGCGTTCCCAGCGTGAACGATCGGGCTCGGTCACTGTGGGTTGCTCCTTCTGTGCTCTGGGTGTTCAGCGATGGTCAGCGTCGGTACTTTTCCCACCAGAAGTATCGGTATCCCGTACGGCCCCGGCAAGTCACCGGTAACCTCCCGCGCATGGCGGGTTCGGGAGAGGCGCATCGGTTGATCGGATGGACCGGCGACCAGGGACTGCCGTCCGACGTCGGCCGGTCCGACGTGAGCACCTGTTCCGGAGCCCTCGAACGCGACGATCCGACGAGCCTGGTTCGCGTCCGGCTCGCGCCGGTGGTCCATGAGTAGCCCCGGCGCGAAGACCTACGCGAAACCGGACACCGGGTTCGCGTGGCTGCGGATGTTCGGGGCGATTCTGGTCGTCTTCGAGCACTGCTTCCCGATCATCGAACCGACCCGGATCACCAGCCTGCCGGCGAGCTGGAACATCTCGCTGGGGTACTTCGCGCTCATGGGGTTCTTCGCCATGAGCGGCTACCAGATCGCGGACAGCTGGCGGCGGGACTCCTCGTGGTGGCGTTACCTGCTCAAGCGGGTGCTGCGGATCTGGCCGCCGCTGCTGTTCGTGGTCATGGTGACCGCGTTCGTGATCGGGCCACTGGTCACGGTGCTCAGCCCGCGCGAGTACTGGGGGAATCACGACACCTGGGGCTACGTCGTGCACAACGCGATGCTGTACCCGTTGCAGCATCTGCTCCCGGGCGTGTTCACCGAGAACCCGTACCCGTACTCCGCGAACGGTTCGATCTGGACGCTCCCGATGGAGACCACCGGATATCTGATCGTGCTCGTCATCGGCCTGGTGGGCGGCCTCGCGCGCGGCCGGATCGTCCTGGTCCCGTTGCTGCTGGCGTTCATGGTGGCCGACGGGATGATCGGGGCCTCGGTGGGTTTTCATGGCGACGCGGGCTCGTTGTTCAGCGTGCCGCTGGGCTCGATGGTGGCGTTCCTGGTGGCGTTCGTCCTCGGCATGCTGCTGCACAGCTACCGGGACCTGATCCCGTTGCGCCCGGCCGTCGCGTACGCGCTGGTGGCGCTCTACCTCGTCGCGAACTTCACCCCGCCCATCGAACCCGCGACGCGTTTCATCCTGCCCATCGCTGCGGGCTACGGCGCGATCACCTGGGCGTACCACTGGCCGCGCCGGCTGGAGGGCTACGACCAGTGGGTCTATCCCAGTTACGGGATGTACGTGTGGGGCATGCCGGTGCAGCAGCTGTACACCCTCGCCGGGGTGCGCGATTCGTACCTGCTGATCGTGCTCGCGGTGCCCACCGCCTACGTCTGCGGGCTGGTGTCCTGGCGGCTGATCGAACGGCCGACCCAGAAGCTGCGCGTCTACCTCCGGGCGCCGGACGAACCCCGGTCCGGCAACGGAAGACCCGCGCCGCACCCGGACGCCGAGATCACCCAGGTGATTCCTGCTGTCGCTCCCGCGCCGCCGCATCCGGACACCGAGATCACCCAGGTGATTCCCGCCGTCGCTCCCGCGCGGCCGCCGCACCCGCGGGCACGGCATCCGCAGGTCGCTCGCTTCGAGCCGCGGCCAGGGGCACCGGTGCCGCGAGTGGCCCACGGCCGGGAGCGCCGGAACTGAGCAGCTCCGAACCGGGGTTTTGTCGGACCCCGGTGGTAGAACCGATCCGTGACCCCCAAGATCGACACCGCGCAGCGCCGCGCCCGCCTCGCGACGCGGCATCGCCTCGCCACGCCCGCCGAGTCGGTGCACGCCGCCGCGGACGCGGTCGTCGCGCTGCACGCCACGGACCCGGCGTCGGTGCACCTGTCGGCGTGGGCGCGGGTGAAGGGCGACGGCGTCGCCGAGCTGGAAAACGCGCTCTACGAAGAACGAACGCTGATCCGGATGCTCGGCATGCGCCGCACGGTCTTCGTCCTCGGACACGAGAACGCGGCGCTCGTGCAGGCCGCCTGTTCCGCCGACATCGCCAAGAAACAGCGTCGCCTGCTCGAACAGCACCTCGGCACGCAGGGGCACCCGGAGAACGTGTCTGAGCCGGAGCGCTGGCTCGCCGAGGTCGAGGACGCGACCGAGCGTGCGCTGAAGGCCAGGGGAGCGGCGACGGCGCAACAGCTGTCCGAGGACGAGCCGCGGCTCAAACAGCAGCTGCTGATGGCGAAGGGCAAGCCGTACGAGGCGATCGCCAACGTCACCAGCCGGGTCCTGTTCCAGCTCGCGGTCGACGGCCGTATCGTGCGCGGCCGCCCGCGCGGCAGCTGGATCAGCAGCCAGTACCACTGGGCGCCGATGGCGGGCTGGCTGCCGCGGGGCCTCGCCGAATGGGATGCCGACGCCGCCCGCGTCGAGCTCGCCCGAAGGTGGCTCTACGCCTACGGCCCGGCCCCGATCGCCGACCTCCGCTGGTGGACAGGCTGGACGGCGGGCCAGACGAAGAAGGCACTCGCGGAGATTCAACCGGTCGAGGTCGACCTCGACGGTGTTCCCGGCGTGGTGCTCGCCGACGATCTGGAGCCGATCGCGGAGCCCGGGCCCTGGGTCGCGCTGCTCCCGTCGCTCGATCCGACGTCGATGGGCTGGATCGAGCGGGACTGGTACCTCGGCCCGCACAAGGCGCCGCTGTTCGACGGCACCGGGAACATCGGGCCCACCGTCTGGGCGGGCGGCCGCATCGTCGGCGGCTGGGCGCAGCGCCCGGACGGCGAGATCGTCCATCACTTCCTGGAGGACGTCGGCGCGGACGTCGAGCGGGCCGTCGAAGCGGAGGCGAACCACCTGGCCGAGTGGTTCGGAGAGGTGCGAGTCACGCCACGGATGCGGACACCGCTGGAGCGACGGCTAGCACAGGGAAGCTGAGAGTTTCCCCAAGACGGCCTGGTAGCGATGGTCTTAATCGATTCTTGACCTGACCCACCGAGTGGTGGAAGTCTCGTCAGGGCAAAGAGGGTCGCCCGAGCACGCACGCTAGGGTTGCGCCCGAGTAAAGGACGTCTTACCGGGGCGATCCCGGACGAGTCTCAAGGGAGTGGCAGCAGTGACGGTTCGCGTAGGTGTCAACGGCTTCGGCCGCATCGGCCGCAACTTCTTCCGGGCCGTGCAGGCCGCCGGTCACGACATCGAGGTGGTCGCGTTCAACGACCTCGGCGACGTCGCCACCATGGCCCACCTGCTCAAGTACGACTCCATCCTCGGCCGTTTCCCGGGCGAGGTCAGCGTCAGCGACGAGGGCATCGTCGTCGACGGCAAGACGATCAAGGCCCTCGCGGAGCGCGACCCGGCCAACCTGCCCTGGGGCGACCTCGGCGTGGACGTCGTCGTCGAATCGACCGGTTTCTTCACCAACGGTGACGCCGCCAAGGCGCACATCGCCGGTGGCGCCAAGAAGGTCATCATCTCCGCGCCCGCCAAGGGCGAGGACCTGACCGTGGTCCTGGGCGTCAACGACGACAAGTACGACGGTTCGCAGACGATCATCTCGAACGCGTCCTGCACCACCAACTGCCTCGGCCCGCTGGCCAAGGTCCTCAACGACGCCTTCGGCATCGAGCAGGGCCTGATGACCACGATCCACGCGTACACGCAGGACCAGAACCTGCAGGACGCGCCGCACAAGGACCTGCGCCGTGCCCGCGCCGCCGCGCTGTCGATGGTCCCGACCTCGACCGGTGCCGCCAAGGCCATCGGCCTGGTCCTGCCGGAGCTCAACGGCAAGCTCGACGGCTACGCGGTCCGCGTCCCGGTCCCGACCGGTTCGGCCACCGACCTCACCGTCACGCTGACCAAGAGCGCGACCCTCGAAGAGATCAACGCCGCGTACAAGGCCGCCGCCGAGGGCCCCCTGGCCGGCATCCTGCGCTACAGCGACGACCCGATCGTTTCGGCCGACATCGTCACCGACCCGGCGTCCTGCATCTACGACGCGCCGCTGACCAAGGTCATCGGCAACCAGGTCAAGGTCGTCGGCTGGTACGACAACGAGTGGGGCTACTCCAACCGCCTCGCCGACCTCGTCAAGCTCGTCGGCACCAAGCTCTCCTGACCCATGGCGCTGAAGAACCTCGAAGACCTGCTGGGCGAGGACGTCTCAGGCCGGTACGTACTCGTACGTTCCGACCTGAACGTCCCGCTCGACGGGGAGACCATCACCGACGACGGCCGCGTCCGCGCGGCCCTGCCGACCCTCAAGCGCCTCGCCGAGGCGGGCGCGAAGGTGGTCGTCACGGCGCACCTCGGCCGTCCCAAGGGCGAGCCGGACCCGAAGTTCTCGCTCGCGCCCGTCGCCGCGAAGCTCACCGAGCTGCTCGGCATCGACGTCCCGCTGGCCGGTGACCTGGTCGGCGAGTCCGCCAAGGCCACCGTCGCGGGCCTGACCGACGGCCAGGTGGCCCTGCTGGAGAACGTGCGTTTCGACGCGCGCGAGACCAGCAAGGTCGAGGCCGAGCGTCAGGAACTGGCCGCCGAGCTGGCCGCGCTCGTCCCTGGCGGCGCGTTCGTCTCCGACGGTTTCGGTGTCGTGCACCGCAAGCAGGCCTCGGTCTACGAGATCGCTCGCGCGCTTCCCGCCTACGCGGGCGGCCTCGTGCTCGCGGAGGTCGACGTCCTCAAGAAGCTCACCGAGGACCTCGCGCGGCCGTATGTCGTCGTCCTCGGCGGCGCCAAGGTGTCGGACAAGCTGGGTGTCATCGCGAACCTGCTGACCAAGGTCGACAGGCTCCTCATCGGCGGCGGCATGGCGTACACCTTCCTCAAGGCCCAGGGCCACGAGGTCGGGAACTCGCTGCTGCAGGAGGACCAGCTGGAGCAGGTCCGCGGTTTCCTCGCCGAGGCCGAGAAGCGTGGCGTCGAGCTGATCCTGCCGGTGGACGTCCTCGCCGCGACGGGCTTCGCCGCGGACGCGGAGTTCGACGTCGTCGACGCGAAGGCCATCCCGGCCGACCGCATGGGTCTCGACATCGGCCCGAAGTCGCGCGAACTGTTCGCGGGCAAGCTGGCCGACGCGGCGACCGTGTTCTGGAACGGCCCGATGGGCGTGTTCGAGTTCGAGTCCTTCGCCGGCGGCACCCGTGCCGTCGCCGAAGCGCTGGTCAAGAGCGACGCCTTCACCGTGGTCGGCGGGGGAGACTCCGCCGCGGCCGTGCGGCAGCTCGGCCTGCCGGAGGACGGCTTCTCGCACATCTCGACCGGCGGCGGCGCGTCGCTGGAGTACCTGGAGGGCAAGGAACTGCCCGGAGTCGCTGTGCTGGGAGAGAACGACTAGTGGCGCGCAAACCGCTCATCGCCGGCAACTGGAAGATGAACCAGAACCACCTCGAAGCCATCGCGCTGGTTCAGAAGATCGCCTTCGCCCTGCCGGAGAAGTACTACGCGAAGGTCGACGTCGCGGTCCTGCCGCCGTTCACCGACATCCGCAGCGTCCAGACGCTGACCGACGGCGACAAGCTGTCGCTCACCTACGGCGCCCAGGACCTGTCGCCGCACGACTCCGGTGCCTACACCGGTGACGTGTCGGGTCCGATGCTGGCGAAGCTGGGCTGCAGCTTCGTCACCGTCGGGCACTCGGAGCGGCGTGAGTACCACGGCGAATCCGACGAACTGGTGAACAAGAAGGTCAAGGCCGCGCTCAAGCACGGCATCACGCCGATCCTGTGCGTGGGGGAGAAGCTCGAGGTCCGCGAGGCCGGCGAGCACATCGCCCACACCACGACCCAGCTGGTCGAGGGCCTCAAGGGGCTCAAGGCCGAGCAGGTCAAGGACGTCGTCGTCGCCTACGAGCCGGTCTGGGCCATCGGGACCGGCAAGGTCGCGACCCCGCAGGACGCCGAGGAGGTGTGCGGAGCCATCCGCGCCACCCTCGCGGAGAAGTACGGTGCCGAGGTCGCGTCCTCGGTCCGCGTGCTCTACGGCGGCTCGGCCAAGGCCAACAACATCAGTGACCTCGTCGCCTGCGAGAACATCGATGGTGCGCTCGTCGGTGGTGCCAGCCTGGATGGTGACGAGTTCACCAAACTCTGCGCACTCGCCGCGGGCGGGCCCCTGCCCTGATCGGGGCACCTACCGGGTAACCTGGGTATCCGGTCCGTCACACAGCAGTGGACGAGTCCAGGAGTACGGTGTGTTCTGGCGGCCAAGAGCCGCTGGTGGCACACCGTTTTCCTGCATTCTCCAAGAGCGCAGAGGATGACATGAAGCTGTTCCTGCAAATCCTGTTGATCGCCTCCAGCGTGCTGCTGGTGGTCGCCGTGTTGCTGCACCGCGGCCGTGGTGGCGGTCTGTCTTCGCTGTTCGGTGGCGGTATGCAGTCGAGCCTCTCCGGCTCGAGCGTGGCCGAGAAGAACCTCGACCGGATCACGCTGCTGCTGGGCGCGGTGTGGCTGATCAGCATCATCGGCCTCGGGCTCCTGCTCAAGGTCTGATCGATCCAGGTGTTTCGGCGTGCCTATGGGGGGCGCGCCGCCGATCCCTATAGGTGTGAGGATTCATGGTTGGCGGTAACGCGATTCGGGGCACCCGTGTGGGTGCCGGTCCTTCGGGCGAATCGGAACGGGGTGAGTCGGCGCCGAGGCGCCGCATTTCCTACTGGTGCGCCAACGGGCATGAGGCACAGCCCTCGTTCTCGATGGACGCGGAGATTCCCGACGAGTGGGACTGCCCGCGTTGCGGGCTCCCCGGTGGGCAGGACGAGAAGAACCCTCCTGCCGCGCCGCGGACCGAGCCTTACAAGACTCACCTCGCGTACGTGAAGGAACGGCGTTCCGACGCCGACGGCGAGGCCATTCTCGCCGAGGCGCTGGAGCGGTTGCGCCAGCGCCGGGAGATCTAGCTTTCGCTCACCGGTCGAGCGGGTACCGGGCACGCACCCGGAACCCGCCGTCCTCGGTGTCGGCGGTCTCGAAGCTCCCACCCAGCAGTCGAGCGCGTTCGGCCAGCCCGGTCAGCCCGTGCCCTCCCGAGGGCAGGGCCGAACCGGGAGTCCGAGCGCGCTCGTTGCGTATTTCGACCTTGAGCGAACCGTGCTCGCCCTGGATCCGGATGGTCGCGGTGGCGCCGGGCGCGTGCTTGTGCACGTTGGTGAGGCATTCCTGCACGGTCCGGTAGGCCGCCGCCGAAACCTGGCTGGGCAGCAGGTCGGGGATCCGCTCGACGGTCAGATGCACCGGGACGTCGGAGCCGCGGATCAGCCGGTCGAGTTCGTTGATCCCCGGCCGGGGCCCGTCGTCTTCGGAGCCCGAGCGGAGCACGCTCACGAGTGAACGCAGCTCTTCGAGTGTCTTGGTGCTCAGCTTCCGGATGACCTGCGCGGTTTCGAGCGAGCGGGCGTCGGTGGTCTGCGCCTGCAGCGCGCCGGCCTGCATCGCGATCAGCGTGATCTGGTGCGAGACGACGTCGTGCATCTCCCGCGCGAGGCGGGCACGTTCCTCCGCGCGGACGGCGTCGGCGTGGAAGCGGCGTTCGCGGTCGCGGCTGGCGGCGAGTTCGGAGAGCTTCTGCGAGATCTCGGTCCGCGCCCCGATGAGCAGGCCGATGGCCACCGGCATCCCGGCGACGATGACGCCGTAGATGCCGTCCAGGACGTGTTCACGCCAGCTGAGCTCGACGAAGTCGGCCAGCGGCCACTGCACGAACCGGCAGGTGAAGACGAGCGCGAACCCGGTCCAGGTCTGCCAGTGCATCTGTTTGCGGGTGGCGAGGAAGCCGAGCGCGATCATCGCGGCCAGCTGTGACCAGCCGGCGAGGAACCCCGGGACGGTGACGATCACCGCGAGGAACGGCAGCTTGCGCCGGAAGGCGAGGCCGAGGCACGCGGCGCCGGACAGGTAGATCGAGTACGGCTGGGCCTTCTCGGGGATCACCAGCCACACGTCGAGCGCGGCCAGGAAGATCGCGAGTGTGTCGATGCCCAGCGCGACCAGCGCCGGGCGTTTGATCTTGGCGAACGACATGACCCCGGCGGCACGGCGCATCCGGTCGGCGGCGTCCGCTCCGGAGCCGCCCACCGAGATACCTGGCATCGAGAGACCCTCTGTGCTCATCGCTGGCGACCTCACTCGTCTTGTGGACTTGGATGGTGAGACGTGTTCTTCGCCCGATCGGGACGCGCAGGAACGAACAAATGTGCGGATGCTAACGGGTGGATGTACAAGGGCGGTAAGTTTCCCCCAGTCGGGCTAGCGACTGGGCGATCACTGTCCGTTCTGCGGACAAGTGCATGAACGTTCGGTCGGTCGAATCCACACCGGACCACCCGGGCTCGGTGGTCCGTTGATCGTTTCGACGCGCGAACAAGTCCTCTCTGATGCGAGTGTCGCCGAAAGTTGATCTACGTCACGTTTCGTGGTCGCGCGGTGACCCTGCCGCGCGAGTTCCGTGAAGGCCTCCTTCACTACCTTCAGGGTAGGGAAGGAGGCCTTCACGGACTTCCGCCATGAGAGTGTCAGACCCGGATGCGCGTGCTCGAACCCGTGACTCGCGTGCTCGGAGACGTAACTCGCGTGCTTGAAGGCGTAACTCGCGAGTTACGCCTTCAAGCACGCGAGTTACGTCCCTGATCACGCGAGGCACGCGTTGGGGCACCTTGCCGGAAGTACATGAAGGCCCCCTTCCTTGCGCTAGACGCAAGGAAGGGGGCCTTCATGTACTTGGAAGGTCAGGCTGACGGGGTCTGGTAGACCTTCGTGAGCTTCGAGGCGGAGCCTCGGTCCAGCAGCCAGAGCGTGCGACGCGAGCCGCGTGCCCCGGCGACCGGGATTTCGACCTCGCCCGCACCGGCCAGTGCCTGCGCGACGGCGTCGGCCTTGGCGTCGCCGCCGGCGACCAGCCAGATGTCCTGTGCGCGACGGATCGCGGGCAGGGTCAGCGAGATCCGGGTGGGCGGCGGCTTGGGGCAGTCCCGCACCGCGACGACCGTGCGTTCCTTCTCGTGCACCGCCGGGCTGTCGGGGAAGATCGAGGCGGTGTGCCCCTCCCCGCCGAGGCCCAGCAGCATGATGTCGAACGCCGCGTCGTTGGCGGCGAGCACGTCGGCGTACTCCGCGGCAGCGGTGTCCACGTCATCGCCGAACTCGCCGTCCGAGGGTGCCATGGCGTGCACCCGCTTCGGGTCGAGCGGGACGTGGTCGAGCAGCGCCTCACGGGCCTGCTTCTCGTTGCGGTCGTCCGAATCAGCCGGGACGAAGCGCTCGTCGCCCCAGTAGACATCCAGCCGCGACCAGTCGATGGCGTCCCGGGCACTGGAGTCACGCAGCTCCCGCAGGATCGCGATCCCGGTGCCACCGCCGGTGAGCACCACCGAAGCGGAGCCCTTGGCGGCCTGGACGTCGACGATCCGGGTGACCAGCCTGGCCGCCGCGGCGGCGGCCAGGAGGTCCGGGTTCTCGTAGACGACGACCTCGGTTTTGCTCATGAGGCGCTCTTCGCGGTCTTGGCGGCCGGAGCCTTCTTCGCCGCCGGAGCAGCCTTCTTCGCCGGAGCGGGCTTCGCGGTGCCTGTCGAGATCTTGCCGAGCCCGTTCAGCGAAGCCTCGTAGACCTCGTCCGGGTCGAGCCGCCGCAGCTCCTCGATCAGGCAGTCCTTGTTGTCCCGCCGCTGCAGGGCGATCCGGCGCGCCGGCTGGCCCGGCTGGGTCAGCCGGCCGACCCGTCCGTCCGGCCGGTGCAGTTCCACCGGGCCGGAGCGCCGGTCCAGCGTCACCGAGATGATGCCCGCGGCACCGCTGCTCTTGACCCGCTTCACCGGCACCTTGAGGTACTCGGCCAGCCAGCCGGCGAGCAGTTCGGTCGACGGCGAGTCGGCCTCGCCGGTCACGGTCGCGCCGGTGACCTTCTCGTACGGCGGAAGGTCCAAAGCGGACACCAGCTGCGCGCGCCACCGGGTCAGCCGGGTCCACGCCAGGTCGGTGTCACCCTCCACATAGGACTTCGCCCGGGTGGTGAGTGCCCTTATGGGCGCCTTTTCCGCCGCCGAGTCGGTGATCCGGCGCTGGGCCAGCTCGCCGAGCGGGTCCTTGGCCGGAGCCTTCGGACCGGTGCCCGGCCACCAGGTGACGATCGGCGCGTCCGGCAGCAGCAGCGGCACGACCGCGCTCTGCCCCTGCGCGGCCAGCGGGCCGTAGAGCCGCAGGACGATGACCTCGCTCGCGCCGGCGTCGCCGCCGACCCGGATCTGGCCGTCGATCCGCGGCGCCGCGGTCCGCGCGCCCTTGGCCACCACGATCACCCGCGAGGGGTGTTCCCGGCTGGCCTCGTTGGCGGCCTCGATCGCCTCTTCGAGTTTGTCGTCGTCGTCGGCCACTATGACCAGCGTCAGCACCCGGCCGAGCGCCACCTGCCCGCCCTGTTCGCGGATCTCGACGAGTTTCTTGTTCAGCTGCGACGTCGTGGTCGACGGCAGGTCGATGATCACGGACGCCTCCAGTTCCGGCCGGTACGCTCCAGCATTTCGTCCGCGGACGGCGGTCCCCACGAACCGGGCGGGTACGCCTCGGGCGCGCCCTTCTTCGCCCAGTGGTCGAGGATCGGGTCCAGGATCTCCCAGGACAGTTCGACCTCTTCGTTCACCGGGAACAGCGACGGTTCGCCGAGCAGCACGTCCAGGATGAGCCGTTCGTAGGCCTCCGGGGACGACTCGGTGAACGCGTGCCCGTAACCGAAGTCCATGGTGACGTCGCGGACCTCCATCGTGGTCCCCGGCACCTTCGACCCGAACCGCAGCGTGATGCCCTCGTCGGGCTGCACCCGGATCACCAGCGCGTTCTGGCCCAGCTCCTCGGTCGAGGTCGAGTCGAACGGCAGATGCGGCGCCCGCTTGAACACCACGGCGATCTCGGTGACCCGGCGGCCCAGCCGCTTGCCGGTGCGCAGGTAGAACGGCACGCCCGCCCAGCGGCGGTTCTGCACCTCCAGCGTCACCGCGGCGTAGGTCTCGGTGATCGAGTCCTTCGCGAAACCGCCTTCCTGCAGCAGGCCCGGCACCTTCATGCCGCCCTGCCAGCCGCCCGCGTACTGCCCGCGCGCGGTGGTCTCGTCGAACGGCGCCAGCGGCTTGGTCGCCGAAAGCACCTTGACCTTCTCCGCGCGGAGCGCGCGCGGGGCGAACGAGACCGGCTCCTCCATCGCGGTCAGCGCGAGGAGCTGCAGCAGGTGGTTCTGGATGACGTCGCGTGCGGCGCCGATGCCGTCGTAGTACCCCGCGCGGCCGCCGAGACCGATGTCCTCGGCCATGGTGATCTGCACGTGGTCGACGTAGTTGGCGTTCCAGATCGGCTCGAACAGCTGGTTCGCGAAGCGCAGCGCCAGCAGGTTCTGCACCGTCTCCTTGCCGAGGTAGTGGTCGATGCGGAACACCGACTCCTCGGGGAAGACGTCGTTCACGATCTCGTTGAGCTCCTTGGCGCTCTTGAGATCGCGGCCGAACGGTTTCTCGATGACGACACGGCGCCAGGTGTCCTCGCTCGCCTCGGCGAGGCCGGAGCGGGCGAGCTGCTTGGTCACCACCGGGAACGCGCTCGGCGGGATCGACAGGTAGAACGCGGTGTTGCCACCGGTGCCCCGCTCGGCGTCGAGGTCCTTGACCGTCTGAGCGAGCCTGTCGAAGGCGTCGTCGTCGTCGAAGGTGCCCTGGACGAAGCGGATCCCTTCGGCCAGCCGGTTCCACACCGACTCCTTGAACGGCGTCCGCGCGTGCTCCTTGACCGAGTCGTGCACGAGCTCGCCGAAGTCCTGGTGCTCCCAGTCCCGGCGGGCGAACCCGACCAGCGAGAACCCGGCGGGCAGCAGGCCGCGGTGGGCGAGGTCGTAGATCGCCGGCATCAGCTTCTTGCGGGCGAGGTCACCGGTGACGCCGAAGATCACCAGGCTGGACGGCCCGGCGATCCGCGGCAGCCGCTTGTCGCGCGGGTCGCGCAGCGGGTTGTTCCAGGCTCGTGTCACTCGCCGGCCTCCTGTACCGCGCGGACCAGTCCGGCCAGGCCGGCGGCCCGGTCGGTGAGGTGCAGGCGCAGCACCGGACGGCCGTGCTCGGCGAGCACCTGGCCGTCACCCAGCGCCTGCGCGTGCTGCAGGACGCCGAGCGTGTACGGCCGGTCCGGAACGTCGAGATCGTCCTCGACGGCGCCGGTGATCTGCAGGAAGACACCGTTCTGGTGCCCGCCCTTGTGGTACTGCCCGGTCGAGTGCAGGAACCGCGGCCCCCACCCGAAGGTGGTCTGCCGTCCGGTGCGCTTGGCGATCTCGCCGCGCAGGACCGCCGTCGACGCGTCGTCGAGACGGTCGAGGTACGCCTGCACCGCGATGTAGCCGGTTTCCGGGGCGGAATCGAAGAAAGCCCGCAGGATGTCCGCGAGCTTTCCGTCGGTGGTCACGCCTTCCGAGCCGAACACCTCGACCGCGCCGTCCACAGTGGACGGCTTCTCGCCGCCCTTCAGCTTGTCCGGGTTGTCGAGCAGCGACCGCGCGGCCTTCTTGGCGGCCTCGACGTCGGGCTGGTCGAACGGGTTGATGCCGAGCAGCCGTCCGGCGAGGGCGGTGGCGAACTCCCACAGCAGGAACTGCGCGCCGAGCGAGCCGGTCACGGAGATCTTCGCCGCGCCTTCCGCCGGTCCGACCGCCACGGGGGTGGCGTCGGCCTTGGCGTCCGCGAACCCGGGGGAGTCCGGACCCTCTACGGCGACCGGCAGGAGACCGGTGCCCTGCTTGCCGGTGGATTCGGCGATCAGCTGCTCCGCCCAGTCGGCGAAGCCCTTGATACCGGAACCCGTGTCCCCGATGACGACCTTCTCGGCGCACTTTTCGTGCGCCGCGACCCACGCCGCCGCGAGCTTGACCGCGGGGTTGTCCACGGAGTCGGCGGCGAGGGAGTCGGCCACCGAAGCGGCCTGGTCGAGCAGGCGGGCGACGTCCGCGCCGGCGAGCCCGGCCGGGACGAGCCCGAACGCGGTCAGCGCCGAATAGCGGCCGCCGACGTTCGGGTCGGCGAGGAAGACCTTGCGGTAACCCTCCTTTTCGGACAGTTCCGCGAAGGGCGAGCCGGGGTCGGTGACGACCACGATCCGCCGGGCCGCGTCGATGCCCGCGTCGGCGAAGGCCTTCGCGAAGATCCGGCGGTGGCTGTCGGTCTCGACGGTGCCGCCGGACTTCGACGACACGACGATGACCGTGCGCTCCAGGTCACCGGCCAGTGCGTCGGCGACCTGACCCGGGTCGGTGGTGTCGAGGACCGTCAGCGCGACGCCGTCGGTCGCGGTGATGACCTCGGGGGCCAGCGACGAACCGCCCATGCCCGCGAGGACGACGCGGTCGACGCCCTCGGAACGCAGGTCGGTCCGCAGCGCCTCGATCTCGCCGATCAACGGCCGCGAGGACTTGTGCAGCGTCGTCCACGAGAGACGGATCGACGCTTCGGACTCGGCTTCGGGACCCCACAGTGTGGCGTCCTGGGACGCCAGTTTCGATGCGACCTGGTCGGCGACGAGCCGCTCCGCGAACGGAGCGGCTTCGCCGGCCAAGGCGGCGTCGACGATTTCGACGCCGGTCGTTTCCCCTGCCATGGTCCAGATCAGTCCTTCGCCTTTTCCAGCTGCCCGGTGACGGTCTCGAGAAGCTCGGTCCACGACTTCTCGAACTTCTCGACGCCCTCGTTCTCGAGGGTGAGGAACACGTCGTCGATGTCGATGCCGACCACACGCAGCTTGTCGAAGACGACCTGCGCGTCGGGGCCCTTGCCGGTCACCGTGTCACCGGTGATCTCGGCGTGGTCGCCCGCGGCTTCGAGGGTCTTCTCCGGCATCGTGTTGACCGTGTCCTTGACGACGAGCTGGTCCACGTAGCGGGTGTCGGAGTACTGCGGGTCCTTCACGCCGGTGGAGGCCCACAGCGGACGCTGTGCGTTCGCGCCGGCCTCGGCGAGCGCCTTCCAGCGGTCCGAAGCGAACAGCTCTTCGAACGCCGCGTACGCGAGCCGCGCGTTGGCGATGGCGGCCTCACCGCGCAGCGCGGTGGCGGCGTCGGTGCCGATGGCGTCCAGGCGCTTGTCGATCTCGGCGTCCACACGGGACACGAAGAACGACGCGACCGAGTGGATGCCCTTGAGGTCGTGGCCGTTGGCCTTCGCCTGCTCCAGCCCGGCGAAGTAAGCCTCGATGACCGCCCGGTACCGCTCGACCGAGAAGATCAGCGTGACGTTGACGCTGATGCCCTCGGCCAGGGTCTTGGTGATCGCCGGGAGACCCTCTTCGGTGGCCGGGATCTTGATCAGCACGTTCGGCCGGTCCACGGTCTTCCACAGGTCCTGCGCCTCGGCCACCGTCTTGTCGGAGTCCTTGGCCAGCCGCGGGTCCACCTCGATGGACACCCGGCCGTCGACCCCGTTCGTGGCGGTGTACACGTCGCGGAACAGGTCCGCGGCGTTGCGCACGTCGGTGGTGGTCAGCTCCCGGATGGTGGCCTCGACGTCGGCGCCGCGCGCGGCGAGCTCCTTGGTCTGCTCGTCGTACGCCTCGCCCTTCGACATCGCGTTGGCGAAGATCGTCGGGTTGGTCGTGACGCCCACGACGTGCTTGTCGCGGATCAGGTCGGCGAGGTTGCCGGTGTTCAGGCGCTCACGGGACAGGTCGTCCAGCCAGATCGACACCCCGGCCTCGGACAGCTGCGCGAGCTTGTCGTTGCTCATTGGAGTCCTCTCAGTTCTTGGTGTTGGCGATCGAGCGACGGGCGGCGTCGACGACGGCCTCCGCGGTGAAACCGAACTCACGGAACAGCGTGGCGGCGTCGGCCGAGGCACCGAAGTGCTCGATCGAGACGTTCTCCCCGGCGTCACCGGTGAAGCGGTGCCACGACTGGGCGATACCGGCTTCCACGGAGACGCGTGCCTTGACCGACGGCGGGAGGACGGAGTCCTTGTAGGACTGGTCCTGCGCGTCGAACCACTCGACACACGGCATCGAGACGACGCTCGCCGGGATGCCGTCGGCCTCGAGGGTCTTGCGGGCCTCGACGGCCAGCTGGACCTCGGAGCCGGTCGCGATCAGCACGACCTCGGGGCTGCCGTTGGACGCCTCGGCGAGGACGTAACCGCCCCGCTTGACGCCTTCGGCGCTGGTGCCCTCCAGGACCGGCACGTTCTGCCGGGTCAGCGCGAGGCCCGACGGGTGGTGGACGTCCTCCAGGACGGCCTTCCACGCGTACGCGGTCTCGTTGGCGTCCGCCGGGCGGACGACGTTGAGGCCGGGGATCGCGCGCAGCGAGGAGAGCTGCTCGATCGGCTGGTGGGTGGGGCCGTCCTCGCCCAGGCCGATCGAGTCGTGCGTCCACACGTAGGTGACCGGCGCCTTCATCAGCGCGGCCAGCCGCACGGGCGGGCGCATGTAGTCGGAGAAGATCAGGAACGTCGCGCCGTAGGGGCGGGTGCCGCCGTGCAGCGCGATGCCGTTGAGGATCGAGCCCATCGCGTGCTCGCGGATGCCGAAGTGCAGCGTCCGGCCGTACGGGCTGGTCTTCCACATGTCGGTGGAAGCCTTCTCCGGGCCGAACGAGTCGGCCCCCTTCATGGTGGTGTTGTTGCTCTCCGCGAGGTCCGCGGAACCGCCCCACAGCTCGGGAAGCGGCTCGGCGAGCGCGTTGAGCACCTCACCGGAGGCCTTGCGGGTCGCGATGCCCTTGGCGTCCGGCTCCCACGTCGGCAGGTTGTCCGCGAAGCCCTCGGGCAGCGAGCGGGTGGCCATCCGGTCCGCGATCTTCTTGCGCTCCGGGTTGGCGGCGCCCCACGCCTCGAACTTCTCCTGCCATTCGGCGCGGGCGGTCTTGCCGCGGTCGACGGCCTGGCGGGTGTGCGCGATGACCTCGTCGTCGACCTGGAAGCTCTGCTCCGGGTCGAAGCCGAGGATCTCCTTGACCGCCGCGACCTCTTCGGCACCGAGAGCGGCGCCATGGGCCTTGCCGGTGCCCATCTTCTTCGGCGCCGGGTACCCGATGACGGTCTTCAGCGCGATGAACGACGGGCGCTCGGTCTCGGCCTTCGCGGCCTTGATGGCCTCTTCGATCGCGACGACGTCTTCGCCACCCTCGACGACCTGGGTGTGCCACCCGTAGGCCTCGTAGCGCTTCACGACGTCCTCGGACAGCGCGATCTTGGTGTCGTCCTCGATCGAGATCTCGTTGTCGTCCCAGAAGACGATCAGGTTGCCCAGCTCCTGGCGGCCGGCGATCGAGGAGGCCTCGGCGGTGACGCCCTCTTCGATGTCACCGTCGGAGGCGATCACGTAGACGTGGTGGTCGAAGATGCTCTCGCCCTGCGGGGCGTCCGGGTCCAGCAGGCCGCGCTCGCGGCGGGCCGCCATCGCCATGCCGACCGCGTTGGCCAGGCCCTGTCCGAGCGGGCCGGTGGTGGTCTCGACGCCCTTGGTGTGCCGGTACTCCGGGTGGCCAGGGGTCTTCGAGTCCCACTTGCGCAGCTGCTTCAGGTCTTCCAGCTCCAGGCCGAACCCGGCGAGGTACAGCTGGATGTAGAGGGTGAGGCTCGAGTGACCGGCGGAGAGGACGAAGCGGTCACGGGCGGGCCACTCGGGGTCCGCCGGGTCATGACGCAGCGTCCGCTGGAAGAGCGTGTACGCGAGCGGCGCCAGGCTCATCGCGGTGCCGGGGTGACCGCTGCCGCAGTTCTCGACCGCGTCCGCGGCGAGCACCCGCACGGTGTCGACGGCCCGCGTGTCGTTCTCGGTCCAGTCGGCGGGCACGTTGCGCCGGAGGAGTGGGTTCTTCTCGCTGGTAGAGGCGGTTTCGGACACTGAACTCGAACTCCCCGTCATCAGGTTGTGGCTTCTCTTCCCTCGTGGGTAACCCACGTGTACCGCTACTAATCTCAATCGATCCGGAAGGGACGATATTCCTGGTCCGGGCCGTTCGCAGAGGTACGCCGCGAGCTATCGCGGCCAGCCTAATGGTTCGGCCGGTCGAGGACCCGCGATCACCCTCTGGAAACAGCACGTCTAACATCGGGGAAGGGTTCAGAGCACTCCGGATCCGGGGCCGCCACATCACCCGGAAGCCTGGTGGACCCCGCCCCGAAAACTGACGCAGGGAGTGAAATGTCGTTGGTGAACGCTGCGCACGGACGCAGTGACAGCACCAGCGCCGTACATCCGACCGGTGAACTGCCGCACGGTGGCCGGCGAACAATCCGCCAGGTCGTCGGCGCGTACGCCGCCCTCGCGAAGCCCAGGGTGATCGAGCTCCTCCTGGTCACCACGATTCCCGCGATGTTCCTGGCAGGCCGGGAAATCCCGTCGCCGTGGCTGGTGCTCGCGACGCTCGTGGGCGGCACGATGGCCGCCGGCAGCGCCAACGCCTTGAACTGCGTGATCGACGCGGACATCGACAAGGTGATGAACCGCACGAAGCGCCGGCCGCTGGTGAAGGAATCCGTTCCCCGGCGCGGCGCGCTGATCTTCGGTCTCGTGCTCGGCGTCCTGTCGTTCGCCGTGCTCTATTTCACGGTGAACCTGCTCTCGGCGATCCTCGCGATCGTGACGATCCTCTTCTACATCTTCGTCTACACGCTGGTGTTGAAGCGGCGTACGTCACAGAACGTGGTCTGGGGCGGCGCGGCGGGCTGCATGCCGGTCGTCATCGGCTGGGCCGCCGTCACCGGCACCGTCGAGTGGCCCGCCTTCGTGATGTTCGGCGTCATCTTCTTCTGGACCCCGCCGCACACCTGGGCGCTGGGCATGAAGTACCGCGACGACTACGAGCGCGCCGGCGTGCCGATGCTGCCGGTGGTCGCCACCCCGCAGCACGTGGCGCGGCAGATCGTCATCTACTCGTGGGTGATGGTCGCGTGGACGCTGCTGCTGGTCCCGGTGACGAGCTGGATCTACACGACGTTCGCGCTCCTGGCGGGCGGCTGGTTCCTCTTCTACGCGCACAGCCTGAACGCGGCGGTGCGGCGGGGCGAGGAGACCAAGCCGATGTCGCTGTTCCACCGGTCGAACACGTACCTGATGATCGTGTTCGTCGCGCTGGCGGTGGACTCGGCGATCGGGCTTCCCGCCATCGGGCTGCCTTTCTGATCTTGTAAGCGCGTGAAGGCCCCCTTTCCTCGGCTCAGCCGAGGGAAGGGGGCCTTCACGCGTGTCGGGGAGAACGCGGGAATGAGATGATGGCAGGCGCCGTTGTACTTCGTTCGGCCCCTGTCCCACCTCTCGAAAGCAGGCTGCTTTGTCCGTGTCCCCGGACCGGGAACTCGACGCGCTCGAACAGGACGTCGCGCTCGAGCAGCAGTACGTCACCACCGTCTACCACAAGCTCGACGCCGAACGTGCCGGCGCGCAGCGCAGGCTCGACGAGACGTTGCGCCAGACCGGCGGCACCCCGCAGGCACGCACCGAACGCGACGTCGCCACGACGCTGTACACCGACAGGCTGGCCCAGCTGAGCTCCGTCGAGCAGGGGCTGTGCTTCGGCCGCCTCGACTTCCTCCCGGAGCACGCGGAGGAAACCACCTACATCGGGCGGCTCGGGCTGTTCGACGAGGACGACGACTACCGCCCGCTGCTCGTCGACTGGCGCGCGCCGGTCGCGCGGCCCTTCTATCTCGCCACCGCCGCTTCGCCCGAAGGTGTGCGGCGTCGCCGCCATATCCGGTCGCTGAGCCGGAAGGTCGTCGGTGTCGACGACGAGATCCTCGACCTCTCCGCCGCCGACCAGGGCCAAGACCTCGGTCTCGCGGGCGAGGCGGCGCTGCTGGCCGCGCTGGAACGCCGTCGCACCGGTGAGATGAGCGACATCGTCGCCACCATCCAGGCCGAACAGGACCGCATCATCCGCGCGTCGCCGAACGGGGTCCTGGTGGTCCAGGGCGGACCGGGCACCGGCAAGACCGCCGTCGCGCTGCACCGCGCCGCGTACCTGCTCTACACGCATCGCCAGCAGCTCACCACGCGCGGCGTATTGGTGGTCGGGCCGAACAGCACGTTCCTTCGCTACATCGGCCAGGTTCTGCCGTCGCTGGGCGAGACCGGGGTGCTGCTGGCCACGATCGGGCAGCTGTACCCGGGGCTGGACGCCGACGGCCCGGTCACCCGCGAGGCCGCCGAGATCAAGGGCCGTCCGGTGATGGCCGACGTCCTCGCCAACGCGGTCCGCGACCGCCAACGCGTGCCGGAGCCGGTGCTGGAGATCGAGTTCGAGCGCGAGATCCTCATGCTCGACCGCAAGACCTGCACCGAGGCGCGGACACGGGCCCGCCGGTCGCGCCGTCCGCACAACCTCGCGCGGCGGATCTTCGTCTCGGACCTCCTCGACGCGCTGACCAGGCAGGCCGCTCGCAAGCTGGGCGAGGATCTCCTCGACGCACGCGACGTCCAGGACATCCGGGCCGAGGTCGCCGCCGACAAGAACGTGGCCGCCGCGATCAACGGGCTGTGGCCGAAACTGACCCCGGAGGTCGTGCTCGACGAGCTGTTCGCCGACCGCGAACGGCTACGCAGCGCGGCGGGGAAAGCCTTGTCGGACACCGATCGTGAGCATCTCTACAGTCCGACCGACGCCAAGTGGAGCCCGTCGGACGTCCCGCTGCTCGACGAACTCGCCGAGCTGCTCGGCGAGGACGACACCGAAGCCCGCGCCGAGGCCGCTCGTCGCGAACGGGAAGACCGCGCCTACGCGGAAGGCGTGCTCGACATCCTCGAACAGGACGAGGAGATCGTCGACGAGGAGCTGCTGCGGGTGGGCGACGTCCTCGACGCGGAGCTGTTCGCCGAGCGTCAGCAGCGGCGCAGCGAGATGACCGCGGCGCAGCGGGCCGCCCAGGACCGGACGTGGACCTTCGGGCACGTGATCGTCGACGAGGCGCAGGAACTGACCGCGATGGACTGGCGGCTGCTGATGCGCCGGTCGCCGAACCGGTCGATGACTCTGGTCGGCGACGTCGCCCAGACCGGAGCGGCCGGCGGGGCGCGGACGTGGGGCGAGGCGCTCTCGCCGTACGTCGCCGACCGCTGGCGGCTCGAGGAACTGACCGTGAACTACCGGACCCCGGCGGAGATCATGGCCGTCGCGTCCCGGGTGCTCGCCGAGGTCAACCCGGAACTGGAGGCGCCGGTTTCGGTGCGGGAGACGGGTTTCGAGCCCTGGCTGCGGTCCGTCGGCCCGGCGGATCTCGCCACGGAACTGCCCGGCCTCGTCGACGCCGAACTGTCCGCTGTGGACGGTGGGACGGTCGCCGTGCTGTGTCCGTCGCCGTTGGCCGCTTCGCTCTCGGAGACGCTCGGCGAGGCGGGGGACCGGGTGTCGGTGATGCCGGTCGAGCGGGCGAAGGGCCTGGAGTTCGACTCGGTGCTGCTGGTGTCGCCCGACGAGGTCGTCGCCGGGTCGCCCCGCGGGCTCAACGATCTTTATGTGGCCCTGACCAGGGCGACCCGGCGGATGGGCGTAGTGCAGACCGGTGACCTTGTTCCCGCGCTGGAGGGTCTTGGCTAAGGTCGGCCGCATGCGCACATTCGGCAAGATCGTGGTCATCGGCGCGGGCGTCCTCGCCCTGGCGGCCTGTGGCGAGAAACAGAACACCGCAGGTTCGGTCCAGACCTCCGGCGCGGACCCCGCCTCGGCGGCCTCGTCGGCTCCGGCCGCCCCGAAGGGCAAGGAATGCACCGCCGAGGACGTGAAGACCACCGGGAAGTTCGGCGAGGCGCCGACCATCACCATCCCGGACGACTGCGACCCGCCGAAGAAGCTCATCACCAAGGACCTCGAACCCGGCACCGGCGAGGGCGCCAAGGCGGGCGCGAACCTGAAGATGAACTATTCGCTGGTCACCTGGTCCAACAAGCAGAAGCTGGACAGCTCGTTCGACCGCGGTGAACCGTTCGAGCTGACGCTCGGCGCCGGCATGGTCATCCAGGGCTGGGACAAGGGCCTCGAAGGGATCAAGCAGGGCGCGCGCCGGCTGCTGATCATCCCGCCGGACCTCGGCTACGGCCAGGGCGGCAACGGTATCGCGCCGAACGAGACCCTGGTGTTCGTGACCGACGCGGTGAGCGTCCCGACCGACAAGGGCTGATGGGTACTTCCGACGGCCGCGTCCACCGAGGACGGGTTCGTTCCTGGCTGGTCGACGACGGCTGGGGAGTGGTCGAGTCGGCCGATTTCGCCGATCCGATCTGGGTCCACTACGCGATGCTGGAGGGTTTCGGGCCCGGAGAATTCCGGAAGCTCGACGTGGGCGACGAGGTCGAGCTGACCGTCGAGCACGCGGAACAGGACGAGTTCCGGCTGCGGGCGCTCTGGGTCCGGCCGGTCTGACCGGCCCTGTGCCCTTGCCCGAAGTACATGATGGCCCCCTTCCTTGCGCCTAAGTACAGGAAGGGGGCCTTCATGTACCTAGGTCACGTGCGAAGGCCGAGGTTCCTCGGCTGAGCCGAGTGAAGGAGGCCTTCACGCGCAGCCGCTGTTACTGCTGGTACTGGTGGGGCGAACGTGGCGATCGCCTGAAGTCCGTGAAGGCCTCCTTGAGGGACCCAGAGTCCCTCAAGGAGGCCTTCACGGACTTCCGTCAGCCGGCGTACTCCCAGGTGAGCAGCGTGATCTCCAGTCCCTTCTCGACCTTCGTCTCGGGCGGAGCGCCGGTCAGGGCGTAGCCGACCCGGCGGGCGACCGCCTGGCTCGCCGCGTTCTCGGCGTCGATCTTCAGCCGCAGTGGTCCGAGCCCGAGGTCCAGCGCGTGAGCGGTGAGGACACGCAGCGACCGCGCCGCCAGGTCCTGCCCGCGGTGGGCGGGACCGACGGCGTACCCGAGTTCGGCCGAATCCTCCCTCAGGAACAGCACCACCTCGCCGAGCGGCTCGCCGCCGTCGGACGTGATGGCCAGCCGCAGCCCCGTGCCTTCCTCGCGGCGAGCGACGTACTTCGCGTAGTGCGCCTTCGCCGCCACCTCGTCGAACGGGGAAGGCAGCGGCGTGAACCGGGCGACGGCGGGATTGTCGAACAGCCCCGGCATGAACGCGATGTCGTCCTCGACCCACTCCCGCAGGACGAGACCCTCACCTTCGAGCCGGACCTCCTCCGGCCAGAGCGTCGTCACGGGATCAGCAGGAGCTTGCCGGTGGTGCGGCGCCCCTGGAGGTCTTCGTGCGCCTGGCGCGCGTCGGCCAGCGGATAGCGGCCGCCGATCCGGATCTTCAGCGAGCCGTCCTGGACGGCGGCGAACAGTTCGTTCACCCGCCACTCCAGTTCCTCGCGCGTGAGCACGTAGTGCGCGGAGGTCGGGCGGGTGAGGTACACCGAGCCGCTGCGGTTGAGCAGCTGCGGGTCGATCGGCGGCACCGGGCCGCTGGCCGCGCCGTAGAGGACGAGCAGGCCGCGGATCTTCAGGCTCGCCAGGCTGCCGTCCACAGTGGACTTGCCGACGCCGTCGTAGACGACCTCGACGCCCTTGCCGCCGGTGAGGTCGCGGGTGGCCTTGGCGAAGTCGACCTGGTCGTAGCGGATGACGTCGTCCGCGCCCGCCTGCCTGGCGAGTTCGGCCTTCTCGTCGGTGGAGACGGTGCCGATCACCCGGGCACCGCGGGCCTTGGCCAGCTGGACCAGCAGCAGGCCCATGCCGCCCGCCGCGGCGTGGATCAGCACGTCGTCACCGGCCTTGACCTCGTAGGTCGAGGCGATCAGCGCGTGCGCGGTGATGCCCTGGAGCATCGTGGCCGCGGCGGTCTCCTCGGACACGCCGTCCGGGATCTTCACCGCGATGGTGGCGGGGAGCAGCCGTCGCTGGGCGTAGCTGCCCAGCGAACCCTGCCAGGCGACCCGGTCGCCGACGGCGAAACCGGTCACGTCCGCGCCGACCGCGGCCACCGTGCCCGCGCCTTCCATGCCCAGGACGAACGGGGTGTCGACCGGGTAGATGCCCTCGCGGTGGTAGGTGTCGATGTAGTTGACGCCCGCCGCCGCGACGTCCACGAGCAGTTCGCCGGAACCGGGTTCGCCGACCTCGACTTCCGACAGCTCAAGGACTTCGGGACCACCGGTTCGCCGGATCTGCACTGCCGCGGACATACATCCTCCTCGTTCAAGGTCGTTCCGACCGGCACAACTATGGCCGACGCCACGGTTATTCCGCGTCCTGGGCCTTTCGCGGTTAAGCTCGGCGCGTGGCTGAGACCGAAGAGAAGACCGAGACCGCCGCCCCCACGTCGCGCCAGGTCGCGGCCGCCCGCGACTTCGTGAAGCGGCACGGGAAGCCGTCGCGCGCGGTGGTGGAGAACATCGGCCGGGTAGGCGCGCGGGTCGTGCTCGTGGGCGCCGACGGCGCGCTGGGCGACGTCGTCGTCACCTCCGTGGAGGCGGGCGAGGCGCTGGTCGAGGCCGTCGAAGACCTCGAGCCAGCCGAGTGGGACAGCGAGACCGTGAAGGCCACCAAGATCGGCGCCGAGCACCGCCGCCGGATGGCGGGGAAGTGAGCGGATCCGCGATCTTCGTCGCCTGCTCCGCGCTGCCGGAAGGCGACGGCGACGAGCACGCCGTTCCCGAGGCGCTGGCCGACCTCGGTTTCAAGACCCGCTGGGCCGCCTGGGACGACACGACCGTCGACTTCGCCGCCGCGGACATCGTCGTGCTGCGCGCCACCTGGGACTACGCCGAGCGCCGTGAAGAGTTCCTGTCGTGGACCGAGTCCGTGCCGGCGCTGGCCAATTCGGCCGAAGTCGTGCGGTGGAACACCGACAAGTCCTATCTGGCCGAACTGGGGGACGCCGGGGTCGCGGTCGTGCCGACGACCCTGATCGCGCCGGACGAGAAGGCTCCGCGCTGGCCCAAGGGCGAGTTCGTGCTGAAGCCCGCCATCGGCGCCGGTTCACGCGGTGCCGGCAGGTTCACCGCGGGCGACGCGGCCGCCGCGCACCTGTCCGGGTTGCAGGCGGACGGGAACACCGTGGTGCTCCAGCCGTATCAGTCCAGTGTGGACAGTGCGGGCGAGACGGCGCTGGTGTACTTCGGCGGCGTGTACTCGCACGCGTTCTCGAAGGCCGCGATGCTGGGCCGGGAACTCGACGAATCCGGGCTGTACGTGACCGAGAAGCTCGCACCCGCGCAGCCCGCTGCGAGCTTCCGAGCACTGGCGGAAGACGCTTTGGACGCGACGGCGGCGCTGTTGGGCATCCTGCGCGCGGAACTGCTCTACGCCCGCGTCGACCTCGTCGCCGGGCCGGACGGCAGGCCGCTGCTGCTGGAACTGGAGCTCGTCGAGCCTTCGCTCGGGTTCCGGCAGACCGACGCGGCCGCGGCTTGGCGTTTCGCCTCCGCCGTCCGCCAGCAACTCGCCTGACGTCCCGCATTTAGTCCTCTGGATGCGATCCTTGCGTGTGCAAGTACCGCATCCAGAGGACTAAATGCGCCGGGGGTCAGGCGGGTTTGGCGAGTTTCGCGGCCAAGCGCTCCGGCTTCGGCCACCGCACATCGCGGGCCCAGCCGAACTTCTCGAACAGCCAGATCACCCGCGCCGACACGTCGACCTGGCCGCGCAGGACACCGTGCCGCGCGCAGGTCGGGTCGGCGTGGTGGGAGTTGTGCCACGACTCGCCCATGGACAGGATCGCCAGCGGCCAGAAGTTCGCCGCCTTGTCCCGGCTGGCGAAGGGGCGCTCGCCGACCAGATGACAGATCGAGTTCACCGACCAGGTGACGTGGTGCAGGAACGCGATCCGGACCAGCCCCGCCCAGAAGAACCCGGTCACCACACCCCACCACGACCAGCTGATCAGCCCGCCGAGCACCGCGGGCAGCGCGAGGCTCAGCGTGATCCACAGCCAGAAGTAGCGGTTGACCACGCGAAGGTCCTTGTCGGCCACCAGATCCGGGGCGAAGCGGTCGTAGTTGGTCACCTCACGGCTGAACATCCAGCCCATGTGGGCGTGCCAGAAGCCGCGCAGCAGCGCCGAGGGCGACGTCCCGAACAGCCAGGGGGAGTGCGGGTCGCCTTCGCGGTCGGCGAAGGCGTGATGACGGCGGTGGCTGGCCACCCAGAAGATGACCGAACCCTGCACCGCGAAACTGCCGGCGATGGCGAGCGCCACGCGCAGCGGGCGCCCGGCCTTGAAGGCGCCATGGGTGAAGTACCGGTGGTAGCCGACCGTCACCCCGAGCGTCCCGACGGTGTAGAAGACCGCCGCCAGCGCCAGATCGACCCAGGTCATCCCCCAGCCCCACACGATCGGCACGGCGGCGAGCAGCGCGACGAACGGGACCAGCAGGAAGGTCTTGAGGATCAGCATCTCCCCGGAGCCTCGCCGGTGGGAGATCAGGGGTTTGGACGGACTGGCCGGTGCGTCCGGCTCGGTGCTGGCGGTCATACGACACCTCGTGCCTCGACTCGGTGGTGACCCCCGTGCGGGGCACCGAGCGCAGCGTAAGGGCAGTGTCTGGCGAGCACGCCGCCCGGGGGTTACGTCCGGTTTGCCGGGGGGTCAGTTCGAAGTGGCGAGTTCCCGGTCAGCGGCGGGTGAAACCGGCGCGGAACCACGATCGCGTGATCCGCACCACAGCGCCGCCGTCGAGATGATCACCAGCGCGGAGCCGAGGACGTGGAACGACACCAGCGCCTCCGGGACACCGAGGCCGTACTGCACCGAGCCCACGATGCCCTGGAGGACCGCGACGATCCACACGATGGTGTACCGCTGCCACAGCTGCTTCGGCGTCTCGCCACGCATCAGCTGGAGCCCGAAGACGGCCAGCACGATCAGGTAGATCACCAGCAGTCCGCCGTGGATCTGGGTGAGCGTCTCGATCGGGGCCTGGAGCCGGTGGGTGCCGGGGTCGCCACCGTGCGGGCCGGCGCCGGTCACCGTCGTACCGGCCACGAGGACGGCCCACATGGCCACGGCGAGCGCGATCAGCGTCTTGCGGCCCGCGTCCGGGATCAGCCAGCGGGCGGGCTCGTCACCCTCCTTGAACGCGCGCAGCAGCAGGACCGCGAGCCAGACCAGGGGAGTGGAGGCCAGGAAGTGGAGCGCGACGGTCCACCATTCGAGTTTCGCGAGCACGGTGATCCCGCCGACGACGGCCTGCAGCATCACGCCGGCGGGCATCGTCCAGGCCAGCTTGACCAGGCGGCGGCGGCTCGGGTGCTCGATCTGCACGCGCCACGCGGTGATCACGCACAGCGCGGCGACGGCGATGACGACGCCGGTCAGCATCCGGTTGCTGAACTCGATCCACTGGGTGAGCGCGTCGAATTCCGGGTGCGCGACGGGCACGATGCTGCCTTCGACGCACTGCGGCCAGGTCGGGCAGCCGAGGCCCGAACCCGTCACCCGGACGACCGAGCCGGTGACGCCGATTCCGGCCTGTGCGATCACCGCCGCCATCGCGACCGCTCGCTGGACCGCGAACGAGGGATACGGCAGACGCGCTACAAGGCTCTGGAACGGCACCGTCCGATGCTAGAACGCCCTTCCTGAGAGCGTTCCACCGGCCGCACCCGCTGTGTCGGCCGCCTCAGGTCAGCTTCGTGGTCTTGCTCGCCAGCGCGCCCGCGACGACGCCCCAGCCGACGAGCACCGCGAAGGGACCCCAGCCGAACGAGCCGTCCAGCAGCACCGACCGCAGGCCCTCGGCGAGCGCGCCCGAGGGCAGCAGTTCGACGATCCACGCGACCCCGGACGGCATGGTCGACGGCGCCAGCAGGATGCCGCCCGCGAGCAGCAGCACGAACCAGACGATGTTCGCCAGCGCCAGCACGGCCTCCGCGCGCAGTGCCCCGCCGAGCAACAGGCCCAGCGCGCCGAACGCGAGCGTGCCGACGATCAGGAACGGGATCGCGCCGAGGAGCCCGCCCAGCGACGGCGACCAGCCCAGCAGCGCGGCGACGGCACCGAGGATCACCGCCTGCAGCGCGACCACGACCAGCGCGGCGGCCACCCGGCCCGCGACGAGCAGCCAGCGGGGGAGCGCGGTGGCGGAAAGTCGTTTGAGGACGCCGTAGCGGCGGTCGAAGCCCAGCGCGATCGCCTGCCCGGTGAACGCCGAAGACATCACCGCCAGCGCCAGGATCCTCGGCGTGATCCAGTCCACTTTGGACGAATCGCCGAGCTGCGAGGACGGCAGGATGTCCAGCAGCGACAGGCCGATCAGCAGCGCGAGCGGGATCAGCAGGGTCAGCAGGATCTGCTCGCCGTGGCGCAGCGTCAGGCTCGCCTCGACCTTCGCGTGCGTGCGCAGCATCTTGCCGAGCGAACCGCGGCCGGGAGCCGGGGTGAACGTGCCCGGGGCGAACCGGGGCGTGGGAGTCGTCGTCATGCGCGCAGTTCCCGTCCGGTCAGCTCCAGGAAGACCTCTTCCAGCGTGCGCCTGCCGACCTGCAGCTCCTCGGGCATGACACCCTGCTGCGCGCACCACGCCGTCACCGTCGACACCACCTGCGGATCGATCGCGCCCTCGACGAGATAGGTCCCCGGCGCCGACTCGTGGACGAGGTGCCCCTCGGGCAGTGCCGCGGTCAGCAGCGCGGTGTCGAGCCGCGTCCTTGCCTTGAACCGCAGCTGCGCGGTCTCCCCGGCCTCGACGGTCAGCGACTGCGGAGAGCCTTCGACGACGACCTTGCCGTGGTCCACGATCACCACGGTGTCGGCCAGCGTTTCGGCCTCCTCCATCAGATGCGTGGTGAGCAGCACGCTGACCCCGTCGGCGCGCAGCGCCGCGAGCAGATCCCAGACCAGGCGGCGGGCCTGCGGGTCCATCCCCGCCGTCGGCTCGTCGAGGAAGAGCAGCTCCGGCCGCCCGACGAGCGCGCAGGCGAGCGAAAGTCGTTGCTGCTGCCCGCCGGAAAGCCGTTTGAACGGCGTCTTCCTCGCCCCCGCGAGACCGAGGACGTCCAGCAGCCAGGCCGGGTCGAGCGGGTTCGCCGCACACGCGGCGACCAGCCCGAGCATCTCGTCGGCGCGGACGCCGGGATACGCGCCGCCGCCCTGGGGCATCACGCCGATCCGGGGCCGCAGCGCGGCGCCGTCGCGCGCCGGGTCCAGGCCCAGCACGCGGACTTCGCCGGCGTCAGGCCTCAGGAAGCCTTCGCAGATCTCGACGGTGGTGGTCTTGCCGGCCCCGTTCGGGCCGAGCAGAGCGAGCAGTGTGCCACGTTCCATCCGCAGGTCGAGTCCATCGACGGCGGTGGTGGATCCGTAGCGTTTCACCAGCCCGGTGATCTCGACGGCGGGGGCGTTCACGACAGGTCACGATACGGCCTCACGCCGGGACCGAATGCTCCGGGGACGGTCTGGACAGCAGCAGTGGTGAGAGGCGATGCACGATGAACAGCCCCAGTAGCGTGACGACCCCGGCGGCGGCCCACGCGAACGGCAGGACGAAACCGCGGCCCTCGAAGGTGCTTCCGGTCGTCGGCAGCAGGAACGGCAGGACGGCGGTGACGATCGTCGCCGCGATGCGGAACCGCGAGGTCCCCGCCGCCGCGGCGAGCGGGATGATCGCCCACAGCAGGTACCAGGGCTGGAGCGCGACGTGCAGCACCATCACCGCGCCCAGCGAGACACCGAGGCCGATGATCGGCCGGTAGCGCCATTTGAAGCTGTCCCAGAGGAATTTGACCGTCACCGCGCCCGCGACGAGGTAGCCCAGCGTGCCGAGGATCGGCACCATCGCGTTGGTGTGGTTGCCGAGGCCGAGCGCGATGCCGAGGACGCCGCCGAGCGCGGCGAGTTCCGACGTCGGCGAGATCCACGAGCGGACCAGTCCCGGCGTCCCGAGCGCGCCGACCCAGCCGAAACCGAGGCCGGTGCCGTAACAGACCGCCACCAGCACCACGCCGAACAGCAGCGCCATCGGCACCGCGGCGGTGACCAGGTCCTTGATCCGGCCGTGCCAGCGTCTGGCCACCATCACCGTGAAGAACGGCAGCGCCAGGATCGCGTTGATCTTCACCGCGACGCCGAGGGTGATGAGCGCCACCCCGAGCCCGATGTAGAGCAGTTCGCCCTTGGCCAGCGGGGGGACGGCGTCGTCCTTGAACCGCACCGGCATCCGCTGGAGACCGACCTCCAGCCCGGCCACCATGAGCCCGATCGCGAGCGCGTCGTTGTGGGCGCCCGCGACGAAGTGGAAGATCAGCAGCGGGTTCGCGGCGCCGAGCCACAGCGCGGTGGCGGGCTGCACGCCGAATCGCCGGGCCAGCCGGGGCAGCGCCCAGATGATCAGGATGACGCCGATCAGCGCGAGCCCGCGCTGCAGCAGCACGCCGGTGACGATGTTGCCGCTGCTCAGCGGGGCGAGCCAGCCGCCGAGGCGCAGCAGCAGCGGGCCGTAGGGCGCCGGGGTCTCGCGCCACATGTTGGAGACGCCCGAGGTCAGCGGGTCGGAGACGCCGAGGGCTTCGGCCGGGCCGAGGGAGTACGGGTCCATCCCGCGGGCGACGATCTCGCTCTGCGCGAGATAGCTGTAGACGTCGCGGGAGAACAGCGGCGGGATGAACAGCAGCGGCGCGCACCAGAGCGCGATCGTGCGGGCGAGCTGGCCCTGGGTGGCGAGGCGGCGGCGCGCGGGCTGCGCGAACCGGCCGAGCAGCAGCCAGCTGAGCACGATGATCGCCATCCCGGCCAGGCCCATCGCGAGCGAGACCATGGGGATGCGGGTGAACAGCCGCAGGACCGGGATCTCCTGCACCGGGTTGATCACCGGGGCGGCTCCCGCGCCGAGCGAGCCGAGGGCGAGGAACAGCGAACCGACCGCGCCGAACCGGCGGACCACGTTCAGCCCGCGCAGTTCCTTGTCGTCCAGCGGCTCCGGATCGTGCGGGCGCCCCGGGACGAGCGTCGCCACCGACCCCGACGGCCTTACGGCCCGGTCTTCCGGCTCTGCCCCGTCCGTGTCCCGCTGTGCCGGGTGATCGCCCACTACCACGCACGAAGGGTAGCGACCGGCGGGAACAGACCGGGCGGGTACGTGGTTACCCCTGGAAGATCAGCGGCCGACGTGACCCACGCCACTCCGTGAGGCACCCCTCTTTGCCGTCTCCCCGGAAATACGTCACACTTGTGTTGTGAAAAAGACGGGGACGCAGGACGAGGCCGGTGGCGACATGCCCCGCGCCGAGGTCCAGCCTGTCCCCGCGCAGATCGGCCCCGAGGGCCGGACCAGGCACGAAGTGGCCCGCTTGCTGCTGGAACAGGGTCCGATGACCGCCGTCGTGGTGGCCGAGCAGCTGGGGATCAGCGCCGCCGCCGTCCGCCGTCATCTCGACGCCCTGCTCGCCGACGGCGAGGCCGAAACCCGGGACGCGCCCCGTCGTGGCCCCCGCGGACGAGGCCGCCCGGCCAAGAACTTCCTGCTCACCGAGGCCGGCCGCGCCCGGTTCGGGCACGCCTACGACGACCTCGCGTCCTCGGCCATCCGCTTCCTCGCCGAACACGCCGGGGAAGACGCCGTGAAGGCCTTCGCGGAGGCCCGGGTCGCCTCGCTGGTCGGCCCGCATCAGGACGCGATCACCAAGCACACGGACCCCGCCTCGCGCGCCGAGGCCCTCGCTGCGGCGCTGACCAGGGAGGGTTACGCTGCGTCGACCCGTCAGGTCGGTGTCGGCGAACAGCTCTGCCAGCACCATTGCCCGGTCGCCCACGTCGCCGCCGAGTTCCCTCAGTTGTGCGAAGCCGAGACAGAGGCTTTCGCGGAACTTCTGGGTACTCACGTCCAGCGGCTCGCGACCATCGCACGCGGTGACAACGCGTGCACCACACACGTACCCGTCGTCTCGACGGGTCACCCGGCCACACCCGGGCCGGGAAGCACGGCGCCCTCTCCAGGGCGCACAGCACGGATCCCGAATGGAGGGAAACCCGCATGACTGCCGCTGCCGAGCAGCGCACTCCCACCACCGCGCCCATGAGCCAGGAAGAGACCATCGAGTCCCTTGGCAAGTACGCGTTCGGCTGGGCGGACTCCGACGAGGCGGGCTCAACGGCCCGTCGCGGACTGAACGAGGACGTCGTCACCGACATCTCCTCGAAGAAGTCCGAGCCGGAGTGGATGCGCGAAGCGCGACTCAAGGCGCTCAAGCTCTTCGACTTGAAGCCGATGCCCAACTGGGGTGCGGACCTCTCCGGGATCGACTTCGACAACATCAAGTACTTCGTGCGGTCCACGGAGAAGCAGGCCACTTCCTGGGAAGACCTGCCCGAGGACATCAAGAACACGTACGACAAGCTCGGCATCCCCGAGGCGGAGAAGCAGCGCCTCGTCGCCGGTGTCGCCGCGCAGTACGAGTCCGAGGTCGTCTACCACCAGATCCGCGAGGACCTGGAGGCCCAGGGCGTCCTGTTCCTGGACACCGACACCGCGCTCAAGGAGCACCCGGAGATCTTCAAGGAGTACTTCGGCTCCGTGATCCCGGCCGGGGACAACAAGTTCTCCGCGCTGAACACCGCGGTGTGGTCCGGCGGTTCGTTCATCTACGTGCCCAAGGGCGTCAAGGTGGACATCCCGCTGCAGGCGTACTTCCGCATCAACACCGAGAACATGGGTCAGTTCGAGCGGACCCTGATCATCGTCGACGAAGACGCCTACGTGCACTACGTCGAGGGTTGCACCGCGCCGATCTACCAGTCCGACTCGCTGCACTCGGCGGTCGTGGAGATCATCGTGAAGAAGGGCGCCCGCTGCCGCTACACGACCATCCAGAACTGGTCGAACAACGTCTACAACCTGGTCACCAAGCGCGCCAAGTGCGAAGAGGGCGCGACCATGGAGTGGATCGACGGCAACATCGGTTCCAAGGTCACGATGAAGTACCCGTCCGTGTTCCTCATGGGCGAGCACGCCAAGGGCGAGGTCCTCTCGGTCGCGTTCGCGGGCGAGGGACAGCACCAGGACGCCGGCGCGAAGATGGAGCACCTGGCGCCGCACACCTCCTCGACCATCGTGTCGAAGTCGGTGGCGCGCGGCGGTGGCCGCACCTCGTACCGAGGCCTGGTCAAGGTCGCGAAGCGGGCGCACCACTCGCGGTCCAGCGTCGTCTGTGACGCGCTGCTGGTGGACACGATCTCGCGGTCGGACACGTACCCGTACGTCGACATCCGCAACGACGAGGTCTCCATGGGCCACGAGGCGACCGTCTCGAAGGTCAGCGAAGACCAGATGTTCTACCTCATGTCGCGCGGTCTCGACGAGGCCGAGGCCATGGCGATGATCGTGCGCGGGTTCGTCGAGCCCATCGCGCGTGAGCTGCCGATGGAGTACGCGCTCGAGCTGAACCGCCTGATCGAGCTTCAGATGGAAGGGTCCGTCGGCTAGTCATGTCGGTTACCGAGAACAACGTTTCCGAAGCGATGCGCGAAGGAGTGGTCATTCCGGCCACTTCTCGCGCGGAGCGCTTCACCTCCTACGACGTCGAGGCCTTCGAGGTCCCTGGCGGCCGTGAGGAGAACTGGCGTTTCACTCCGATGAAGCGGCTGCGCGGCCTGCACGACGGGTCCGCCCCCGCTTCGGGTTCGGCCACAGTGGACGCCGACGCCGCGCCCGAACTGAAGATCGAGACGGTCGGCCGGGACGACGAGCGCCTCGGCGCCGCCGGTGTCCCGAGCGACCGGATCGCCGCGCAGGCGTACTCCTCGTTCACCGAGGCCACCGTCATCACGGTGCCCAAGGAGACGAAGACGTCCAAGTCGTCGACGGTCAAGATCACCGGCCCCGGTGAGGGCAAGGTCGCCTACGGGCACGTGCAGGTGCGCGCCGAGCAGTTCTCCGAGGCCGTCATCGTCCTCGACCACGCCGGCTCCGGCACCTACGCCGACAACGTCGAGTTCGTCATCGGCGATTCGGCCAACGTGACCGTGGTCAGCGTCCAGGACTGGGCCGACGACGCGGTGCACGTCTCCGAGCAGCACCTCAAGCTCGGCCGCGACGCCACGCTCAAGCACATCGTCATCACCCTGGGCGGTGACCTCGTCCGCGTCTCGCCGACGGCGACCTTCGCCGACAAGGGTGGCGACGTCGAGATGCTCGGCCTGTACTTCGCGGACGAAGCACAGCACCAGGAGCACCGTCTCTTCGTCGACCACGCGGTGCCGAACTGCAAGTCGCGGGTGATGTACAAGGGCGCGCTGCAGGGCGATGGCGCGCACACCGTGTGGGTCGGCGACGTGCTGATCCGCGCCGCCGCCGAGGCCACCGACACCTACGAGCTCAACCGCAACCTGGTGCTCACGCCCGGCGCGCGGGCGGACTCGATCCCGAACCTGGAGATCGAGACCGGCGAGATCGAAGGCGCCGGCCACGCCAGCGCGACGGGAAGGTTCGACGACGAGCAGTTGTTCTACCTCCAGTCGCGCGGAATCGGCGAAGACGCCGCGCGCCGCCTGGTCGTACGCGGGTTCTTCCACGAGATCCTGGTCAAGATCGGTGTTCCCGAGGTGCGCGAGCGTCTCGAGGCCGCGATCGAAGCCGAACTCGAAGCCGTGGGCGCCTGAGCCCTCGTCCGTCCACATCAGACTTTTAGGAAAGAAATGCCTACGCTGGAAATCAAGGATCTGCACGCCTCGGTCACGACCGAGGAGGGCCCCAAGGAGATCCTCAAGGGCGTCAACCTGACCATCAAGTCGGGCGAGACCCACGCGATCATGGGCCCCAACGGTTCGGGCAAGTCCACGCTGTCCTACGCCATCGCCGGTCACCCCAAGTACGAAGTCACCTCCGGGCAGGTCCTGCTCGACGGTGAGGACGTGCTCGAGATGAGCGTCGACGAGCGTGCCCGCGCGGGCCTGTTCCTCGCCATGCAGTACCCGGTCGAGGTTCCGGGCGTGTCCATGTCCAACTTCCTCCGCACCGCGGCCACCGCGGTCCGTGGCGAGGCCCCCAAGCTGCGCCACTGGGTCAAGGAGGTCAAGGACGAGATGGGCAAGCTGGAGATCTCGTCCGAGTTCGCCGAGCGTTCGGTGAACGAGGGCTTCTCCGGCGGTGAGAAGAAGCGCCACGAGATCCTGCAGCTGGCGCTGCTCAAGCCGAAGATCGCCATCCTCGACGAGACCGACTCCGGTCTCGACGTCGACGCGCTGCGCGTCGTGTCCGAGGGCGTCAACGAGTTCAAGGCCAACAACGAGGCCGGCGTCATGCTGATCACGCACTACACGCGGATCCTGCGCCACATCACGCCCGACTTCGTGCACGTCTTCGCCGGCGGCAAGATCGTCGAGTCCGGCGGCCGTGAACTCGCGGACGAGCTCGAGGAGAACGGGTACGTCAAGTACACCGGCTCCGCCGAGACCGCCGCCGTCTGATCACTGAACTTCACGACTACACCGAGAGGAGTTGGCCCGATGACCACCACCACGGCTAACTCTGTACCGCTGGACGTAGCGGCCATCAGGGCCGACTTCCCGATCCTGACCCGCACGGTGCGGGACGGGAAACCCTTGGTGTATCTGGATTCCGGTGCGACGTCCCAGAAGCCGGCGCAGGTGCTCGAAGCCGAGCGCCGGTTCCTGGAGACCTCGAACGCCGCGGTGCACCGCGGCGCGCACCAGCTCGCCGAGGAGGCGACCGACGCCTACGAGTCCGCCCGCGTGCGGATCGCGGAGTTCGTCGGCGCCTCCCCGCACGAGCTGGTGTTCACCAAGAACGCCACCGAGGGCATCAACCTCGTCGCCTACGCGATGAGCAACGCCGCCACGGCCGGTCCCGGGGCCGAGCGGTTCAAGATCGGTCCCGGCGACGAGATCGTCATCACCGAGATGGAGCACCACGCGAACCTGGTGCCGTGGCAGCAGCTCTGCCAGCGCACCGGCGCGACGCTGAAGTGGTTCTCCGTCACCGCGGACGGCCGCCTCGACCTGTCCAATGTGGATGAACTGATCACCGAGCGGACCAAGGTGCTCGCGTTCACGCACCAGTCCAACGTGCTCGGCACGATCAACCCGGTCGACTTCCTGGTGAAGAAGGCCCGCAAGGTCGGCGCGCTGGTCGTGCTGGACGCCTGTCAGTCGGTGCCCCACTTCCCGGTGGACCTGCACGCGCTGGACGTCGACTTCGCCGCCTTCGCCGGGCACAAGATGGTCGGCCCGTACGGCATCGGTGTCCTTTACGGCCGCCGCGAGCTGCTCGAAGCGATGCCGCCGTTCCTGACCGGTGGCTCGATGATCGAGCTGGTCCGCATGGAGCAGACCACCTTCGCCGCGCCGCCACAGCGGTTCGAGGCGGGCACCCCGATGACGTCGCAGGCCGTCGGCCTCGGCGCGGCCGCCGACTACCTGGCGGCGATCGGCATGGACCGGGTCGCCGCGCACGAACACACCCTCACCGAGGCGGCGCTGGCCGGGCTCGGCGAGATCCCGGGCGTGCGGATCATCGGCCCCACCGACATGGTCGACCGCGGCGGACTGGTGTCGTTCGTCATCGACGGCGTCCACCCGCACGACTCGGGCCAGGTGCTGGACAGCCTCGGCGTCGCCGTCCGCGTCGGGCACCACTGCGCGTGGCCGCTGCACCGGGCCTGCTCGGTGCCCGCGACCGTGCGCGCGTCGTTCTACGTCTACAACACCCTGTCCGAAGTGGACGCACTGGTGAACGGGGTGCGTGAGGCGCAGAAGTTCTTCGGGGTGGCGTGATGAACCTCGAAAGCATGTACCAGGAGATCATCCTGGATCACTACAAGAACCCGCACGGCCGAGGCTTGCGCGAGCCTTTCGACGCCGAGTCGTTCCAGGTCAACCCGACCTGTGGCGACGAGGTGACGCTGCGGGTGAAGGTCGACGACGGGAAGGTCGCCGACGTCTCCTACGAGGGACAGGGCTGTTCGATCAGCCAGGCCTCCACGTCGGTCTTGACGGATCTCGTCGTCGGGCACACCGTGGAGGAGGCGTTCACCACCATGGACGCCTTCGTCGAGCTGATGCAGGGCAAAGGGCAGATCGAACCCGACGAGGACGTGCTGGAGGACGGCATCGCCTTCGCCGGCGTGGCCAAGTACCCGGCCCGCGTGAAATGCGCCCTGCTCGGGTGGATGGCGTTCAAGGACGCCGTCGCCCGCACGACCAACGGAGTTGAGACGGCATGACCGAACAGCAGACCGAAACCCGCGAGGGGCGCACGGCCGCCGACCTCGACGCCGAGACCGCCGCCGCCCCGGACGCCGCCGACGTGGCGAAGGTCGAGGACGTCGAAGAGGCGATGCGCGACGTCGTCGACCCGGAGCTCGGCATCAACGTCGTCGACCTCGGGCTGGTCTACGACATCCGCGTCGAGGCGGACAACACCGCCACCATCGACATGACCCTGACCTCGGCGGCCTGCCCGCTGACCGACGTCATCGAGGACCAGACCGGTGCCGCGCTCGTCGGCGGGGGAACCGGGCTGGTCAAGGACTTCCGGATCAACTGGGTCTGGATGCCGCCGTGGGGCCCGGAGAAGATCACCGACGACGGCCGCGAGCAGCTGCGGGCGCTCGGCTTCACCGTCTGATCCCTGTTTTCGCGCGTGAAGGCCCCCTTCCCTCGGCTCAGCCGAGGGAAGGGGGCCTTCACGCGCAACGCCGGTGTCGGTGCCGGGTCTCGTGAGTGTTTAGGACGGTTCTAACCGTCCTAAACACTCACGAGACCCGACCCACTCGGTACCGGGGTTCTGCTGGGTGCTGGGCTTGGCCGGCGGGTTGCGAAAGCAACCTTCAACGTTGCGAAAGTGGCTTTCGCAACGTCGACCGCGGCCGGGCCCGGCACCGTTCTGGCGAGCACCGGCTCCAAACCCCCAGGCCCGCACAGAACCGGCCCGGGATCAACGGCGGCCGGAAGCCGGTAGGTACTTGAGACACCCCGGCCAGAACGACCCGAAGCCCTCACGACCACCAGGGGCATGCCCGTACGGTACGCGTCTGGTTGAGTGACGGAATGATCGTCCGGTCCGTCGCGCTGTTCGCGCTCGCCGCCCTGCTGGAGATCGGCGGCGCCTGGCTGATCTGGCAAGGGGTGCGGGAACATCGCGGCTACCTCTGGATCGGCGCGGGCGTCATCGCGCTCGGCCTCTACGGTTTCGTAGCGACCCTGCAACCCGACGCGAACTTCGGCCGCATCCTCGCCGCGTACGGGGGAGTGTTCGTCGCGGGATCGCTGGCGTGGGGCATGGTCGCCGACGGCTACCGGCCGGATCGCTACGACGTCATCGGCGCGCTGATCTGCCTGGCGGGAGTCGGAGTAATCATGTACGCGCCCCGAGGTTGAGACGCTAATCTGCGCTGTGACCGAAATGGACTTTCCCGCCCCGCCTCCCGAAAAGGCCGGGCCGAAGCGAAGATCCTCCCCGCTCCTGTGGGTGATGATCCTGGTGGCGGTCGTCGGCGTGGGTGCCGGCGGCTACGGCTTCTGGAGCTTGTCGGACTACGGGATGAAGACCGTTGCCAGCCCGGCGATGAGTCCCACGCTCAAACCCGGCACCATCGTGACCTACCGGTGGTCCGATGTCGGCGACATTCCGCGTGGCGCTGTGGTTCTCATGGATCTCAGCGCGTATCCGGACGCGAGTCCCAGCGAGGGCCTTGCCATCCAGCGGGTGATCGCCGTCGGTGATGATCAGGTCGTCTGCTGCACGAAGGACGGCCTGATCACTGTCAACGGGAAAGCCGTCAAGGAGACCTACGTCGACTACGAGGGCACCGGCGGGAGGCGCTTCGACGTCAAAGTCCCACCGGGCACCGTGTTCCTCGCGGGCGACCAGCGGAACAATTCCCGCGACTCGCAGATTTACGCGGGGTCACCGGGTGACGGCGCCGTTCCGCTGGACAAGGTGCACGGGGTCATCGTCGGCATCGGCAGGAGCATCAACGCGGAACCCCTTCCGCAGACAACGGCTTTCGTCGATGCCGGTCTGCCAGGGGAACCGGTGTCCGACACCGGATTTCTCGCCGCGCGCTACTTCATGCTCGCCGGCGTCGGCCTCGTTGCGATCGGTGTCATCGGGGCGATCGTGACCGTTGTCCGCTCCGCCGGAAAACGACGAAGAGCAGCCGCAATCCCACCAGCGCACTGACCACCAGCAGGTTGTAGCCGAACATCTGGTGCAGCGTGACCCCGTCCAGTACCTCCGGGCCGGTCGCGCTGCCCAGCAGCAGGACGGCCATCAGCCCGGTGGCCACCCCGACGAACGCCAGCAGGATCTCGTGCACCAACCCGGTGACCACGTCGCGGTCGCGTTCGTCGGAGAACAGCCGGACATTGACCGAAAGCCTGCCCTGTTCCAGCGCGTTGCCGATCCGGTCGACGCGGCGCGGTAGCCGCCGCAGCACCGGCAGGAGCGCCATCAGTTCGTTGGTGGCCGTGGACCGCAGCGATTCCGGTCGCAATCCGGCACCCACTTGCTCGGCGGCGTAGGCGCGGGATTCGACGACGATGTTGAATCCCGGCGCCAGCGCGGCCAGCGTTCCCTCCAAGGTGGCCAGCGCGCGGAACACCGCGGCGATCGGCGGGGGCACGCTGAGCCGGAAGTCGGCGATCACCCGGAACAGGTCGGTGAACATGTCGAGATCGGGCGCCTGTCCGTGGTTGAAATGCTTGGCCACCAAGGAACCCAGCGCCCGCTCCAGGCGCCGCTCGTCGATCTCGTCCGGCTGGTCGACGATCTCCAGCAGGCCGTCGCGCAACGCGGCCGGGTCGCCCCGGTCCAGGGCGAGGATGAGGTTCTGCAGCCCGCCGCGCAGGCCCGAGTCGAGCCGTCCGACGGAGCCGAAGTCGAGCAGGCCGAGCCTGCCGTCGGTGAGCAGCAGGACGTTGCCGGGATGCGGGTCGGCGTGGAAGACGCCGCTGCCCATCACCTGGCCGAGTACGCACCGCAGCATGGACCGCGCGAGGCCAGCCCGTTCCGCGGCCGGGACCTGGTCCCGCGCGGCGGCGAGCGGTTTGCCGTCGAGGCGCCGCATCACCAGGACACGTTCGGTCGACAGTTCTTTGTGGACGGTCGGCAGGGCGACCTCGGTACCGGGGTAGGCCGCCGCGACCGCTTCGATGTTCCTGGCTTCGGTGCGGAAATCGAGCTCTTCGACGAGTGCGTCGGCGAATCCTTCGGCGAGGTCGACGACGCCGAGCGAACGCGCCCAGCCCGCGCGCTGGTCCAGCGCGGCCGCCACCCGGCGGACGATGTCGAGGTCCCGGTCGACCAGTGCCTGCACGCCGGGGCGCTGCACCTTGACGACCACGTCCTGCCCGTCACGCAGCTTCGCCCGATAGACCTGCGCGATGGACGCGGCCGCGATCGGTTCCGGGTCGAATTCGGCGAAGATCTCGTCCGGGTCGCCGCCCAGTTCCTCTCGCAGCACCGTCGCGACCTCGTCTGCGTCGGCGAAGGCGACCTGGTCCTGGAGTTTGCTGAGCTCGTCGACGAACACCGGCGGGAGCAGATCGGACCGCGTCGAGAGCAGCTGGCCGAGTTTCACGAACGTCACGCCACCCTCCTCCAGCGCTCGGCGAAGCGACCGCGCGAGTTTGGCGTGCCGGACCTGGGCCAGGCCGGGTTCGCGACGGCCGGTGAGGTACCGGCCGAGGCCGTGCTTGATCGCGATCCGGGTGATCTGCGAGTAGCGCCGCGTCCGGGCCACGCGGCGGCGGAGCGACCGGATCCTGCCGATCAGGCCGAGCCCCGAACCGGACGGCAGCGCGAGTTCCGCGACGAACAGGAAGATCAGCGTCGCCAGGAAAGCGCCGCCCGCCACCGGGATGACCAGTCCGGCGAAGGCGCCGCCCGAGTACATCGCCCGCGGGAACGCGCTGAGGATGCCGCCCGCGACGAGCCAGCCGAAACCGGCCGCGCAGAACGCCCGGATCACGCCGATCCGCACGCCCAGCACGCGGCGGGCCGCGACCACGAGGGGCCACAGCATCAGCGCGTAGACGGGCAGGGTGAGCAGGCCGAGCAGCAGGTTCATGCCGAAGAGCACATCACGCGCGGTCCGCGCTGGATTCCCGCTCCGGCGGGACGGTACTCACCCTCGAGAGGGAGCGGACCCCGAAGTTGTACGCCGGGGTCGCTTCGCGGGGAGCGAAGAGAACGCCGAGGACCGCGATCGCCGCCGCCGCGAGGAATCCGGCGCGGAGGTCGAGAAGATCGCCGAGGAGGCCGATGAGCGGCGCCCCGGCGGCTTGCCCGAGTGCCAGCGCCAGGAAGGCCACGCCGACACCGAACGCGGGCGCCGTCGGGTAAGTCCTGGTCCCCCAGAGGATCAGGACGCCGGTCAGTCCGATGTAGACGGCTCCGAAGAGCGCGGCCGCGATGACGAGCGCCGGGAGGGACCGAGTGGCGAGGGCGAAGAGCGCCGTGGCGGCGGCGAACAGGACCATTCCCGCCGACCAGGCCCGCCGCAGTCCAGCCCGCGAGGTCAGTTCGGCGGTGAACGCGCCCGCCAGGCCCACCGCGCCGAGGACGATCCACACCACCGTCGACTCGGTCTCGTCGAGCCCGCCGGCGCTCACGGCGATGTCCCGGCCGAACGTCCAGATCGCCGCACTGGCCAGGCCGAGCGTCGCGGCGGCGGGCAGCAGCCGCCCGGTGGCGGGCGGGAACAGGGGCACCGGCAGCCCGCGCGCGCGGTCCTCCTTGACCGGCGGCACGACCCGGGCGATCCACAAGGTCACCAGCGCCGAGGCCGCGGCGAAGGCCCACCAGGCCATGCGCCAGTCGCCGATGGCGAGCAGGGAGACCGGGCCGGAGATCAGCACGCCGAGACCGGTCCCCGCGTTCACCACGGATTGGGCACGGTCACGGCGGGTCGCCCGGACGACGCGGGAGACCGCGTCGGCGAGCGAAGGAGAGGCCAGGCCGGTGCTGGCGCCGGCGAGGACGACACCGAGGGCGAGCACGCCGGCGTTCGGCGCGGCCGCGATCAAGGCGGTTCCCGCGGTGGCCGTCGTCCCGGCGGTGAGCGCCCCCGCCCGCGCTCCCCAGCGAGTCGTGATGGCGGTCGAGGCGACGACGGCGAGGCAGTACGCGACGTAACTTCCTGCCGCGATGGCGCCGAGGGCGCTGCCATCGAGAGCGAACTCCGTCCGGAGGGTCGGCGCGAAGAGACCGTACGCGTACCTCGCGAGTCCGTAGGAGACCGCGATCAGTGCCAAGCCGGCCGCGGTGAGCGTCAGCTCGCGTTTGTACGAAGAAACCATCAACTCTCCTCCATGTGTATACCGATCGGTATAGTTCACGAGTGTTCCCGCATTTCGCGCTCAGGTCAACCGATCGGTATACTCGACACCATGCTGACCCCAGCCGGCGAGCGTGTCCTGAGCGCCGCGAGCGAGCTCTTCTACCGAGAGGGCCTCAACGCGGTGGGTGTCGCGGCGGTGGCCGAAGCCGCCGGCGTCACGAAGAAGACCCTGTACGCGTGTTTCGGGTCGAAGACGGAGCTCACCGTCGCGTACTTGCGACGTCGTCATGACGTCTGGTGGGCATACCTGGAGGAGCGGCTGGCCGAAGCCGGCCGTCCTCGGGCACTCGTGGTCTTCGACGCCTACGTCGACCACCCCCGGCTCGGGAGCGAGAGGGGTTGCGCGTTCCTGAACGCGGCCGCCGAACTGCCCGCGGGGCATCCCGGCCTCGACGTGATCCGGCGGCACAAGGCGGCGGTACGAGCCAAGTTCGCCGAACTGATCCGTGAGGACGCCCCGGGCGCGGACGATCCGGAGAGGCTCGCGGAGCAGCTCTTCCTCCTCGTCGAGGGCGCTGTCGCGCACACCGGTATCGACGGGGACGCGCACCGCGTCACGCTGGCGAGGGAGATCGCCGGGATACTCATGAGGGATACGCGGGAGGCCGGCGCACGCTAGAAAGAGCGCATGCGACTTTTCGGCCCGCTCGTCGACCGCGCGACCTACCGCCGGTGGGTGTATTTCATCCTCGGCGGAGCGCTGAGCGTGCCGTACATCCTCTTCGCCGCCATCGTGGTGCCGTCGTTGCTGCCCCTCGTCGTGACGGTGGAGCGAGGGCTCGTCATCGCGATGATCACCGCCGTCCTCGTGATCGTCGCGTCGTCGTTCATCCCCGCCGTCCGGGTACTGGAGGGCGCGGCCGTACGGGAACTCCTGGACGACCCCGTGCCCGGAGTGACGTTCGGGCCCGCGACGAGCTGGCCGGTCCGCCTGCGATCGACCGCGATGTTCCTGCTGCACGTGAGCACCGGCTGCGTCGTCAGCCTGGCGAGCCTGGTCGTCCCGGTCGCGTTCGGGTTCACGATCGCGGCCCCGTTCACCGGCCGCATCGCACTGTCCACCGAGGACCCGATCGAGGTGCCGAAGGGCTGGGCGAGCGCGTGGATCCCGGTGGCGTTCCTGCTCGGTGTCGTCGTGCTGGCCTACGCGGTGTGGGGAGCGGGCGCGGTTCTGACCCGCTGCGCCAAAAGCCTGCTGGGGGTCTCAGCCGCGGAGCGGATCGCCCAGCTGGAGAAACGCACCGAACAACTCGCCGAACGCAACCGGCTCGCGCGCGAACTGCACGACTCGGTCGGGCACGCGCTGAGCGTCGTGACCATCCAGGCCGGGGCCGCGCGCCGGACGCTGCGGTCGGATCCCGATTTCACCGAGCAGGCGCTCACGGCCATCGAGGACTCCGCCCGCGCGGCGCTGGACGATCTCGACCACGTGCTCGGGCTCCTGCGTGACGAGGCGTCGTCGCGGACGCCGCAATCAGGGCTGGCGGAGCTGTCCGCGCTGGTCGAAGCGACGCGGCTGGCGGGTGCCGAGGTGGCGGCGGAGGTGCGGGGTGACCCGTCCTCGGTGCCGCCGGTCGTCTCCCGCGAGGCGTACCGGATCCTGCAGGAATGCCTGACGAACGCGCTGCGGCACGCCGGTAAGGTTCCGGTGACGGTCCTCGTTGACGCCGGAACGGAGCTGTTGAGCCTGCGGGTGTCCAACCCGCTCGGCGCCGCCGGGCCGTCACGCGACGGGGGCGGCCGGGGGCTGCGGGGAATGACGGAACGGGTGGAAGTGCTCGGCGGCACGATCACCGCGGGCCGGGCGGACGGATTCTGGAAGGTCGAGGTGGCGGTGCCATGGGGGAATCGGCGATGAGCATCGGAGTGCTGCTGGTCGACGACGAACAGCTCATCCGGGCGGGGCTGCGGGCGATCGTCGCCTCCGAGCCCGACCTGGAGGTCGTGGGCGAAGCGTCCGACGGCGCCGAGGTGCCGGGGCTGGTCTCGCGGTTCCGGCCCGACGTCGTGCTGATGGACGTCCGGATGCCCTCGGTCGACGGCATCCGCGCGACGGCGCATCTCATGTCCACTATGGACAACCCGCCGAAGGTGATCGTGGTGACCACCTTCGAAAACGACGACTACGTCTACGACGCGCTGCTCGCCGGCGCGAGCGGCTTCCTGCTGAAGCGGGCCAGGCCCGAAGAGATCGTCGCGGCGATCCGGACGGTGGCGGCGGGGGAGTCGCTGCTGTTCCCGGCCGCGATCCGGCGGCTGGCCGCGCAGCAGGCGAACCGGGGCCCGCAGGACGGTCTCGCCGGCGCCGGGCTCACCGAACGCGAAAGCGAGGTGCTGCGGCTGATGGCGGGCGGACTGTCCAATGTGGAGATCGCGGGCGAGCTGTACCTCGGTGTGCAGACGGTCAAGACGCATGTGGGGAACGTGCTCGCGAAACTCGGCGCGAGGGACCGGACGCAAGCGGTGATCAAGGCCTACGACACCGGATTCGTCACACCGGCGGGCTGAACGCGGTAGGGTTCCGGAGTGGACAACAACGTCAATCGCCGTCGCCTGCTGGGGCTGGGCACGGTCGCCGCCGCGGGCGCGGTGCTCGGGACGGCACAGCTCGCTCAGGCCGCCGAAGAGTCCGAATCAGACACTCCCGCCGCCGACGCTTCGGCCGCCGCGCGCCGGATTTCCGCGGTATACGGCCGGGAAACCGCGAAGGCGGGCGGCACCTGGTCGGCCTACGTCAGTGTCGCGGACGCCGCCGGGAACCTCGTGCCCGCCGTGTCCGAGCGGGCCGGCGAGGTGGTCGAGGCGTACAGCGTCAACAAGATCGCCGTCGCCACCGCGGTGCTCGACAAGATCGACCGCGGGCTGCTCACTTTGGACCAGCGCGTCGAGGTCACGGCCGACATCGTCATCAAGGACACCGACGGCATCTTCGCCCTCGACGGCGCGTACCCGAGTTCGGTGACGCTCGGGCACGCGATGGCCGCGCTGCTGACGCTGTCGGACAACACGGCCGTCCGCTTGTGCGGCCTGGTCTGCCCGGCCGCGGAGCTCAACGAGATCCTGCGCGGCAAGGGATTCGTGCACACCCAGGTCGTTCCGGTGGCGAACCCGAACCGGTTCTTCCTCGGCAAGACGACCCCGGCCGAAACGCATACGCTGCTGCGGAAACTGGTCGGGGGGACGCTGCTTTCGGCGAAGTCCACCGAGTACCTGCTGAACATCCTGCGTTCGCTGAGCGCGTTCACCGACGGCGTCCGGCTCGGCCTGACCTCGGCCGAGCGGCTGCGGGTCGCCACGAAGGCCGGTTGGTTCAACGACGGCCGCAACGAGGCCGGGGTGATGTTCAGCGCGGACGGCAAGCCGGTCCTGACCTATTCGCTGTTCGCCTCCGGTGAGTTCGCGGGCGATCCGGCGGTGAACAAGGACGACTACGCCGCGACGCATCCGGCGTTGAAGGCGCGGGCGAAGCTCGGGAAGACGATGTTCCGTTCGGTCGAGAAGCTGACGGCCGTCACCGCCCGCACCTACGCGACCGCTCCGTATCGGGCGACCAACGGCGGCTGAAGGAGGCGGGGTCGGCGCTCATGTCGTGAAAGCCAGGCGGATTCATGCGGTGGTCGCAACGTGCTCTGTTTAGGACAGTAGCGTGGTGAGTTTTTCGAGTGGGGTGTGCCAGTCCAGTGTTTTGCGGGGGCGGCTGTTGAGTCGTGCGGCGACTGCGGTGAGGTGTTCTGCGGTGTGCTGGTGCAGGTTGGTCCCTTTGGGGAAGTACTGGCGAAGCAGGCCGTTGGTGTTCTCGTTCGTCCCGCGTTGCCATGGGGAGTGCGGGTCGCAGAAGTAGATGGCCAGGTCGGTGGCGAGGGTGATGTCGGCGTGACGGGCCATCTCGTTGCCCCGGTCCCAGGTCAGTGACCGCCGCAACTGGTGCGGGAGGGTCTGGATCGCGTCGATCATCGCGTCCCGGACCTGGATCGCGTCGTGGCCGTGGGGCAGGTGCAGCAGTATGACGAACCGAGTGGAGCGTTCCACGAGGGTGCCGATCGCGGACTTGTTACCGGCACCGGTGATCAGGTCGCCTTCCCAATGCCCCGGGACTGCCCGGTCCTCGGCTTCGGCCGGCCGTTCGCTGATCTCGACGAGGTCAGGGATCCGTGACCGTCGTGCCTGTGCTTGCTTGCGCGGGCGGCGCAGCGCCCGTCCTGTCCGCAAACACGCGGTGAGCTCGCGGCGCAGCGCTCCCCGGCTCTGCACATACAAGGACTGGTAGATCGTCTCGTGTGACACTCGCATCTCCGGCCGGTCGGGGAACTCCATCGCCAGCCTGGCTGTGATCTGCCCCGGAGACCACTCCTGCAGCAACCGCGCCTGCACATGATCCCGCAACTCGCGATTACCGGCCTCGGCCAGCTTCGCGGTCTTCGGCCGCCGGGCCCGATCCCGCGCCGCCGACTCCGCCCGATGCGCTCGATACCCGCCCCGGCCACCATTGTTCGTCACCTCCCGGCTGATCGTCGACGGGGCCCTGCCCAGCTGCCGAGCGATCTCCCGATACGAGAGATCCCCGGACAGACCACGAGAAATCTCCTCCCGCTCAGCCAAACTCAGATAGCGCTCGCCCAACGAGCCAGGTGCGTTCCCGATCACCCCGCCAGCCTGCGCGAACCACCGCCGCCCGGTCTCGTGCGACACATCCACCAAACGGGCGGCAGGCTTGGGCAGACACCCCGCCCGCACCGCATCCCAGAACCGCACCCGCACCACACGCGGCAACACCAACCCACCAGCCACCACAACTCCCAGCTCACGAAGGATGTTGCAACGACCCCATGAATCCGCCCCACTTTCGGGACATCAGACGTCGCGAAAGTGGCTTTCACGACATGACCCCATTCTGCCGACCGCCCGCCCCCGAGGACGTTGCGAAAGCCACTTTCACAACGTTGAAGGTTGCGAAAGTGGCTTTCGCAACACGCCTCATCCCTCAACAGGCCACCATGAGTTCAGCTACTCCAGAGCGGCGAGGATCAGCGCGGCCATCGCGGCCGGGTCGCCGTTGTCCGGGCGCAGCACCAGATCCGGGCTCTCCGGCTGCTCGTAGGGAGCGTCGACCCCGGTGAACCCGCTGATCTCGCCCGCCCGCGCCTTCGCGTACATCCCCTTGGGATCGCGGTCTTCGCAGACTTCGAGCGGGGTGTCGACGAAGACTTCGAGGAACGGCAGCCCGGCCGCCTCGTGCGCGGCGCGGGCGAGTTCGCGGTCGGCGCGGTACGGGCTGATCAGGGAGACCACCGACACCACACCGGCGTCGGCGAACAGTTTCGCGACCTCGGCGACGCGACGGACGTTCTCGGCGCGATCGGCGGGGCCGAAGCCGAGATTCCCGTTCAGCCCGTGCCGGAGGTTGTCGCCGTCCAGCAGGTACGCGGGCCTGCCGGACGCGACCAGCCGGCGCTCCAGCTCCACGGCCACACTCGACTTCCCGGACGCGGAAAGCCCGGTGAGCCAGACGGTGAGCCCGCGTGTCGCCCGTTCCGCCCTGCTGACCGCGGCGGTGTGCCAGACGACGTTCGACGCGGTCACGCTCGGGCCGGTGATCATGCCCGCCGCGACCGTCGCCCCGGAGTGCTCGTCGACGAGGAGGAAGCCGCCGGTGGAGCGGTTGCGGCGGTAGGAATCGAAGAACAGCGGTTGTCGCGCGCGAAGCCGGATCCGGCCGATTTCGTTGAGGGACAACGATTTCGCGGTCTCGTCGCGGTGCAGGGTGGTGACGTCGAGCCGGTAGTCCAGATCGCGGATCTCGGCCTTGGTCTCCCTGGTGGTGTGCCGCACGAGGAAGCCGTCCCCCGTCTTCAAAGCTCCTTGTTCGGAGAACCAGCACACCATCGCGTCGACGTCCCGGCTGGTGTGGGGCCGGTTGCCGGGGCGGCAGATCAGATCGCCGCGGCCGAGGTCGAGGTCGTCTTCGAGTTCGATCGTGACGGCCTGCGAGGCGAAGGCTTCGGTGACCGTGGTGCCACCCGGACCCCAGATCGCGCGCACCGTCGTGGTGAAACCGGACGGCAGCACGGCGACCTCGTCACCGGGTTTGAACACCCCTCCCGCGACTGTGCCCGCGTAGCCGCGGAAGTCGCGGCTGTGCTCCCGGATCACGTACTGCACGGGGAATCGCGCGTCGATGAGGTTACGATCCGAGGCGATATGCACCTGTTCGAGATGGTGCAGCAGGGAAGTCCCTTCGTACCAAGGCATACTGGCGCCCCGGTGCACGACGTTGTCGCCGTGCAGCGCCGACATCGGCACGAAGGTGAGGTCGTGCACCTGGAGTTTCATGGCGAAGCGGCGGAAGTCCTCGCGGATCTCTTCGAAGCGTTCCTGAGACCAGCCGACCAGGTCCATCTTGTTGACGCACAACACCAGATGCGGGATGCCCAGCAGGCTCGCCAGGAACGCGTGCCGCCGCGACTGTTCGAGCAAGCCCTTGCGGGCGTCGATGAGGATCAGCGCGAGATCCGCGGTGGACGCGCCGGTGACCATGTTCCGGGTGTACTGCACATGCCCCGGCGTGTCGGCGATGATGAACTTCCGCCGGGGCGTGGCGAAGTAGCGGTGGGCGACGTCGATGGTGATGCCTTGCTCGCGTTCCGCGCGGAGGCCGTCGGTGAGCAGTGCGAGGTTCGGGTACGCCTCGCCGCGGTCGCGGCCGGCACGTTCGATGGCTTCGAGCTGGTCGGTGAACACCGTCTTCGAATCGAACAGCAGACGGCCGATCAGGGTCGACTTCCCGTCGTCGACACTGCCCGCGGTCGCGAGGCGGACCAGCGAAGCGCTCATCAGAAGTAGCCTTCCTTCTTCCGGTCTTCCATACCCGCCTCGGAGATCCGGTCGTCGGCGCGGGTGGCGCCGCGTTCGGTGAGCCTGCTGACCGCCACCTCGGCGACCACCTCACCCGGCGACGTCGCCGTCGACTCGACGCAGCCGGTGCAGGTCGCGTCGCCGACGGTCCGGAAGCGAACCGTCGCCTCGTAAGGACTTTCGCCTTCGTTCAGGGTGAGGAACCGGGTGTGCGCGAGCAGCATGCCGTCCCGCTGGACGACCGGGCGCCGATGCGAGTAGTAGATCGACGGCAGGTCGACGTGCTCGGCTTCGATGTACTGCCAGATGTCGAGTTCGGTCCAGTTCGACAGCGGGAAGACGCGGATGTGCTCGCCCTTGCGGTGCCTGCCGTTGTAGAGGTCCCAGAGCTCCGGCCGCTGATTGCGCGGGTCCCACTGGCCGAACTCGTCGCGGAAGCTGAATACGCGCTCCTTCGCGCGGGCCTTCTCCTCGTCACGCCGCGCTCCGCCGAACACGGCGTCGAAGGAATGTTCGCGGATGCCCCGGAGCAGGGCGGCGGTCTGGAGACGGTTGCGGCCGGCCTTCGGGTCTTCGACGACCCGGCCCGCGTCGATGTCGTCCTGGACGCTGGAGATGACGAGTCTGAGCCCGTACCTGTCGACGGTGCGGTCACGGAACGCGATGACCTCGTCGAAGTTGTGCCCGGTGTCGACGTGCATCACCGGGAACGGCGGCGGCGACGGCCAGAACGCCTTGGCCGCCACGTGGAGCATCACCATCGAGTCCTTGCCGCCGGAGAACAGCAGCACCGGCCGTTCGAAGGTCGCCGCGACCTCGCGGAAGATGTGCACGGCTTCGGCTTCCAGTGCTTCGAGGTGGGTGAGCTCGTATGCCGGGGACGCCATCGTGACCTCCGTGGTTCGAGATCAGAAAAGTAGAACAAGTTCTTGTGCTTGGTCAAGGGCTGGGGGACGCTGTCGGCATGGACCTGGTCGCGCTCGAAGAGATCCGTCGCCTCAAAGCCCGCTACCTCCGCTGCCTCGACCTCAAGCTGTGGGACGAGATGGCCGGGACCCTGACCGCCGACGCGCACGCGCGCTACGGCACGCCGTCGTACGGCAAACCGCTGACCTTCGAAAGCCGCGAAGCGATCGTCGAGTTCTTTCGGAACGCCGTCGGCCCCGGCGTCACGACGGTGCACTTCGCCGGGCAGCCGGAGATCGACGTCGACGGCGACACCGCGACGGGCACCTGGCTGATGCGGGACAAGGTGATCGTGCCCGAGCACCGGGTGATCATCGAGGGCGCGGCGTTCTACGAGGACACCTACCGGCGGGTGGACGGCGTATGGCTGACCGCCTCGACCCAGTACGACCGGCTGTACGAAACGATGATGTCGATGGACGACGTGCCGAGCCTGAAGCTGACCGCGAACCGCTGGTCTTCCTGACCGCGTTTAGTCCTCTGAATGCGGCGGTGGGCGCGGGCTCGCCTGTCCCGAAGGGCACCTTTGAGACGTTGTACCCCCTGAAGGTGCCCTTCGGGACGCTCGCGTTTAGTCCTCTAAATGCGGCAGGGCGCGGGGCTTGGGGACGCCAAGCGCCGGCGTAATGCGGTCCTTGCGTGTGCAACTATCGCATTCAGAGGACTAAACGCGGGGGTGGCGGCCCCCGGATTCGGCGGTGACGGCGTCGGCGGTGGCGGCCAGCGCCGCGCCCCGCCGCGCGATTTCCGCGCCGGTGATCGGTTCGCCGACCGAAAGCGTGAGCACGAGCTCTTGCCGTCCCGAAGCGTCGAACGTCGGTGCGGCGAGGAGGCTCACCGCGTGCTTGCGGCGCGGCTCCAGATCGGCACCGAGGTAGACGCGTTCGCCGAGGCTCGACACGAGTTCTCCCACCAGGCCCCGCACTTCCGGCGGCAGTTCCTCCGCGCCGACGCCCGCCATCAGCGCGTAGAGCCGGCGGCCCGCGGTGGTCAGGCTCTCCACCAGGTACCCGTGCTCCCGGCATTCGGCGACGACGCGGCGCAGGTGCGCTTCGTCCAGCCGCACCGGCACCGTCGGCGGTTTGGCGAGCCACGCGTCGAACGCCGCGTCGGAATCCCACAGCACGTACATCAGGCCGACCGGCGGCGCGAACGGATAGGTCTCGCCCAGTTTGATCCGGCCGGGACCGGCGCTCTGCAGCATCAGGATCCGGTCGCCGACCACGGCCGACGCCGTGCACGTGGCGCCGTATCGCCTGCTGAGCTCCTCCAGATGCCGTCGCGCGACCTCGCTCGCGCCGAATCCCTCGCCGGCGACGCGGCCGGCGGCGACCATCGCGGGCCCCAGCCGGTAGGTGACCGGCTGAGGGTCGCGGACCAGGTAGCCGCCCGCCGTCAGCTCGGTGACGATGCCGAGGCAGGTCGGTTTCGCCAGGTCCAGCTCGCGGGCGAGTTCTGAAAGGCCGAAGCGACGGCCTGGGTGCGCCGCGAAGAAGTCGAGGAGCCGCACGACTCGCTCGGTGGGCGGGGAGCGCCGGGTCATTGACCCATCCTTAGAACGCGTTCTAGTCTGATGGCACGAAGAACGTACCAAGCCGGTACGTATTTGTACCAGTATGAGGAGTCGCCGGTGCTCACTCAACCGTTCGCGGACGCGATCGTCGAAGCCGAGAAGATCATCGCGGAGGCGCCGCACATCCGGACCGAGCAGGATCTGGTCGAGGGGTACGACTACCTCGCGGGCAGCATCCGCGCGTCCTTGCAGATGGCGTGGGCCTACGAACGGGACCATCCGTTCTTCACCCAGTCCACCGGGCCGTACACGAAGATGGGCCTGGACAACCCGGACACGCTGTACTTCAACGCGAACATCCGCGAGGACCGCGAATACGTCGTCACCGGGACGCGGGGGAGCACGGCCGACGTCAGTTTCCAGATCCTCAACGGCGACTACTCGCCCGTCGAGGTGCCGGACAGCCTCGCCGCCTTCGACGACCGCGAGATCGAGATCGCCGGGGACGGCTCGTTCGAACTCCGCTTCGGGCCGGCGAAACCCGACCCCGGCCCCAACTATTTCGTGCTCGGCCCGGGTTCGTCGATGCTCGTGGTGCGTGAGGTCTACAGCGACTGGGCCGCCGAACGCCGAGGGACGATCCAGATCCAGTGCGCCGACACCGCGGGTGGCGCGCCCGCGCCGCTCACCCGCGACGGGCTGGCCAAACGCTACGGCGTGACCGGCAAGATCCTGCTGAGCAGGCTCCGCACCTTCCTCGCCTTCCCGAAGTGGTTCTACCTGAACCTGCCGGTGAACACGATGACCGAGCCGCGGCCCACGCCGGGCGGCCTGACCACGCAGTACTCGTCGGCCGGGCACTACGAACTCGGCGACGAAGAGGTCATGATCGTGACGGTGCCGCGCTCGGACGCGCCGTATCAGGGCATCCAGCTCGGCAGCGTCTGGTATCTCTCGCTGGACTACATCAATCATCAGACGAGCCTCACCGCCGACCAGGCGCGGGTCGACCCGGACGGCAAGATCCGCTTCGTGATCAGCGAACGCGACCCCGGCCTGGCGAACTGGCTCGAACGCACCGGCCACGACCGCGGCTACGTCCAGATCCGGTGGCAGCGCCTGTCACGCGCACTGGAGAAGGCCGACGGGCCCGAGGTCGAGGTGGTGAAGTTCGGCGAACTCGCCGACCGGTTGCCCTTCTACGACGAGGCGCGCGTGACCCCGCAAGAGTGGACAAACCGGATCTCGGCCCGGCAACAGGCGGTCGCGGCGAGGATGCTGGGATGACGGATCTCTTACGGGACAAGGTGGTCGTGGTCTCCGGTGTCGGGCCGGGGCTCGGCCGGTCGATCGCCGTCCGCTGTGCCGCGGCCGGGGCGGACGTCGTCCTCGCCGCCCGCACCGAATCCCGGCTCGCCGAGGTCGCCAAGGAAGTCGACGCGCTCGGTCGCCGCGCCGTCGCCGTGCCCACCGACATCACCGACGACGCTTCGGCGGTGAACCTCACCGAGGCCGCGCTGGAAACGTTCGGCCGGGTGGACGCCTTGGTGAACAACGCTTTCGCCATCCCGCCGATCATGGATCTCGCCGACGTCGACCTCGCCGACGTGCGGGCGGGCTTCGAGACCAACGTGCTCGCCGCGCTTCGGCTCACTCGCCTGTTCACGCCCGCGCTCGCCGAGAGCGGCGGTTCGGTGGTGATGATCAATTCGGCCGTGCTGCGGCATTCCCGGCGGACATTCGGCGCGTACAAGATGGCGAAGGCGAGCTTGCTCGCGCTCGCCCAGAGCCTCGCCTCGGAACTCGGGCCGCGCGGGATCCGGGTCAACTCCGTGGCGCCCGGCTACATCTGGGCGGACTCGCTGAAATGGTATTTCGCTTACCTGGCCAAGGAACGCGGGGTGCCGCCGGAGCAGGTGTACGCCGAGACGGCGGAGACGATCGACCTGCGCCGCCTGCCGGAACCGGACGAGATCGCCGACACCGTCGTGTTCCTGGCCTCGTCGCTCGCCCGGTGCGTCACCGGCCAGTGCCTCGACGTCAACGCCGGCGAATACCACCACTGAGAGGGAGAACATGCTGCCAGGGCGGGAAAACGTCGGCACCGTGGAGGATCTGCACGCGTCGGCGGCGAAACTCACCGGGCTGGACGATTTCGGCGGTGAGGACCATCTCGAAGGTCTCCGCGTGCTGCTGGATTCGTATGCCGGCGAGGCGGGTTTGACCCCGTATGGCAACAAGATCCATCGCGCGTTCCTGCGCGGTGCGCTGGTGGCGAGGTCGTTGAGCGAGGCCTCGTGGAAGCAGAATCCGGACTACGCCGGCGTTCCCGTCGAGCGGCCCATCTTCGTCACCGGTCTGCCGCGCACGGGGACCACGGCTTTGCACCGGCTGCTCACCGAGGACCCGGCGCACCAGGGGCTGGAAGTCTGGCTGACCGAAGTGCCGCAACCGCGTCCGCCCCGCGAGACCTGGGCGGAGAACCCGGTCTTCCAAGGGATCCAGGCGGGCTACGAGAAACATCACGTCGAACATCCCGAGTTCATGGGCCTGCACCACATGTCCGCCGATCAGGTCGAGGAATGCTGGCAGCTCCTGCGGCAGTCGCTGAAATCCGTGTCCTATGAATGCCTCGCGCACGTGCCCTCGTACTCGCGCTGGCTGGACGGGCAGAGCTGGACCGACGCCTATCGCCGGCATCGGCGCAACCTGCAGCTCATCGGCCTGCCCGACGCCGGGCGCCGCTGGGTGCTGAAGAACCCGAGCCATCTCTTCGCGCTCGACGCGCTGCTGGAGGTCTATCCGGACGCGCTGATCGTCCAGACCCATCGCGCGCCGAGCACGATCGTCGCGTCGGTGTGCAGTTTGAACGAGCAGGCTTCGGCGGGCTGGTCCGACGTCTTCCGCGGCGACGTGATCGGCCGCAGCCAGCTGGACCTGTGGGCGCGTGGTGCCGAAAAGTCGCTGGAGGCCAGGAAACGGCACGATCCGGCGCAGTTCTGCGATGTCCGGTACGAGGATTTCGTCGCCGATCCGATCGGCACGGTCGAGGGCGTCTACCGGTATTTCGGGCTGCCGCTGAGCGACGCCGCCCGGGACGCGATGACCGTGGTGCACGCCGAAAGCCGTTCCGGGGAAAGGAAACCCGTGCACCGGTACGACCTCGCGGACTTCGGGCTCACCGCAGGCGAGGTCGACGAACGCTTCTCGGCCTACCGCGCCGCGTACGCCCTCTGACCCCCCGCATTTCGTCCTCTGAATGCGGTCGTTGCACGCGCAAGGACCGCATTCAGAGGACGAAATGCGGAGAGGGGGTCAGAATCCGGCGGCGCGTTGCGAGGGGAGGCCGCGCGTCGTGATCCCGCGCAGGACCTCGACCCGCTCCGAACCCGGCCGCCCGAGCACCCAGCTCGACCCAGGGACCTCCTTGGCCTGCTTCTTCAGCGGCGCCAAGAGCCGGGACGCGTCCTTGTAGGACCGGATCGCGCCGGTACCGCACACCAGGGTCGCGAGCGAAACCGTCACCGGCAGCCCGTCGGCCGACCACGCCGTGTCCAGCAGCGCGGCGGCGACCGTGCCGATCTCGTCGACGTCGCAGGCGATCAGGAAGTCGTCCCCGCCGACGTGACTGACGCGCATCCGGCGCAGCCGGTTCTCCAGGTCGGTGAGGGTCCGGCCGAGCGTGCGGATCAGGTCGTCGCCCGCGGCGAACCCGGCGGTGTCGTTGACCGTCTTGAACGAGTCGACGTCCAGCCAGGCCGCGACGAACGGCTCCCGCGCGTTGATCCGGCGGTCGACGTCCCTGGCGACGGCGTCGCTGCCGGGCAGGCGGGTCAGCGGGCTCAGCGAGACCGCCTCCTCGACCTTCGCCTCCGCGACCCCGCGGACGACCTCGTTCACCAGTACCACGCCGACACACCGGCCGCGGTCGTCGACCACCACGACGTCGTCGCCGGTCCGGCCCCAGTCCGCGTCGGTGACCAGTTCGAGGAATTCGAGCGCGCTCGCGTCGGCGTGGATCGTGTGCGGCCGGTCGGCGAGCCGCGAAGCCGGCCGTTTGGCGTGCAGGGCGTGGCCGTACAACCCGGTGACCGCGACCAGGAACCGGGTCCGGTCGATCGACCACTGTGGACGGTGCCGGTCGTCGATGCCGACGATGCCGCTCGGCCCGTCGGCGGCGGCCAGCACCTCGCGCACGTCGTCGCAGGTCGCGTCTTCCGGCAGCGTGGTCGCGGGCCGGAGGAAATCACCGACGCGGCGGGCGCGGGCGGTGCCGGGGATGAACGGCCCTGGCGCGTCCGGCGCGGGCAGCGGCGCGTGGTCGCCGTCCGGCGGGGCGAGCAGGTTGCCCTGCGCGATCCGCACGCCGAGCCGCCGCGCGGATTCCAGCTGCTCGGTGGTTTCGAGCCCGGTCGCCACCAGGCGGTTGTCCGTGCGCGACGCGAAATGCAGCACCGCCTCGACCACCGCGACGGCGGCCGGGTCGTGCGGCAGGCCGCGTAACACGCTGCGGTCCAGTTTCACCAGGTCGACGGGCGCCGAGGCGAGCAGCGTGAGCGGGAGGTCACCGCGGCCGAGGCCGTCGAGCGCGAGCCGGAACCCGACTTCGGTGAGCCGGCGCATCCCGGTGAGCAGCAGGTCGGCGGGGATCTGCGTGAACGGCGGCCCGATCTCCAGCACGACGTCCCTGGTCCGGCGGCCCGCCAGGCTGAGCGCGTCGGTCAGCGGGTCGAACTGCGACGGCGGTGCCGCCACTGTTCGCGCGGACAGGTTCAGGTGCAGGGGGAGGGTGGCCTGCGGTTCGCGCAGTTGCCGGACGGCCTCGGCGGCCAGGCCGACGTCGACCTCGGCCAGCCTGCCGCTGCGCCGGGCGTCGGCGAGCAGTTCGTGGGCGGTGCCGCGGCCTGGCCGTGCCAGCGCTTCGAACGCGACGACGCCACCGGTGTGCAGGCTGTACAACGGCTGGTAAGCGAAGCGGACAGCGATCTGCAACGTCACAACCGCATGGTCTCGGCTGGCGACACGAAACGAAATACGTGTCAACTGATGTTCATCGTGAAGGCACCCGGGTTACCTAGAACGGCGTAACGCAGGCCACCCGATCAGGTGTTTTCTCACTGGCCATGGTGACATCCGGAAAAGCGCCGACATCGCTTCGATGGTGCCCGGGACATCTTCGCGACCGCTGGTGAACGCCCTCTGATGCGCGATGGGCAAGGTGAAGAACCGATCGAAGAACACCGGGACCAGTTCGGGCGGCATTCCGCACAGCGCCCGCAACCCGTACCTCCGCAATCCGTGCACGGCGCGTGCCGAAGACGGCCACAGCGCCCGGTGCGCGGCCGACGCCACCGCGGCGGGTCCTCGATCCCAAGCCCGGACCACGGCGTCGGCGACCGGTTCCGCGAGCCGGATCGACGTCGCGACGCTGTACCCGGTCGCCGGATGCACCAGGGCGGCGGCGGTCCCGAACGGCACGGTCCGGCCGCGTCGCGGCACCGGGGCGTCGAGCACGATTCGCACGCGTTCTTCGCGCCCGCGCGACGTCAGCCCGACGGCCTTCAGGCGGGCTCGCAGCCGTGCCGCCAGGACGTCGAGCGGCAGGCCGGGCCTGCGGGCCAGCGAGGTCTCCTCGACCAGGACGGTCCCGTCGCCGAGCGGCAGCACGTACAGGAATCCGGACTCGGTCTCCCGCCAGTCCATGAACACGACGGTGTCTGGGTCGTCCACCAGTCGCAGCGCGTCCTCGGCCGGGAGGACGGCCCCGAACGCCGTCTGTTCGTACCGGTCGCCTCGCGGCCGGACACCGGACGCGTCGACGTACAGGCCGGTCGCGAGGGTCCGTCCGTCTTCGAGGCGCACCGACGAACCCTGCCCGCCGTGGTCCACGCCGGACACGGTCCCGGCGACGACGTCGTAGCCACCGTCGAGCCACCGGCGCAGGCCGGCGTTGTCCATCACCAGGTAACGCCGATCCAGGAGGTGACGGCTGGTCCCGAAGGCGAGCGTGGTCGAAGGCGCGCACGCGACGGCGCTCCCGGGCAGCGCGGGCAGTTCGTCGGCGAACAACCCGTAGGTCGCCCGCCAGCGCCGGCCGGGCGCCGGGTCGACGAGGACCGTCTCCAGGCCGCGCCGGGCGCAGGCGCGCGCGAGCGCCCGCCCCGCCGGGCCGCCGCCCGCGATCACCACGTCCGCCACCTGGACATCTCATCACGCCACCGCGACGGATACGGTGTCACGCATGGAACAGACGGACCCGAGGACGTGGCGGCGCGATCCGGAGAGCGAGAGCGCCGGGTTCACCGACCTCGCCACGAGCCCGTTCCGGATCGACCGGGACCGGATCGCCGCGTCGCCGTTCTTCGCCCGGCTCGGCGGGGTGACGCAGGTGGTCAGCGCCGGCGGTTCCGGGCTGCTGCACAACCGGCTCACGCACAGTCTCAAGGTCGCGCAGGTCGCGCGCGCCATCGCCGAGCGGATCAACGCGAGCAGCGATTCCGCCGAACTCGCCGCGAAACTGGGCGGCTGCGATCCGGACGTCGCCGAGGCCGCCTCGCTCGCGCACGATCTGGGGCATCCGCCGTTCGGGCATCTCGGCGAGCAGACCCTGGACCGCATCGCCCGCCACCGCTTCGGCCTCGCCGATGGTTTCGAAGGCAACGCGCAGTCGTTCCGGATCATCACCACCACCGACGTCCGCGGCCCGTCCGCCTCCGGGCTCGACCTCACCACGGCGGTGCGCGCCGCGGTGCTGAAGTACCCGTGGGCGCGGTTGCACGTGCCCGACCCGCATCCGACGTCGATGCCCGTCCAGCCGCGCGGCGCGGCCGAGCCCGCCGACGCCCCCGGCACCGGTGCGAGCAAGTTCTCCGCCTACAGCACCGAACTCGACGACTTCACCCAGGCGCGGGCCCCGTTCGACGGCCGGATCGAACCCTGGCAGCAGACCGTCGAAGCGTCCGTGATGGATACCGCCGACGACATCGCCTACGCCATCCACGACCTCCAGGACTTCCACCGGATCGGGGTCCTGCAGCACGCTCCGGTCGCCGCCGAGTTCTCCGGCTGGGTCGATCACGCGCTGGAACTGGCCGCGCTGGACGACGCGACCTTGACCGCGGAACGGCGGCTGCCCGGCCGTTCGCTGGAGCGGCTGCGGCGCCGGATGCACGCCAAGGACGGCTGGATCGTCGACGACGACGCCTTCACCAGCGCCGTCGCCCGCGTCCGCGCCGAACTCGTCGACGGCCTGCTCGCCACCGGATTCGACGGGTCCATCGAGGCCGAGCAGGCCACCGCCGCCTTCTCCGCGAAGTGGACCGCGCGGCTCGTCGACGGTGTCCAGGTGGTGGCTTCGCCGTCGGCCCGAACCGGGCATCTCACACTGCGTCCCGCCCAGTGGCACGAGGTGCAGGTGCTGAAGTTCGTGCACCGGCGGTTCGTGCTGCTGCGCCCGGAACTGGCGCTGCACCAGCGCGGACAGGCGAGCCTGGTGACCACGCTGGTCGACGCGCTCGACGCGTGGCTGCTCGATCGCGACGAGTTCTACCGGCTCCCGCGACGGTTGCACGACTTGGTGGAATTGGCCCAGTCCGAGTTCTCCGCGCTGGCGCGGACGTCGCCGGAACTGCTCATCGGAGCGACCGGGGAACCGGTCACCGGTGCCGACGCGGTACGCGGCCTGGCGCGGGGGCGGGCGGTCGTCGACTTCGTGGCGTCGCTGACGGACAAGCAGGCGGTGACCCTTTTGGACGGCTTGTCGGGCCGCGCTTCGCAGCCATGGTCGGACTCGTTCGTCCTGTAGCGACGCGATTACCCTGAACGGCCCACGGCCTGCGGCCGAATCCGGAAAATATCCATCCGACGTCACCCGAACGGCTCCTGCCGCCGGTGCGCGCCCGGTACTTAGCTTGATCGAGCCGGTGATCGCCGGCGTCGGTCAGCGTGAGTCGGGGCACGCGCCTAGGAATCGGAGGCGCACGTGCGTCCAACCCGTTCTAGCAGGAGAAGAAGAACGATCCTGACCGCGGGCACCGCTGCCCTCGTCACCGCGCTCGGCCTGGTGAGCCCGCCCGGCGCGGCGGCGGAAAGCGGCGGATCCCCGGACGCGTTCTCGGCGAACACCGTCCGGCAGATCGAGGCACTGCAGTCGATCAAGAAGAGCCAGAACGCCGGCGAGTCCAAAGTGGACAGCAGGCTGCTCGTCGAACAGAAACTCCGCGCTCAGCGGATGTCGGCTTCCGCGGTTCCCGCACTGGGGTCTGGGGCGAATGTCTCCGCGGCCGGCACCGTACTCGTGGACATCCGTGGCCAGGTTTCGGAAGAACTCCTCAAGGGACTGCGTGAATCCGGTGCGGGGATTCGGGCGGTGTCGCAGCGGTACGGCAGCGTGCGCGCCGAGGTTCCGCTGAACGCGGTTCCGGCGATCGCGGCCCGCGCCGACGTCAAGAAGGTCGAGACCGCCAACGAGGCGTTCACCGCCCGCCAGCTCGCCGAACCCGCCGCCGCGGGCAAGCGGGAGAGCAAGGAAGAGAAGGCCGCCCGGATCGCGGACGAGCTGAAGAAGGCCGTCGACGCCAAGGGACAGCCGGGTATCGCCGCCGGACCGGTCAACAGCGAGGGCGATCGAGCGCACAACGCCGACACCGCGCGCCAGCAGTTCGGCGTCACCGGCGTGGGCACGAAGATCTGCGCGCTCTCCGACGGGATCGACTCGCTCGCGACCTCGCAGGCACGCGGCGAACTCCCGGCGGGCGTCGACGTGATCCCCGGCCAGGAAGGCGACGGCGACGAGGGCACCGCGATGCTCGAGATCATCCACGATCTCGCGCCGAACGCGGAGCTCGGCTTCGCCAGTGCGTTCAACTCCGACGCCAGCTTCGCCGACAACATCCGCAAACTGCGGTTCGACGCGGGCTGCGACGTCATCGTCGACGACGTGCTGTACTTCAAGGAATCGCCGTTCCAGGACTGGATCATCGCCCAGGCCGTGAACGACGTGACCGCCGACGGCGCGCTGTACTTCTCCTCGGCCGGTAACGAAGGCAACGTCACCGACGGCACTTCCGGTCACTGGGAAGGCGACTTCGTCGACTCCGGCAAGGGCGTCGGCAAATTCGCCGGTACCGCGCACAACTTCGCCGGTGCCGCGGGCAACCAGATCTTCCAGCCGATCTCGAACGCGTCGGGCCGGGTGCCGGTCACGTTGTTCTGGTCCGACCCGCTGGGCCGCTCGAACAACGACTACGACCTGTACCTGCTGAACGCGGCGGGCAACGTCGTCGACTTCAGCCAGGACGTCCAGACCGGCACTCAGGACGCTTACGAACGGGTGGACACCACGGGTGTCGCCGGCCTGCGCCTGGCCATCGTCAAGTTCTCCGGTGAAGGCCGCTACCTTTCGCTGTCCGCGCTGCGCGGCCGGTTCACCGACTCGGCCGACGGCCTCAAGGCCTACACCAGCCCGGGCGTGACCGTCGGCCACTCGGCCGCGCGGGACGCGTTCAGCGTCGCGGCGGCCCCGGCGGCCAAGGCGTTCCCCCGAGCCCTCGAACCGGGCGACCCGGCCAACCCGGCAGGCCCGTTCCCCGGTGCCTTCGGCGCGACCACGAAGGTCGAACGGTTCACTTCGGACGGTCCGCGGCGGATGTTCTACCAGGCCGACGGCACGCCGATCACCCCTGGCGACGTGTCCGCGACCGGCGGCGAGGTCCGCGCCAAACCGGACATCACCGCGGCCGACGGCGTCTCCACCAGCGTCACCGGTTTCACCACGTTCTACGGCACGTCGGCCGCCGCGCCGCACGCCGCCGCGATCGCGGGCCTGGTGCTTTCGGGCAACCCGGGGCTGCCCCCGGCCGAAGTGCGCGAGGCGCTGATCAACACCGCCGTCGACATCCTGGCGCCGGGCCGCGACAACTCCAGCGGCGCGGGCGTCATCCTCGCCGACAAGGTGCTCGCCTACACCGGTGCCAGCCCGCAGCCGCTCGCGTCCGCGGGCCGGCCGACGGTGACCCCGGCCGACGGCGGCTCCGCGCTCGACCCGGGCGACACCGCCAAGGTCACCCTTCCGGTGACCAACCGCGGCGACGGCACCGCGACGTCCACCAGCGTCGTGCTCTCCAGCCCGACCTCCGGTGTCACGGTGGCGCCGCGGTCGAAGTCGTACGGCACGATCAGCCCCGGGCAGACCGGTGTGAACGACTTCACCATCACCGTTCCCGCCACGCAGGAACTCGGGGTGCCGGTGGTGCTGAACGCGCGCGTGACCTTCGCGGGTTCGTACTCCCCGACGACGTCCACGTTCTCGCTGCCGGTCGGTACCCCGTCGCCGGTGGCGCAGAACTTCGCCTACGCCGGTGACGCCGTGGCGATCCCGGACAGCGACCCGACCGGTGTGACCGTGCCGATCACGGTGAGCGGGGTCGGGCGCGCGTCGAAGCTGACGTTCTCGGTGGACGGGGCGACCTGCAACGCCGACCAGGCCTCGACGACGGTGGGTATCGATCACTCGTACGTCGGTGACCTGGTCGGCACGCTGACCTCGCCCTCGGGTGCGAAGGCGACCGTGTTCCAGCGCAGCGGTGGCTCGGGCAACAACCTGTGCCAGGTCGTCTTCGCCGACACCGCGGCCGCCGCGTTCAGTTCGGTGAGCGCGGCGAACGCGCCGTTCACCGGCACCTACAAGCCGGCGCAGGCGCTCGGCGGCCTGGCCGCCGGTGTCGCCGACGGCATCTGGAAGTTCACCGCGGTGGACGTCGCCGGTGGCGACACCGGGTCGATCCGCTCGATCTCCTTGCACATCAACGGTTTCGTTCAGCCCGGGGTGGCGGAACGGCCGGCGGGTGTCGGGAAGTCGGTGGGCCGGGGACCGGTGAAGCCGGTCTAGGCCTCTCGTTTTGCGCGTGAAGCCCCCCTTCTTTCGGCTCAGCCGAGGGAAGGGGGCCTTCACGTGGTGGCTGGTGTTGCGAAAGCCACTTTCGCAACCTTCAACGTTGGGAAAGTGGCTTTCGCAACGCCCGCACGCGTCTGGCCTTCTGGCTTGCCAGGCGGGTCGGGTGGTGTCGCGAAAGCCACTTTCGCGACGTCTGGTGTCCCGAAAGTGGCTTTCTCGACACCGCCGATCGGGAGCGTCACGCTTACTCGCCCCAGCCGCGGCGCGTGTTGCGAAAGCCACTTTCGCAACCTTCAACGTTGCGAAAGTGGCTTTCGCAGCATCGCTACCGAAGCCTGCTGGCCGGCGCCGACTGTATCAGTGCCCCAGCACCCCCCGGATCTCG
>NZ_JBVHDI010000018.1:102681-182592 GCF_055563465.1 Amycolatopsis sp. NPDC000009
CGGGGGGGGTTTTTTACTAAACAATTTTTCCAAATATATATATTTCATTTTGTGTTTACCCCACCACGGCCGCAGCCGGGAGCGTCGCCGCGAAACGGCAACGACCGGCCCCTGCCGATCCTCGCCGCGCCCCGTACGTTGGACCCATGGCGAGGGAGCGGCAGGTGGCGGGCGGGGGACGGGCGGTGGAAATCGCTCCGGATCGCCTCGAAGGCTGGTACGCCCGCTTCGCCGCCCGCAACGATGGCGTCCGCGAGACCGAGCTGAGCCCAGACACCGTCACCGTCGTCGCGGGCAACGGCGTGGTGGCCGTCGCGACCGTCCCTTTCGGACCGCTGAACGCCGGAGGGACCGTGCCAGGCCTGGCCGTCGGCCCGCTCGTCGAGCACGCGCTGATCTCGCGGAGGATCGCGCTCCTGCTGGTGCGCCGAGGCGGGCACAGCGTCGGGGTCGCGCGCGGGGGAGTGGTCGTGCAGTCCAGGACGGACCGCCATCTCGTCCAGGGCCGTTCCGCGGCGGGCGGCTGGTCGCAGCAGCGGTTCGCGCGGCGGCGGGAAGGGCAGGCACGCTCGGCGCTGAGGTCCGCCGCGGACGACGCTTTCGAGGTGCTCGTCCCGCAACTGTCCGAAGTGGACGCCGTCGTGCTCGGCGGTGACCGCCGCGCCCTGGAATCCCTGCGCGAGGACAAGCGCCTCGCGCCGTTGTTCCAGCGTGCCGAACCCCGGGTTCTCGCCATCGCCGAACCGCGCCGCACGGTGCTCGAAGACGCGGCGGAGCGGGCTGTCGCGGTCGAAATCACCCTGTCCGGGCCGTGACGTCGGGCACGGTCGGATAAAACCGTTCGACACCGGCCCGTACACTGATCGCGTGGACATCCTCTTGGAGTAGCTCCTCGTCTGCCCCTCGGCAGACGAGTCGAAGCTGTCCGCTCATCCACCCCTTGTACCGGGAGTTCCCGTGATCACGGCCTCTGGCCTGCAGCTGCGCGCAGGTTCGCGCATCCTGCTCGACGACACCAACGTCCGCATCCAGCAGGGCGACCGCATCGGCCTGGTCGGCCGCAACGGCGCCGGCAAGACCACCTCGCTCAAGGTCCTGGCGGGGGAGGGCGAGCCGTACGCGGGCGAGGTCCGCCGCAGCGGCGAGCTCGGCTACCTCCCGCAGGACCCGCGCGAGGGCGACCTGTCCGTCACCGCGAAGGATCGCGTGCTCTCCGCGCGCGGCCTCGACACCTTGCTGCGCAACATGGAAAAAGCGCAGACGGCGATGTCGGAGCTGGCGGACGAGAAGGAACGCGACAAGGCGGTCAACCGCTACAGCCGTCTCGAGGAGCGCTTCGCCTCTCTCGGTGGGTACGCCGCCGAGAGCGAGGCCGCCCGGATCTGTTCCAACCTCGGCCTGGCCGACAGGGTGCTCGAGCAGACGCTGCAGACGCTCTCGGGTGGTCAGCGCCGCCGTGTGGAGCTCGCCCGGATCCTGTTCGCCGCCGCCGAAGCGGGCGCGGGCGGGAAATCCGAGACGATCCTGCTGCTCGACGAGCCCACCAACCACCTCGACGCCGACTCCATCAACTGGCTTCGCGGCTTCCTGAAGCAGCACGACGGCGGTCTCGTGGTCATCAGCCACGACGTCGAACTGCTCGCGGACGTCGTCAACAAGGTGTGGTTCCTCGACGCGACCCGCAGCGAGCTCGACCTCTACAACATGGGCTGGCAGCGCTACCTCGACGCGCGCGCCACCGACGAGAAGCGCCGCCGCCGCGAGCGCGCGAACGCCGAGAAGAAGGCGTCCGCGCTGCAGCAGCAGGCCGCCAAACTGGGGGCCAAGGCGACGAAGGCCGTGGCCGCCAAGAACATGGCCCGCCGTGCCGAGCAGATGCTGTCCGCGCTCGACGAGACCCGGCAGGCCGACAAGGTCGCCCGCATCAAGTTCCCCGAGCCCGCCCCGTGCGGCCGGACCCCGCTCACCGCGGAGGGGCTCTCGAAGTCCTACGGTTCGCTCGAGATCTTCACCGGAGTCGACCTCGCCATCGACCGCGGGTCGAAGGTCGTCGTGCTCGGATTGAACGGTGCCGGAAAGACGACATTGCTCCGGCTGCTCGGCGGAATGGAAACTCCGGATACCGGCGAGACCATTCCAGGTCACGGATTGCGTCTGGGCTATTACGCACAGGAACATGAAACGCTCGACCATGACGCGTCCGTGTGGGAAAATATCCGTCACCTGGCGCCCGACACCGGAGCGCAGGAGTTGCGGAACCTTCTCGGCTCGTTCCTGTTCACCGGCGAGCAGCTCGATCAGCCCGCCGGCACGCTCTCCGGCGGCGAGAAGACGCGGCTCGCGCTCGCCGGGCTGGTGTCCAGCGCTGCCAACGTTTTGCTGCTCGACGAGCCGACGAACAACCTGGACCCGGCCAGTCGTGCCCAGGTCCTGGACGCTTTGCGCAGCTTCGCCGGAGCCGTCGTGCTGGTCACGCACGACCCGGGCGCCGTCGAGGCGCTGGAGCCGGAACGCGTGATCCTCCTGCCGGACGGAACCGAGGACCATTGGTCGGCGGATTATCTGGAACTTGTCCAGCTTGCGTGAGGTCTGCGTCCGTTCGGGTGCTTGATCGATGCCATCCGGCCACTGAAATGGCCCAATGTGATCGCGGTTTCAGCAGTTTTGCGCTCGTCGTCTGGCATTCCGGCGCTCAGTGTTCGATCATTGCGGCGACAGGGGCCGTTATGTGGCCCAGAACACTCTCGGCGGGAAGGCGATCGACGTGGCTGATCTCAAGAAAGGCGCGCGGATCACCGGCAACACGCGTGACAAGCTGGCCGCTGACCTGAAGAAGAAATACGAGAAGGGCTCGAGCATCCGCGCTCTCGCGGAGTCCACGGGTCGCTCGTACGGGTTCGTGCACCGGGTCCTCTCGGAGTCCGGCGTCCAGCTGCGCGGCCGTGGCGGTGCCACCAGGGTCAAGAAGAAGTAGTCACGAGGAAGTAGCGGACTGCTGCGCGGGGGGCGCAGTTCCCTTTCCAGGGACCGCTGTTTCACGGGTTTCCGCGACCAGGAAGACCAGCCTGGCACCGAGCAGGACCAGCGGATACACCAGGTAGCCGTACCTCGTCGCCGGAGTGAGCATGATCAGCGCGACGAGCCCGACGGCCATGCGCAACAGCGCGTCCGAGCCGGTCACGGGAGGACGGCGCACCAGCCAGACCAGGATCGCGACGGCAGCGATCCCGAGCAGCGCGAACGAAACCGCCGTGCCCGCCGGGCCGAGCGAGGCGATGAGGTGGCCGGGCAACGGGCTCGCCGCCGGTGACTTGATCACGCCGATTCCCAGCGGGAACCGGAAGACGTGTTCGACGAACGCCTTGGGGTCGACCAGGTAGACGGGGACGTGCAGGACGAGGGTCGTCACCACGAGTGCCGCGGCGAATCCGCCGAGTGCGCGCGGGCCACGGCGCGTGATCAACAGGACACCCAGCACCACGATCGCGGGCGCGACGATGAGTTTCGCGCTGACCACCAGCGCCAGCACCAGACCCGACAGGACCGAGCGTCCGGTCGCGGCCAGCGCGAAGGACAGCACCAGCAGGCCGACGATGGCCAGATCCGGGCCGGCGACCGCCCAGGTCAGCGCCGTCAGCGGGCAGGCGAGCGCGAGTTGGGCCGCGCTGACCGGGATTTTCGGCCACTTCAGCAGCCGCAGCGTCAGCAGGACGCACGCGACGGCCGCCAGCGCGAACATCCAGCGCGCGTCGGTGAGGGCGTTCGCGACCGGCCCACCGCCGGACAGTGCGCGCGGCAGACCGAAGACGGTCATCACCGGACCGTATGGCGTGTAATCGTTTACTTCCACCGCGCGACCGAGCGCGGTGACGTCGACGTACGGGGTTCCGTTCTCCAGAAGGAGTTTCGCGGACCGCTCGATCACCCAGACCTCGGGCTGCGCGGCCCAGGACTCCGGCGTGATGAGCCAGTCCACTCCGGTCAGACGGCGAATGACGAGCATTCCCAACGGAAGGATCATGGTGAACAGGCCGATGGCGCCGATACCGAGCCACCGCGAACCGAGTGCGCCGGACAGCGGCCTGCCGCGCCGGGCGGCGATCGTCAGCCAGCAGGTGTGGACCACGGCTAGGCCGTAACCCGCTACAGCGAAGTTCGCCCACACGCGATAACCGTAGAATTCCGCGACGGCGGTGTTCACGACGGCGAAGACGAGGCAGCCCGTGTAGAAGACCAGGTCGATGGTCAGTCGTCGCCGGTCCGGGTCCTTGGTCACCGGCTCAGGCTACCGACGCGGCCGCACCCGCTGGAAAGAGGACGCGGAAACCGGGAAGCATCCGGTGTGCCGCGGTGTTGGTCATGCTTATATCCGGGAAAACTCTCGACTAATATCGAGGTTCTGGGGCGAGGAGAGGGTTCTCATGGACAACACGTATGCGCTGATGAACTCGGCGATGAGGTCCGCCGATGTTCCGAAGGGGCTGCACAAGGGGACGCTCCGCCGCGTCGCGAGGTTCGCCAGGCCGCACTGGCGGAGATTGCTGATATTCCTGGTGCTCACCGTCGTCTCGGCGGTGCTGGCGGTCAGCACGCCGGTGCTGGCCGGGAAGGTGGTCGACGCGATAGTCGGCGGGCACGACGTCTCGCTGGTGGTGTGGCTGGCCGTGGTGATCGCCGTGCTGGCGCTGATCGACGCCGGGCTCGGGCTGGCCGAACGGGCACAGTCGTCGAGGATCGGTGAGGGGATCATCCTCGACCTGCGGCTCGCGGTGTACCGCCACGTGCAGCGGATGCCGATCGCGTTCTTCACGCGCACCCGCACCGGCGCGCTGGTGAGCAGGCTCAACAACGACGTCATCGGCGCGCAGCGCACGTTCACCGCGACACTGTCCGGTTTGGTCACCAACGTGATCCAGCTCGTGCTGTCGCTGGTGGTCATGGTGACGCTGTCCTGGCAGGTCACCCTGCTGGCGCTGGTGCTGCTGCCGGTGTTCATCCTGCCGACGCGGCGGCTCGGGCGGCGGATGGCCGCCCTGCAGCGGGAGGCCGGTCAGCTCAACGCGTCGATGACCACGCAGATGACCGAACGGTTCTCCGCGCCGGGAGCGACGCTGGTGAAGCTGTTCGGCGACCCCGCTCGCGAAGTGGGCGAGTTCGGCGCGCGGGCCGGGCGCGTGCGCGACATCGGCGTGCGCACGGCGATGCTGACGCGCTGGTTCCTCACCAGCCTGACCACGGTTTCCGCGCTCGCGCAGGCGCTGGTCTACGGTTTGGGTGGCTATCTCGCGCTGACCGGGGCGCTCGCACCGGGCACCGTCGTGGCGCTCGCGTTGCTGCTGACCAGGCTGTACTCGCCGCTCACCGCGCTGGCGAACGTCCGGGTGGACGTGATGACGGCGCTGGTGTCGTTCGAGCGGGTCTTCGAGGTACTCGACCTCAAGCCGATGATCGAAGAGAAGCCTTCCCCGCGCAGGCTGCCCGAAGGCCCGGTTTCGGTGGAGTTCTCCGGCGTCCGGTTCGGCTACCCCGCGGCGGACCGGTACTCGCTGGCGTCACTGGAGGACGTGTCCACTTTGGATCACCGGGGTGGTGAAGAGGTGTTGCACAGCATCAGCTTCCGCGCCGAACCCGGGCAGATGGTGGCGCTGGTCGGTTCGTCGGGCGCGGGCAAGTCGACGATCGCCTCCCTGCTGCCGCGTCTCTACGACGTCGACGCGGGATCGGTCAAACTGTCCGATGTGGACGTTCGTGACCTTGGCTTCGCCTCACTGCGGGAAACCGTCGGCGTGGTGACCCAGGACGGGCACCTCTTCCACGACACGATCCGCGCGAACCTCGAGTACGCGCGGCCGGGCGTCACCGACGCCGAGATCTGGGCGGCACTGGAGAAGGCGCGGCTGGCCGACCTGATCCGGGAACTGCCGGACGGCCTGGAGACCGTGGTGGGGGAGCGGGGCTACCGGCTCTCCGGCGGGGAACGGCAGCGGCTGACCATCGCGCGGCTCCTGCTGGCGCAGCCGAGGGTCGTCGTCCTCGACGAGGCGACCGCACATCTGGACTCGCAGTCCGAGGCGGCCGTCGGCGAGGCACTGACCGACGCGCTCGACGGGCGGACCGCGCTGGTCATCGCGCACCGGTTGTCGACCGTCCGGGCGGCCGACCAGATCCTGGTGATCGAGCACGGGGAGATCGTCGAGCGGGGGACGCACGAAGAGCTTCTCGCGCGGGAAGGGCGCTACGCGGCGCTGTACCTGACGCAGTTCTCGGAGGAACCCGCGGCCGCCTGACCGACCGGTCTCGTGAGTGGTAAGGACGGTTCTAACCGTCCTTACCACTCACGACCGCAGGGCGGCGAACGTCGCGTTCACCAGCGCCATCTTCCGCGGATCGTCCCGCATCAACGGCCCCATCCGGTTCATCGTGTAGCCGAAGGCGATCCCGCTTTCGGGATCCGCGCCGCCGGACGAGCCGCCGAACCCGTCGTGTCCGAAGGCGCGCGAGTTCGGCCCGAAACCGCGCTCCTCGCTGCCGAGGTAGAACCCCAGCGCCCATTCGTTCCCCAGCCCGCCGACGACGTCGGCCTCGCGGCCCTGTCCTTCGCGGGCGGTCGCGAGCGCTCCGGCCGAAAGCAGCCTTCCCGAGGCGAGCGCTCCGTAGACGGTCGCGATGGCCTTGGCGGTGCCGTGCCCGTTCAGGGCGGGCAGGATCGCGCGCCGCCACTCGGGTTCGTTGGCGTCGCGGCCTCGCACGCGCGGGTTCGCCAGCGCCGCGAGGGCGACCGGGCCGGCGTTGGCGAACGCCTGGGTCAGCGCGGTCGTCATCTCTTCGCTGAGCACGGGCTCGACGAGGGTGGAACAGCGCGCCAGATCGGCTTCGGAGTCCAGGCCGATCCGGAAATCCGCGTCCAGCGGGCCGGCGACGTGCCGGGCGAAGTACGCGCGGACGTCCTGCCCGCTCACCCGGCGGATCACCTCGCCGACGAGGAACCCGAACGACAGCGCGTGGTAGCCGCTGGCGGTACCCGGTTCGAAGAGCGGCGCCTGCGCGGCGAGCAGTCCGGTGACGTGGTCCCAGTCGTACAGTTCCTTCACCGTCACCGGCCGCCCGGGACCGATCCCGGTCACGCCGGAGCGGTGCGAGAGCAGCCATCGCACGGGGATGTCCTGTTTGCCCGCGGCCGCGAACTCCGGCCAGTACTCCGCGACCGGCGCGTCGAGGTCGAGCAGCCCGGCGTCGGCGAGATGGTGCGCGCAGAGCGCGGTCATGCCCTTGGTGGTCGACCAGACGTTGGTGAGCGTGTCCGCCCGCCACGGGGTCGTCCGGTCCGGATCGGCCCAGCCCGCCCAGAGGTCGACCACGGTCTCCCCGTGCCGGGTCACCGAGAACGCGGCGCCGATCTCACCGCGTGCGGCGAAGTTCTCCTCGAAGGCGGCCCGGACGGGTTCGAAGCCCGCCGCGCATTCACCGTGGATCTCGGTCATGGCACGGACCTCCTGCGGACACCGACCGGTCGGTATGTGACCGTAGAAGTGCCGCGGGGACGAGTCAAGAGGCTCGTCCCCGCGGATCGTTACCGCAGTGCCGGGACCCGCGCGCCGTACTTGGCCAGCAGCGCGGCGTTGGCCTCGTCGCCACCGTCCACGTTGGAACTGCGCCACAGCGGGATGTCGACGCCCTGCGCCGCACCGAGGTCGACGACCTCGGCGAGGACGAGGTTCCACAGGAACGCGTTGATCACCGTGGACAGCGGCGCGGTCCGCGGCGCGTCCGACGGGTAGCTCGCGTCCCCGGGGCGGACGTGGGAGTCGAGCACGATGCTCGCCTCTTCGATCAGCGTCGTGGCCGCGCGTTTGGGCGCCGCGGCCACCGACGCGGCCGAACTCACCGCGATGACCGACGCCCCGCGCTTCCGGGCGCCGGCGGCCAGTTCGACCGGATACGGATTGACCCCCGACGTCGAGAACACCACCAGCAGGTCGTCCGGGCCCGGGGCGCGCTCGGCCAGCACCTCTTCGGCCAGCCCGGAGCGGCGCTCGGTCGTGGTGCTGTGCTGCGCGCCGTGCAGGGGCAGCAGTTCGGGGTGGTAGACCGGATACACACAGGCGAGCCCGCCCGCCCGGTAGAAGGTCTCGGCGACCGCGGCCAGCGAATGCCCGGCCCCGGCGGTGAACACCAGGGCATCCGCCCGGATGACCCCCAGGATCAGCTCGGCCGACTTCCGGATCTGCTCCGCGTTACTCCGTTCGGCCTCCGCGAGCCGTTCGGCGACGTCCGCACAACGTTCGGTGGTGCTCACCACATCCGCCCTTCCGTCTGGAGATCAGCGACGAATGTATCGCGTGGACCAATGGCCGAAGTGGAATACATCGGGTCATGATCGAGGTTGACCCGATCACTGCGGCCGGGGTTTCGGAGACTGGAGGGTCCAGGGTGAGCGAGGCTGATCCCGCGGTGCGGACTTGGCGAGCACGCGGCCAGGTGAAAGCCGTGGTGCTGGTACTGCACGGCGGCGCGGAGCACAGTCATGCCCGCGTGGCGCCGTGGCGGCTGGCGTACCAGCGGATGGTGCCGCTGGCGAGGGACGTCCATCGGGCGGGCCGGGCGCACGGGGTCGAGGTGCGGCTCCTGCGCAACCGGATCTACGGCTGGAACGACCACGGCACCGACGCGCTCGCCGACGCGCGCCGGGCGTTGAAACAGATCCACGACGAGCACCCGGGGGTTCCGGTGATCCTCGTCGGCCATTCGATGGGCGGGCGGGTCGCCCTGCGCGTCGCCGACGATCCGGCCGTCATCGGCGTCTGCGCGCTGGCACCGTGGACACCACCGGGTGAACCCATCGGTGCCGTCGGCGGCCGTGCCGTGCTCATCGCGCACGGGACCAAGGACCGGATGACCGATCCGGTGGCGTCACACGCTTTCGCGGAACGCGCCGAAAAGGTGACATCGCGGTCGGCGCGATTCGAAATAGGTGGCGAAGGGCACGCGATGCTGCGAAGGTCTCGCGTCTGGAACCGTCTCGTACGGGCTTTCACCCTCGAGCTGATCGAAGCCGGGGGAAGCGACGAAACGCTGAGCGGCGCCTGGGGGCGGCCGAGCTCGGAACGGCTGCGGATCCCGGTCTAGACCGGGCGGGAGGGAGTTCTCATGTCCACGTCGAGCGTCGATCGGACGGCCGGTTCGTCCGGTCCGCCCACCCCTGACGAAAACCGGTGGCCGGGTCTGGCCACCCCGCCGCATTCCCCCTTTCGGGCAAGGATCGCCGAGCAGTTGTTCCGGCACGCGGTACGCCCGCTGAACGTCCGCGTGCGCATGCCCGACGGCTCGCGGCTCGGCGCGGGCGGGCCGGACGCGCCCGAGATGCGGCTCAACCGCCCTGCCGCCTTCTTCCACCGCCTCGGGGTGGACGCGAAGATCGGCTTCGGCGAGGCCTACATGGTCGGAGACTGGACGAGCGACGCGCTCGCCGAGGTGCTGACCCCGTTCGCGGAGCGGATGGCGACGCTCGTCCCGCCGCTGCTGCAACGATTCCGCCGGTTCGTCGACCGCGGCCACCCCGCGGACGAGGAGAACACCGTCGAGGGCGCGCGGGCGAACATCCATCGCCACTACGACCTGTCCAACGATCTGTTCCGCGCGTTCCTGGACCCGTCGATGATGTACTCGTCGGCGTTGTTCGGACCGGACGACGACCTCACCACCGCCCAGCATCGCAAGATCGACAGCGTCCTCGACTACGCCGGGGTCCGCGAAGGCAGCACCGTGCTCGAGATCGGCACCGGCTGGGGCGAACTCTCGATCCGGGCCGCCGCGCGCGGTGCGAGGGTCACGTCACTGACCATTTCCGAAGAGCAGGCGAAGCTGGCGACCGAGCGCATCGCGTCGGCGGGCTTCGCCGACCGGGTCGACGTCCGGTTGTGCGACTACCGCGACGCGGGCGGTGAGTACGACGCCGTGGTCAGCGTCGAGATGATCGAAGCGGTCGGGGAGGCGTACTGGCCGGCGTTCTTCGAGACCATCGGGAAGCGGCTGAAGCCGGGCGGCAGGTTCGGGCTCCAGGCCATCACCATGGACCACGAACGCATGCTCGCCGCGGCCCGGTCGTACACCTGGATGCACAGGTACATCTTCCCCGGCGGGCTCATCCCGTCGACAACTTCGGTCGAACAGGGTGTGCTGGCGCACACCCGGCTGAAACTGCAGGGCGTGCGCGAGTTCGGCCAGGACTACGCCCGCACGTTGCGGCTGTGGCGGGAGAAGTTCACCCAGCGGTGGGACGAAATCACCGAACTGGGTTTCGATGATGTCTTCAAGCGGATGTGGGAGTTCTATCTGGCGTACTCCGAAGCGGGGTTCCGGTCGGGGTACCTCAAGGTCCACCAGTTCGGATTCGCCGAAAACGGACGGTGAGCACCACCCAACCGATGCGGGGTGCCGGACGTCCTTCACCTAGGGTCTGCGGTTGACTGGGCCCCACACGCGAGATCGGGACGGGTGATTCGGCATGACGTATGGAGGCGACGACCGAGGGCGACGGATGCCGCCGCCGCAACGGCCGCCGTCCGGCCGCCCCCGGCGGCACCAGCCCGCGCAGATGATGCCGCTGCCGGGCCGGGGGAGCAGCCCGTACGACGAGCGGACGAGGCCGATGGGGCACGGCGGCCAGGAGCGGCCCGCCGGCCCGCCACCGCGCCGTCCAGGCCCGCCGCAGCCCCCTCCGGGGCGCCCGATGGACGACGCGCGCCCGCCGCGGCGGCGTAAGCGCTGGAGCTTCGGCAAGGTGCTGCTGACCTTGGTGACCGTGTTCGTGGTGTTCCTCGCCGGCGTATGGGTGTACCTGGAGTTCTCCATCAACCGCGTCGACGCGCTGGCCGACTACTCCGGCCGCCCCGTCGTGGCCGAAGGCACCAACTGGCTGATCGTGGGCTCCGACAGCCGGGACGGGCTGACCCCCGAAGAGCAGGAGAAGCTCGTCACCGGGGACAGCAAGGCCGCCGGCGGCGGCAAGCGGACCGACACCATCATGATCGCGCACATCCCGTCCAACAGTGTCAAACCGACGCTGCTGAGCCTCCCGCGCGACTCGCAGGTGAGCATTCCCGGGCACGGTAAGAACAAGATCAACGCGGCGTTCTCGATCGGCGGCCCGAAGCTGCTCGCGCAGACCGTCGAAGGTGCCACGGGCCTGCGCATCGACCACTACGCCGAGATCGGCTTCGGCGGCTTCGCGAAGATCGTCGACGCGATCGGCGGGGTGCACATGTGCATCGAGAAGCCGATGGAGGACACCCTCACCAAGATCAAGATCCCGGCGGGCTGCCAGGACCTCCAAGGCCCGCAGGCGCTGGGGTTCGTCCGCATGCGGCACAGCGAGGCCACCCCGCGTTCGGACCTCGACCGCGTGGCCAACCAGCGGAAGTTCATCGGCGCGATGGTCAGCGAGATCGGCAGCCCCGGCACGCTGCTGAACCCGTTCACGCTGTTCCCCCTGCTGTCGACCGCGCCGGACGCGCTGACGATGGATTCGGGCGACCACGTGCACAACCTGGTCGGGCTGGCGCTGGCGATGCGCGGGATCTCCTCCGGCGGCGTCGTCACCACGACGGTGCCGGTGACGAGCGGTTCGGCGGAGAACTGGGACAAGACGAAGTCGAAGCTGCTCTTCGACGCGTTGAAGAACGACACGGAGATTCCGGACAGCGCGATCCTGACGTGATCGTCGGGTCTCGTGAGTGGTAAGGACGGTTCTAGCTGAACCTGTCTTATGTACCTACTGTGGATCACATGGGATTCAGTCATCAGGTTAGTGCAGGTCAGGGCGGGCGTCAGCCGGTCTTGGACTCGTATGCGCGCCTGTCGCGGAATCAGGCGGGGAAGCTGGAGAAGTGCGAGACCCAGCACGCCGACAACCGGGATGTGATCGACCGGTTGGGCGGCGTGCTGGGTGAGGAGATCTCGGACCCGAAGCTGTCTGCCTGGAACCCGAAGGTGCATCGTCCGGGCTGGGAACGGATCATGAAGCGGGTCGCGGCGCGGGCATCGGATGGGGTGGTGTTGTGGAACACCGACAGGGGTTGGCGGCAGTCACAGGATCTTGAAGACCTGTTCAAGCTGATCGAGAGCACGGGTTATGACTCGTACACGGTGGCGTCCTCACACGGCCGTTACGACCTGACCGACTACAACGACCGGTACCAGTTACGGCAGGAGGTCGCCCACAACCAGCGCAACTCCGATGAGGCGTCCCAGCGGATTTCGCGGCGGTTCGAGGTGCTGCGCAAGCGCGGTATTCCGCATCACCAGGGGCGCCGGTTCGGGTTTCCCGGTCTGGATCGGACCGTGCCGCGTGAGGAGTGGTTGGACGAGGACGGGAAGGACATCCGTAAGCCTGTTCCGGCGGGGTTGGTGGAACGGGAACGCAGGGCGTTGCGTGACGCCACGGATGCGGTGTTGGCGGGGGTGTTTCAGTCCACGATCGCGAATGAGTGGAACGCGGCGGGGCTGCTCACGATCACGGGTAAGACGTGGCTGCCGCGCCAGGTCGGGGAGGTGCTGCTCAGGCCGATTAACGCTGGTCTGATCGAGCATGACGGCGTGGTGGTGGGCACGATGCCGGGTGAGCCGATCGTGAAACCGGAGACGTTCACGAAGCTGCGCGCGTTGTGTGCGGGGCGGACGCAGGGCCAGCATCCGAGCGGGGTCTACGTGGGGTCGGGGATCTTGCGGTGCCCGTTATGTGGGCGAGGTGTGAGCGGGCGCCCGCATTCGGGGAACTACCCGGATGGTGAGCGGCGGCGGCAGTACGGGTGCTCGAAGAGTTCGGGCGGGTGCGGCAAGGTCGGCGCCGATATGCGGCGGGTGGATCGTGAACTGCGCGGGCTGGTGATTTCGCGTTTGTCGGACGCCAAGCACGCGGCGGCGATCCGGGCCGCGCGTGCGCGTGTCTCGGAACGGCTCGCGGAGATCCATACCGAACTTGGCGAGTGTGAGCGCCTACTGACGTCGATCGCGGCGAAACTCGGCGCGGGGAAGATGACCGAGGACGCCTATGACGCGGCCAATGAACCGCTGATGGCCACACGCGCGCGGTTGGAAGCGGAGCGGGACGAACTGACCGGCGGGAACCCGGACGGTCCTACCGAGGCGATGAGCAGTGAGGACGCGGCGGCGCAATGGGACGCGGCCGAGTTCGATGAACGCCGCGCGATGCTCACCGATGCACTCAGCGGCGACACCCTCTATCTGGACCCTGCCGCCAAGAACGGGAAACGGCAGTTCGACCCGAAGCGGGTGCGGATCGACCCGCGCACGCCCAAGCGCCGTACGCGCGGCCAGCAGCACGCGGCCTGATAGAGCAACGACCCGAGGCCACACTACCCCCGGAAACGGGGGCGGGTGTGTCCTCGGGTCGTCGGTGTGTCAGGCCGCACGGCGGCTTTCGTCGTTCCTCTCAGCGTTGGCGGCGTGGCGGCGTTTGTCGATGCGGTTAAGGATCACCGCGAGTGAGGTGATCCGTTCTTCGGTGAGCGGCGGGAGGTCGGCGACTTTCGCGGCCCACCGGTCGACCGCTTCGGCGTCGAGCCGGGCCTGTTCTTCGGCGTAGGTTTCCCTCCTGCGGGTGGCTTGCTGGGTGGTCTTGAGGTGGCGGTGCGGGCGTGGTTGCCGGGTGGGCATGGTGGCGGTGTCCTCTCGGCGCGTGGTGCGGGAATCGGCGATATGGTTTCGGCTGGCGTCTCCTTTCCAGGGCAGGTAGCGGGGTCGGCGGGCACGTCGACGCATGCCCCGGTCGCGAGGTCGTAGACGGATATCTGGCGGGCGGCGCGTCCGTGATCGAGTGCTTCGGCCAGGGTGGGCACCACAATGGACACGTCGAGGTAGACGCGTCCGGTGTCGGGGTTGTGCCAGCCGCCGAACGCCCGCCCCGCCACGTGCAGGATGGGGGCGTGGCGGGCGAGGTAGGCGGCGAGGTCGTCGGCAGTCACGGGTGCGTCGGTGACGTGCTCGTACTGCGGGTGCACCGACACCGCGAACCCCGCACACGGCGTGACCCCGGTCGTGAGGTCGACCGTGAATCCGCCGTCCGGGACAGCACAGGCGGCAGCCAGTTCGGCCAGCCGCGCCACGGTCAGCCCGTCTTCCTGGTCGGTGGTGGCATGGTGGTTCATGCGGACCTCGGGGGCGTCTGACCGGACAGGGAGTCCCACCACGCCGGTTCACGCGGCGACGGAGGCGAGGCGCTGAGTAGCGGCATGATCGCCTTGTCGCCCGGCTGGAACGCCGCTTCCCCATACGGCAGTTCCGGGGCATGGTGGCGCACCCGTGGACCCCGTTCGGGCAGATTCGCCAACGTGAGCCGGGTGACCGGACCGTGATCACGGCCGGACCACAACGCCCAGACGTCGCCAGCCGGATCATCGGCGCCCAGCAGGTCCCGCGCGGTCGTCGCGATCACCACGCCCGGATCGTGTCCACCGAGGAACTTCACCAGCCCCGTCCGGAACGCCTGTTCCCGCCGCGCGGAGTGTAAGGAGAACAGCAGCACCCCGAACCGATCGGTGTAGAACGCGCTGTAGGCGGCGATCTTGCGGGCCAGCACCCGCAGCGACTCGGTACCGGTGTCGTATTCCAGGAAGAACCGCACCGCCCGCCCATCGGACTCCCAGCAGCCGTAGCCGTCCGGCCGCACCCGCGCCTCACCTCCATCGGTCCCGTGGTTGGTCCAGAAGAACTCCGCCGAGCGGCGTTCCGGCCACCACTGCGTCAGCTTCCCCGTGCCATCGGTGCGGGCGGGGTTCGAGTGCGCGGCCAGCCCGCAGAAAAACCCGTTCACCCCGAGCTGATGCGTCAACGTCGGCAAGAACGCGAGCCGTTCCAGCCGTTGCATGTGAGCTTTCGCGGTCGGCGGGGTCACCGCCCGCGCGGCGGCGATCAGCCGCGCCCCGGAGTAGCCGAGCGCGTAGCGGGCCTCACTGGTCCCGCCGAACATGTACGAGTCGCGGAACGCGAACAGCACACCCAACGACCGCAACCGCGCCAAACGATCCTGCGCGCGGCGCCGCGACGAGAACTCCACCGACGCGATCTGCCCGGTGGTCAGGACCTGGTGTTCCGCCAGCAGCCACAACAGACGACGATCGCGTTCGACCAGGCGGAACCAGATCCCGGGATCTGGTTCGCCGGGCCTGACCGACCTGGCCGGCGACCGTCCCGCGGCCGCAGCCGGCGACCCCGCGGGCCCCACCTTTTTCCGGGTGGATGATGACTCATAACCCTTCAGTCGGCCTCCCTCACCGGGCCGCCGTACCCACGCCGTACCAGGGGAGGCGTGACCAGCACCCCCGGCGTTTGGGGCGGCGGACATAGAACGCCGGGCCGACGCCGAAGCATCCGCTGAACCAACCGCCAACCCATCCGCACCGCCGCCACCACGACCATGCGAACCATTGCCGGGTGGAACCGCGCCCTGCGGCGTGTGCGTAGTTTTCCTGTCAGACATGAGAAACAACCTCTTTCGTGAACCGTGCGGCGAACCAGACGAGACGGGATAGAGCTATTTAGTTGTCCCTCGCTATGGCCTTCGACGATCACCTCCTATCGCGGGAACCTGTCACTGACTAACTCCAAAGAAAACGCTGTTTTGGGACATTGCATTGGCGAATACTTCGTTTCCCTCCTAATGGGAGTGGGTCGGGCTCCCGCCAGCCGGGCGCCTCAAGCGGCCTTACCAGCGGCTCAGTCGTCCCCCTTTCCAGCGGGTGGGGCGGCACAGTTACGACGCCGACCATGCGCCGCACCGTCCGCCTAACTCCTTGTTCACCAGGCAATACCGAGAAAACAGTGTTTTGGAGACACGGTTTGCCCAAGAACTTCTTTCACGTTCAGGCGACGCGGACGCCTTGCCACCTCCCTTCGCTGCAAGAGGCCGGTTTTCGGGCCGTTTTTTGACACCGGGCGCAGCGCGATCACCCGAAAGCACCAATGCCTGGTGCACGTTCACTTCTCCCGACATGGGGGTGATGGGGCGCGATTGATGGCAGCGACAGAGCGGGTCGACGACGAAACGGGGGTACGCTGGTCTGGTAGTTCTCCGCGTGCGACTCCGCGAATGAGGGATGCGAAATGTCCTCGCCGATCGGCAACAGGCTTCGAGAGCTTCGTAAAGCTCAAGGCAAGTCGCTAGCGGTCATCTCCGGGTTGGCTGGTATTTCGCCGTCGTACCTGTCCCGGCTCGAATCCGGCGATCGGGCGCTTGACCGCCGGTCGCTCCTTGTCGCCCTCGCCAACGCTCTCGAAGTGGCGCCGAGCGAGATCACCGGGGCCGCCGCCATGACCATGGGTGAACTAGAGGAAGACCACTCCCTAAACCAAGTACGACTCGCACTTCTCGCCATCAGCATGGGCGACCCGCGTGGGGAAGTCCTGCCTCTGGAAGCCTTGAGGGCCCGAGCTTCGGACCTCCTCGCCAAGCAAAGGGAGTGTGACTACGTCCTGGTCGGGACCCTGCTGCCGCAACTGATCAGGGACCTCCATGCGACCCTGGATGCCCGGCGCGACGAGCGCGAAATTCTCCGGCTGCTGGTGGCAACACACGTGCAAGGCACCCAAGCGTGGCTTGGTGACATCGGCGCGAGCATGGACCTCGCTTGGCAAGCCGTCAGCCTCGCGCAACGCGCGGCCGAACGGCTTGATGAACCACTGTATGGTGCCGTGTCGGCTTTCGGGACATCGTTCGGACTGATCGGCGCCGGAGGCTTCGACATGGCCGCCCGCACGCTTGCTGATGCAGCTCCTGGTACCGCGACCTTGGCGGACATGCAGGTGTCCGGGATGCTCAGTCTCACATCGTCGCTGGTGTCCGCAGCTCAGAAGGACAACACGCAGCGCGTAGCCGCGCTTGACTATGCGGCCGATCTGGCCGCTCACGTCGGCGAAGGCAACAACGCACTGTGGTTCGGCTTCGGACCATCGAACGTAGGCGTGTGGCGCATGTCGGTGGCACTAGAAGCCGGAGAACACACGGACGCCGTCAAGATCGCTGAGACGGTCAACCCGGATGCGCTCCCAACGCCAACGCGGCGGTCGGCCTACTACCGCGAGTACGGGCGCGCCCTCGCTAGATTCCCGAAACGCCGTGACGAAGCCGTGCTGATGCTCCGCCAGGCAGAGAAGATCTCTCCAGCACGTATTCACCGCCACCCCTTCATGCGCTCGGTTCTCGCCGAACTGGTCGCCAAGGGCACTAAACAAGCAACTATCGGCCGCGAGCTTCGCGGTATGGCGTACCGGGCTGGCTTGCGCGTCTAACCGTGTAGCCCATTCGAGTGTTTGCCACCGTGGCAAGTTTCGGATCTTGACCGGCTCGAAACTGTTGAGGTGACTACGCATGAAGGTGGAACGCCTCCGGCGAGCGGCGGGGGGAATGAGAATGACCGGAATTCGGATGCTTGGCATGGCCGCGAAAACTATTGTTGTAGCGGCCTGACAGATCTCGGATTCGATAACCGGGGTCGTCGTCGTGCTGGTGAAATCGACCTTGAAAACCGTCGTCACGGTACGATGATCGCGGAGATGACCGCCGCCGACTGGGCGGAAGCCGCCCGAATGCTGCGCGCATGGGACGCGGGGTGGCGACCATGATCCATGGAGCACGGTCGGGGCGACATGGCGGACTGTATATCTGCTGGCATCGCAGCCAGCGCGACGGGCTGGACCATGCGGTCACGGACGAGGAATTCTTCCGCGCGCGCACGGAAAACTCCTGCGGACGGTACGGGGCATTGTGCGGTCACGTAGTGCTGGCGGCGCCGATGCTCCTGCCGAACGGCCGCCCCTGCGAGGACTGTCGCGCGTACGTGAGAGCCTGGTCAGCTGCGCGAGCTATTCGGCATCAGCAGCGACCGACACGTCATCGCGCACCATTTAGATGGCGTCGGTTCATGCAGAAATGCGGCCGTCCTGACGTGCGGCTACCTCCTGATTCCCCCGTGGAGAGCTAGCCCTGAATCATTGCCAGCGAACGCCTTTAGTTGCATGGCTGCAAACTCGCGAACGAACTATGAATAGGACCAGATCATGAATACCTGCGGTGCGATACCGTCAGCTGACACGAACGACGACAGGGACGCGATGCAGGAAGTTGTACGGGTTCAGCGTCAACTATGCAGGATCAGGAAGTTTCGGGGCTGGACTACGAACTATGTAGGAATTCGGCTGGGTGTTCACCCATCGACCGTTTGGCGATGGGAGAACAACCCTGCTTATGCCAGTAACGTTGGCGAGCTTCAAATGTATGCACGATTCCTTGGCTACACACTTCGTGTTCTGGTCGTCGCAAACGACGATCACAATGAGTTGAAATCCGAGATCTTCGAATATTCCCAGCAAGCCGATGACTTGATTGCCAGCGAGAGTGGTACCTCATGACAGTCGACCGATCCGACATTGGCCGCTGCTCATTCGCGGGCGGCTGAGGTCAGAACATCGCCCGTGGGGAGCGACGAAGGCCCTAATCCTCGCTATCAACACCCAGTTGCCACGTCACCACCGAAGCCCATCGCCGTGATACACCCCGCAGCACCGAACCGGGCCAGCAAGTTCGCGCGTGCTCTCCTGCCCTGCTTGCCCCCGGCAAGCAGGGCAGGAGAGCTAAATCCGCTGGTCACGAGTAGGTAACTTAAACCGGGTTAGCTCTAACCGTCCTTACCACTCACGAGGAGCATGATGGAAGCGCCCGCCGAGACCCTCGCCGACGAAGTCGTCACCCTGCGCCGCTGGCAGCCGGAGCAACTCGAAACCCTCGCCGCCGTCGCCGGGGATTCGGCCGCGCATCTCGGCGCGTGGATGATCTGGGCCGCCTACGGGTACGGCCGCCGCGAAGCCGCCGACTTCCTGGAGAACACCGCGAAGAACTGGGCCGAGGGCAAGACCTACGACTTCGCGATCCTCGCCGGGGAAGACCTCGCCGGCGGCGCCGGCATGATCACGCATCCGGACCGGATCGAGATCGGCTACTGGCTCGGCAGGCACCACACCGGCCGCGGCTACGCGACCAGGGCCGCGCGGCTGCTGACCGCCGAGGCCTTCCGGCTCGGCGCGCCGGAGGTCGAGATCCGGCACGACGAGAAGAACCTCGCGAGCGGTGCCGTGCCCGCGCGGCTGGGGTTCACGACGATCGGCGACGAGGCCGCCGAACCGCCGCTCGCTCCGGCCTGCGCGGGCGTCAACCGGATCTGGCGGCTCAAGCGCTCTTAGTCTTGCGCTCCCGCAGGGCGGCGAGCGCCTTGTCGGCGTGCACGGTGAACTTCAGCTCGCTCTTGATCACTTCGAGCACCTTGCGGTCGGTGTCGATGACGAAGGTGTGCCGTTTGGCGTGCAGCGGGCTGAATTTACGCCATACGCCGAACTGTTTCGCCACCACACCGTCCACATCGGACAGCAGGGGATAGTCGAAGCCGTGTTTGGCCGAGAACTCCTGCTGCTTGGCGACGGCGTCCGGGCTGATACCGACGCGGTGCGCGCCCACCTCGGCGAATTCCGCGGCCAGATCGCGGAAGTGACAGCTTTCCGCGGTGCAGCCGCTCGTCATCGCGGCGGGGTAGAAGAACAGCACGACCGGGCCGGACGAGAGGAAGTCCGACAGCGTGCGCTGCTCGCCCTTGTCGTCGGGCAGGGTGAAGTCCGGGGCGATGTCACCTTGGTCCATGGACCGATCCTGTCACGTCGGTGGGCGGAGCCGAGGTTGGCCGGGCGAGTTCACCGGAGAACACAGATCAGTGGGCGTGCCGTTCGATGAGCTCGTCGACCTCGTCCCCGGTCGCGGAATCCGCGACGAACGAACCACGCGCCGCGAGTACGCCGTACCGCCGCAGCCGTTCGGCCTGTTCGTGGCTGTGGACGCCTTCCGCGCCGATGCGCAGTTTCAGCTCCTTGGCCCTGGCGACCAGCTGGCACAGGTGGCGGACGTCGGCCTCGTCCTCGCCGTCGGCCAGCGCGTCGACGACCGCGCCGGACAGGATCACGTGGCGGACCGGCAGCCCGTGCCGGGGGATCAGCTCGAGATCGTCCGAACCGGAGATGGTCAGCACCAGCTGGGCGCCCAGATCGGCCAGTACGGCGAAGGAGTCGAGTACCTCGCCGCCTCCGTCGAGGATGGATTCGCGGTCCGTGCACAGCCGCAGCGCCTGCGCGGGCAGGTTGTGCCGGTCGAGCTGTTCCTTGACCAGCAGCACCAGATCGGGCTCGATGGCCAGCCGGTTCGGCAGCCGCACGCAGACGTCGGGCGCGGCTTCACCGAACCTGTTCCGCCATCGCGCGGTGGCGGCGAGCGATTCGGCCAGCAGCCACCGGCCGAGCGGAATGGTCATCCCGGTGGTCTGCGCGAGCGGATAGAACTCGTCCGAGTCGAGTTCGCCCTTCTCCGGGTGGCTCCAGCGCAATCCGGCGTTGACCGCGGCCAGCTGGTCGGGATTCGCGAGCTTCACCGTCGGCTGGTAGATCAGCGAGAACTCGCCGTTCTCCAGCGCGCCCGCGATGACCGCGCCGAGCTGGTAGCGGCCCCGGTCACGCGCGTCGAGTTCCGGATCGAACAGCATCCACTGCGCCTTGCCCGCTTCCTTGGCGCGGTGCAAGGCGATCTCCGCGGCGCGAAGCAGGTCTTCGGGCCCGCCTTCGGCGACCGGGCGGACGACGATGCCCGCGCTCGCGCTGACCCCGATCCCGTGCCCGCCGACGTAGATCGGCTCGACCAGTTCCTCCAGGGCCTGCTCGACCAGCGAGATCACCTCGGGCGAGGTGAAGTCGCCGCGCAGCAGGACGGCGAACCCGTCACCGGACAGCCGGGCGACCGAACCGTTGTGCCTGCCGGTGAACACGGCCGTGAGCTTGTTCGCGACCCCGCGCAGCACCTGATCACCCACGCCGGCCCCGAGACCGTCGTTGATCACCTTGAAACCGTCGACGTCGAGATACACGAGCGCGACCTGCTCGCCGCCGGACCCGGCCAGCGCGGCTTCGAGGGCGTTGCCGAACGCGGTGGCGTTGGGCAGGCCGGTCAGCGGGTCGTGCACGTTCTGGTGCCGCAGTTGTTCCTGCAGCAGGTGGATTTCGTTGGCGTCGGAGACCATCAGCACCGGATAGGTCGAACCCGGCCGGTCACCCGGCAGATCGGTCAGGGTCACGTCGACCCAGAGCGGGCCTTCCTCGCTGTGGTCCACCAGCAGACGTTCTTCCTGCGTCGGCTGGCCGTGCGTCATCAGCTGGGCGAGCCCGTTCCGGAGGCGGGCGACGTCGTGTTCGGCGGAGCCGAGATCGGGGATCTCCCGGCCGCGCAGCGAGGCGGGACGACAGCCGAGGAGGCGGCCGAGCGCGGCGTTCGCCTCCACGATGGTGCCGTTGCCGTCGGCGAGGGCGATCCCGACGGGAGAGGCGGAATAGAGCTTGGAGAAGCGCAGCACGGCGGGCTGATGGTCGGGCTCGGCCAGGACGGCGTCCTGGGCGACACCGAGCAGCAGCTGTTCGAGTTGCTCCTTGGGAAGCGATACTCCTTTAGTGTCAGCGAGCGTCTCGGCCCATCTCCGAGCGACGTCCACCAACCCTGGCGCGGAACCAGGTTCGGGCACACTTCACCTCTTCATGCGCGGTTGATGGCCAGCTCAGACCGGGTGTCCGAGCCCATGGGCCCACACTAGGTATGAGCCGGCCGGGTGTAGTGCCACGGCATCATGCGCGATCCGGGGTGTCTACCGGCTGAAAGGGTGATCGCTGCTACACGAGTGGTGACCGGAAGTTACCAAGAGTACTCGATCGTGGTTGTCCGATTGGTCCGGCTTCAGCGGGCCGTCAGACGGATCGGCAGCCCGTCCGCGGGAACGGGCAGCGAGACGTAGTCCCAGCGCGCGGTGTAGTCCTCCGGCACCGACCACCGATACGCCCGCAGCATCTCGTGCAGCAGCGCCTTCACCTCGAAGGTCCCGAAATGCAGGCCGATGCATTTGTGCGCGCCGCTGCCGAACGGCATCCACGCGTAGCGGTGCGACTTGTCCTCGCGGCGTGCCTCACCGAAGCGGTCCGGGTCGAACCGCATCGGGTCGGTCCAGTGCTCCGGCGAGAAATGGTTGACGGTGGGAGAAACCCCGACGAGTGTCCCTTCGGGAATGAAGTGCCCAAGGACCTCGGTGTCCTTCACGGTCTTCCTTGTCAGCGAAGGAACCGGGGCCACCAGCCGGAGGGACTCCTTGATCACCAGGTCCAGCGTCGTCAGGGTCTCCAGCGCCTCGATGTCCGGCACGTCGTCGCCGAGCGAGAGGGACTCCTGGCGCGCGCGTTCCTGCCACTCCGGGTTCTTGGCGAGGTGGTAGACGGCGGCGGCGCTGGTGATCGTCGACGTGTCGTGCGCGGCCATCATCAGGAAGATCATGTGGTTGACGACGTCGGAGTCGGTGAAGCGGTCACCGTCTTCGGTGGTGGCGTGGCACAACGCGGTGAAGAGGTCGTCGCCGTCGCTCGCCCGTTTCGCGGGCAGGTTCGCCGAAAAGTAGCGTTCGAGGACCTTGCGGCCGTGCAGACCCGCCGCCCAGCGGCCGCCGGGAACGGGAAAGCGCACGATGGCCGTGCCGGCGCGCACGGAGTTCACGAACGCGCGGTTGATCGAAGCCGCGTCTTCGCCGGACCGCATGCCCATGAAGACACGTGTCGCGACGTCGAGTGTGAGTTGCTTGAGGGACCAGTAAATCCGCGGGTTCGGCCGGTCCGCCCACGCGGCGACGCCCTCGCGCAGTGCCGGTCCCATCTGGTCGACGTAGCCGGTGAGCCGCTGGCGGGTGAACGCCGCCTGCATGATCCGGCGGTGCAGGTGGTGCTCGCCGAAGTCGAGCAGCATCAGGCCGCGGTCGAAGAACTGCTCGATGAAGAACTTCCAGCCCTCCTGGGAGAAGGCCTTGTCCTTGTTCACCAACGCGATCTGCGTGGCCTCCGGGCCCGTCAGCGCGACGATGCGGCGGCCGAACGCGCCCATCCACGACACCGGTCCGTAGGTCTCGTAGCGTTTGAGGCCGAACTCGATGCCGAAGCGCATGAAGTCCAGGGCGTGCCCGATGACCGGCGGGCCTTCGTCGCCGAGGACGGGTTTGAGACCCGGCGGGGCGGGTGCGAGTTCGCGGACCGGCCAGGTCGCGCCGAGCCAGCGCTGGTCGACCGACCGCGGCAGGGGGATCGAGGTGAGCGGCGGGACCCGCTCGCGCAGCGCCCCGGTGACCTTTTCGACGGCGTTCGCCATGGGTGACCATCTCCCCGCTGAGATCGGTTACCGCTCCACCATCGCACCCTTGTTGACGCGTTGACAATACCTCGATGGAAGTTCCGTGAAGGCCTCCTTCACTACCTTGAGGGTAGGGAAGGAGGCCTTCACGGACCGGGCTCAGGCCAGTTCGGCGCGGACCACGCGGGCGGCCTCGACCAGGTTCCGCAGGGCCGGCTCGACCTCCGCGTAGCCGCGGGTCTTCAAGCCGCAGTCCGGGTTGACCCAGATCCGCTCGGCGGGCACGGCACCGACGGCGGTCCGCAGCAGGCCGCCGACCTCGCCGACGCCGGGGACGCGCGGCGAGTGGATGTCGTAGACGCCCGGCCCGACGCCGCGGCCGAAGCCCGCCGCGCCGAGGTCGGTGACGACCTCCATCTTCGATCGCGCGGCTTCGATGCTGGTGACGTCGGCGTCGAGCGCGTCGATCGCCTTGACCACGTCGCCGAATTCCGAGTAGCACATATGCGTGTGGATCTGCGTCGCGTCGTCGATCCCGGACGTCGCGAGGCGGAACGACGAAACGGCCCACGCGAAGTACGCCTCATGCGCCGCCGCGCGCAGGGGGAGCAGTTCCCGCAGGGCCGGCTCATCCACCTGGATGACGCGGATGCCCGCCTCCTGAAGGTCGTGCACCTCGTCGCGGATGGCCAGCGCCACCTGCCGGGCGGTCTCGCCCAGTGGCTGGTCGTCGCGCACGAAGGACCACGCGAGGATCGTCACCGGACCGGTCAGCATGCCCTTGACGGGTTTGCCGGTCAGACTCTGCGCGTAGCGCGCCCACGCGACGGTCATCGGCTCCGGGCGAGAGACGTCGCCGTACAGGATCGGCGGCCGGACGCAGCGCGAACCGTAGGACTGCACCCAGCCGAAGTCGGTGGCCGCGAACCCGGCCAGCCGTTCGGCGAAGTACTGCACCATGTCGTTGCGCTCGGGCTCGCCGTGCACCAGCACGTCCAGGCCGAGGTCCTCCTGCAGCCGGATGACGCGCTCGATCTCCGCCTTCATCGCGGCCTCGTAGCCCGTGTCGTCCAGCGAACCCGCCTTGTGCGCTGCGCGCGCCTTGCGGACTTCGGTGGTCTGCGGGAACGAGCCGATCGTCGTGCTCGGCAACGGCGGCAGCCCCAGCGCCGCCTGCTGTGCCTCCGCGCGCCGGGCGTAGGGGGAGCGGACGGTGTCCTCCGGCCGCAGTGCCTCCAGCCGGGCGCGCACTCCGGAGTCGGCGAGATCGGCCGCCGCCGCGCGATCCGCGGCCGCGGCACGGGCGGCGGAGAGGTCGACTCCCTCTTCTTTCAGCGCTCGTCCGAGCAGCACGACCTCGTCGACCTTCTGCTTGGCGAAGGCGAGCCAGCCCTTCAGACGCGGGTGAAGTCCGTCCTCCCGCTCGACGTCGTAGGGCACGTGCAGCAGCGAGCAGGACGTCGACACGCTGACCGACCGCGCGGTGCCCAGCAGAGTCGCCGCCCGGCTGAGCGCGCGAGCCGGATCCGTGCGCCAGACGTTGCGCCCGTCCACGACACCGGCGAGAACCTCCTTGTCCCGCAGGGCGGGCTCGGCGGCGACGGCGTCCACAAAGGACTCATCGGTGACCAGGTCGACGGCGATCGCGTCGATCGGGGAGCGGGCGAGCACGCCCAAGCCGCGACCGAGGCCACCGAAGTACCCGGCGACCAGGATCTTGGGTCGCGCGGTCTCCTTCGCGAGCCGGTGGTAGGCGCGGATGAGCGCGTTGAGCTCGCGCTCGGTGCGGTCGGCGGCGAAGGCGGGCTCGTCGAACTGGACCCATTCGACGCCTTCGTCGTGCAGACGGCGCAGCAGCTCGACGTAGCCGTCGAGGAGGTTGTCGAGCAGGTCCAGCGGGCGGAAGCCTTCCGGGGCGGTCTCCGACGGCTTCGCGAGCAGCAGGAACGTCACCGGTCCGACCAGCACCGGCCGGGTCTCGACGCCGATCGCGCGAGCCTCGCGGTACTCGTCGAGCGGTTTGGTGCCGGTGAGCGAGAACGTCGTGTCCGGGCCGAGTTCGGGGACGATGTAGTGGTAGTTCGTGTCGAACCACTTCGTCATCTCCATCGCCGGCGCGTCCTGCACCCCGCGCGCGGCGGCGAAGTAGGTATCGAGCGGCGAGAGACCGAGTGCCGTGAAGCGCTCCGGCAGCGCTCCGAACAGCTCGGCGGTGTCGAGCACCTGGTCGTAGTGGGAGAAGGTGTTGGAGGGGACGGAATCCAGCCCCGCGTCCTTGAGTTCGCGCCAGGCCCGCGTGCGCAGCGCGCGGCCGGTGGCCAGCAGCTCGGCCTCGTCGATCTTGCCCGCCCAGTAGCGTTCGAGCGAACGCTTGAGTTCCCGGTCCGGTCCGATGCGGGGGTAGCCCAGCACTGTCGTGCCGATTTCGGTCACAGCTCTCTCCTCGCGAGCTTGTCGTGAGAGCCCGGAGCGCGCGCAGGAGTGACCGCCGTTCGGTCGTGCCCATCCCACGAGGCCCGGACTCACGCACGCCGTCGGCGCGCGTACCACGGGCAGGTCTTCGGACTCGTGGGCGACTCGCTCGTTCCTACCGGCCGTCGCTTCCCGGGGCGCCATGTCCCAGTGCTTTACCGTGTCTCACACGGTGACGGCTTTCGTTCCCACATACCGCTGCGGGGCAGTCCCGGATTCGCACCGGGTTCCCTGTTACCTCGACCGGCCGGGGAGGCCGGGCGAACCAGTAGCACCCCGGAGCGTACCGAGACGCGCTAGTGGCCCGCTGGACATGTGACGAACCGGACGCCACGCGTGATCAGACGGACGACACGCGTGATTGAACGGACGACTCGCGTGATCGAACGGCGAACTCTCGTGATCGGGGGCGTAACTCGCGTGTTCGGAGACGGAACACGCCGGGCGGAGGCCGCCCGGCGTGTCGTCCGTCTGATCACGCGAGTTCGCCGCTCAATCACGCGAGTTACGCGTCTGATCACGCGAGTTCGCGATTCGAGCACGCGAGTCGCGTGTGCGGGGTCAGTCCCAGTCGAGGGCGCCGCCCGACTGGTACTCGATGACGCGGGTCTCGAAGAAGTTCTTCTCCTTCTTGAGGTCCATCGCCTCCGACATCCACGGGAACGGGTTCTCCGTCTCGCCGAAGATCGGCGCGAGACCGATCTGCTGCGCCCGCCGGTCGGTGATGAAGTGCATGTACTGCTCGATCAGCTCGGCCGAGAGCCCGAGCATGCCGCGCGGCATGGTGTCACGGGCGTAGGCGACCTCGAGCTCGCACGCCTCGGTGAGCATGGTGCGGACCTCGGCCTGGAACTCCTCGGTCCACAGGTGCGGGTTCTCGATCTTGATCTGGTTGATGCAGTCGATGCCGAAGTTCAGGTGGATCGACTCGTCGCGCAGGATGTACTGGTACTGCTCGGCGATGCCGACCATCTTGTTCCGGCGGCCGAGCGAGAGGATCTGCGCGAAGCCGGTGTAGAACCACATGCCCTCGAAGATCACGTAGAACGCGACGAGGTCACGCAGGAAGTTCTGGTCGGCTTCCGGGGTGCCGGTCTCGAAGTCCGGGTTCTCCAGGTTCTGCGTGTACTTCAGTGCCCACGCGTCCTTGTCCGAAATGGACGGGACCTCGCGGTACATGTTGAACAGCTCGCCCTCGACCAGGCCGAGGCTCTCGCAGATGTACTGGAAGGTGTGCGTGTGCACGGCTTCCTCGAACGCCTGGCGCAGCAGGTACTGGCGGCATTCGGGGTTGGTGATCTGCCGGTACACCGCGAGCACGATGTTGTTGGCCACCAGCGATTCCGCGGTGGCGAAGAAGCCGAGGTTGCGCTTGAGCATGGTGCGCTCGTCCTCGGTGAGGCCGTCGGGCGACTTCCACAGCGCGATGTCGGCCTGCATGGCGACCTCGGTCGGCATCCAGTGGTTGTTGCAGCCGGCGAGGTACTTCTCCCACGCCCAGGTGTACTTCATCGGCAGCAGCTGGTTGACGTCGGCGCGGGCGTTGATCATCCGCTTGTCGTCGACGTTGATCCGGGCGGCGCCGACTTCGATCTCACCGAGGCCGGTGGCGTCGGTGGCGGGGTCAAAGGTGGTCATAGAGGCTCCAAGAGGCGTCGTGAGTGGTAAGGACGGTTAGAACCGCCCTTACCACTCACGAGGATGTTTACTGGCAGGCTTCGCAGTCGGGGTCGTCGATCCGGCAGGCCGCGCCGTCGGTGGCGACGAAGTCGACGTCCGAGACCTTCGGCATCTCCTTCGGCTCCGGCTTGGCGGCCGGGGCGGTCACCGGGACGGCCGGGACCGCGGCGGAAGCCGACGGGGCGGGCGAAGCGGCGGGAGCCGGGGCCGGAGCGGCGGCGGGCTTGGGTGTGGCCGGAGCCGGGGTGGCCGAGACGGCGTTCAGCTTGCCGTCAGTGCCGCGCAGGGTGCTCTTCTCCACGTGCGTCGCGGACCGCGCCCGCAGGTAGTACGTGGTCTTGAGGCCCTTGTGCCAGGCGTAGCGGTACAGCTCGTCGAGCTTGCGGCCGCTGGGCGCCGCGATGTACAGGTTCAGCGACTGCGCCTGGTCGATCCACTTCTGCCGACGCGAGCCGGCGTCCACCAGCCACTTGGACTCGATCTCGAACGCGGTCGCGTACAGCGCCTTCAGGTCGTCCGGCACGCGGTCGATCTGGCCGAGGCTGCCGTCGAAGTACTTCAGGTCCGACACCATGACCTCGTCCCACAGCCCGCGCTCCTTGAGCGAGCGGACCAGGTGCGGGTTCACCACGGTGAAGTCGCCGGACATGTTCGACTTGACGAACAGGTTCTGGAACAGCGGCTCGATCGACTGCCCGACCCCGCAGATGTTGGAGATCGTCGCGGTCGGCGCGATCGCCATCACGTTGGAGTTGCGCATACCGACGGTCTTGACCCGCTCGCGCAGCGGCGCCCAGTCCAAAGTGGACGAGGTGTCGACGTCGAGCGCGTCGCCCTGGCGGGCGTCGATCAGCAGCTGCATGGAGTCGATCGGCAGGATTCCCTTGCTCCACAAGGAACCCTCGAACGTCTGGTACTGGCCGCGTTCCTCCGCGAGGTCGGTCGAGGCCGAGATCGCGTAGTAGCTGATGTGCTCCATGCTCGTGTCCGCGAACTGGACCGCCTCGTCCGAGGACAGCGGGACACCGATCTCGAACAGCGCGTCCTGGAAGCCCATCAGGCCCAGCCCGATCGGGCGGTGACGCAGGTTGGAGCGGCGCGCCTCCGGGATCGTGTAGAAGTTGATGTCGATCACGTTGTCGAGCATGCGGACGGCCGTGCGCACGGTCTTCTCGAGGCGCTTGGTGTCGAGGCCCTCGGGGGTGACGTGCTTGAGCAGGTTCACCGAGCCGAGGTTGCAGACCGCGACCTCGTCGGTGGTGGTGTTCAGCGTGATCTCGGTGCACAGGTTGGACGAGTGCACGACACCCACGTGCTGCTGCGGCGAACGCAGGTTGCACGGGTCCTTGAAGGTGATCCACGGGTGGCCGGTCTCGAACAGCATCGTCAGCATGCGGCGCCACAGGTCGACCGCGCGGACCTTGCGGAACACCTTCAGCTCGCCACGCTCGGCGGCGGCCTCGTACTCGCGGTAGCGCTCGGCGAACGCGTTGCCGTAGAGGTCGTGCAGGTCCGGGGTCTCGTTCGGCGAGAACAGCGTCCACTGCGCGTCGGCCTCGACGCGGCGCAGGAACTCGTCCGGCACCCAGTTCGCGGTGTTCATGTCGTGCGTGCGACGGCGGTCGTCACCGGTGTTCTTGCGCAGGTCGAGGAATTCCTCGATGTCCACGTGCCAGGTCTCGAGGTACGCGCAGGCCGCGCCCTTGCGCTTGCCGCCCTGGTTCACCGCGACCGCGGTGTCGTTGGCGATCTTGAGGAACGGCACGACACCCTGCGACTGGCCGTTGGTGCCCTTGATGTGCGCGCCGAGGCCGCGGACCGGGGTCCAGTCGTTGCCGAGGCCGCCCGAGTACTTCGCCAGCAGCGCGTTGTTCTTGTACGCCTGGAAGATCGAGTCCAGGTCGTCGTCGACGGTGGTCAGGAAGCAGGACGACAGCTGCGGGCGCGTGGTGCCCGAGTTGAACAGCGTCGGGGTGGACGCCATGAAGTGGAACGTCGAAAGCAGCTCGTAGAACTCGATCGCGCGGGCTTCCCGGTCGTCCTCGCGGATCGCCAGGCCCATCGCGACGCGCATGAAGAACGCCTGCGGCAGCTCGAAGCGGACACCGTCGTGGTGCTGGAAGTACCGGTCGTACAGGGTCTGCAGGCCGAGGAAGCCGAAGTCGAGGTCACGCTCGGCGCGGATGGCCGCGGTGATCTTGTCCAGGTCGAAGGTCTGCAGCTCGGGGTTGATCAGCTCCAGCTCGATGGCGCGCTTGAGGTAATCCCGGAAGTACTGCGGGTACCGCGCGGTCATCTCGTCCTGGCTGGCCTGCTGCGGCACGCCCGCGAGGTAGCTGAGCGCCTCGCCGCGGAGCTTGTCCGCGAGCAGCCGGGCACTGACGTAGGAGTAGTTCGGCTCCTGCTCGACGAGCACGCGCGCGGCCATGATCTGGGCGAGGGCGAGTTCGTCGGCGCTGATGCCGTCGTAGACGTTGCGCTTGGTCTCGGCCAGCACCGGCTCGGCCGAAACGTCTTCGAGACCGGCGACGGCCTCGCCGACGACGTGCGAGACGCGGGCCCAGTCGAGCGGGCGGAGCGAGCCGTCGGCGGCCTTGACGCTGATGGCGACGTCGGACGAGGCAGGCTTCTCGGCCTCGCGGGCCTTCGCGCGCTCGTCGCGGTACAGCACGTACGCGCGGGCGACCTTGTGGTGCTCGCCGCGCATCAGCGCGAGCTCGACGATGTCCTGGATCTGCTCGATGTGCAGCGCGGTCTCGGGACCGGCGTGGCGGAGCAGGGTGGTCTCGATCTGCTCGGTCAAGTCCTTGACCAGGTGGTGGATCCGCGACGAGGCGGCCGCGTCACCGCCCTCGACGGCGAGGAAGGCCTTGGTCACGGCGACCGAGATCTTGTTCGCGTCGAAGGGGGACACGCTGCCGTCCCGCCGGATGACCCGCACGGTCGCGGGCGTGGTGTCCGAGGACGAAGGTGGCCGCTGACCGGTTTCCACTGACATGCGTGTCTCCAAAAAAGGGCGCGTTGAAGCACCACAAGGCCTCGCAAGGCCGTGCGCTGCACGTTCACAAAGCTGTCCGACCACCGCTCCCGAGCGGTCTCCCCGTCGCTGGGCGGTGCCGGTTCCCAGAGACTACATGTAGGGGTCGGAGGCTGCACGTGCCCCAATGGGTGGCGTGTCGTCGGCTCACCCTGGCGGGTTAGACGATCACGCTGAGCGGCTGGTCAACCGCCGAAGACGATCTTGAAATCGTGCAGGCAGGCGCTCAGTGCGGGCCGCTGACCGGCGAGGAAGGCGAACGGGCCGGACTCGTTGATCCGCCAGTCCGCGGCCGCCGGGCGTGGACGCGCCGTCGCCCGGACGGGGCTCCTTTTGAGACGGCCGTCCAGCATTTGGACGACGTCGAAGGCCGCGGGCATCCGCACCGGGAGACTCGGGCGGGGCGTGAAGGCCGCCGTGGCGATCCAGTCTTCGTGGGTGGCCGCCGAGGCGGCGAAGGTCCGCCCGTGGGTGAAGTCGAGCGCGGCGAGATCCTTGGGGATACCCCACAGCGCCCGCCCGCCGGCGAGCGAGACCTCGCTGTCGACCCAGATGTCGGTGATGGAGCTGGAGAGGCGTTCGCCGCGGACCGCGACGGTCGCCAGCAGTTCGTGATACTGGAGCTGTCCGGGTTCCTGGTAGTCGATCCACGCGGTGAACACCTGGGCGCGGCCGCCCAGCGTGATCGGCTCGACGCCGCCGGGCAGTTCCGGCAGGTCGCTCACCGGGACACGCCAGACCGACAAGTACGCCTGACCCGCCAGGTTCCAGGGCTCCGGGGGATAGGCGGTCACGAGTTCCGCCACGGCAGGTAGGCGGGCTGGTCGGTGTCGACGCGCATGGAGAACTCCGGTGGTCGTTTCTGCAGGAAGGACATGACCCCTTCGACCGCGTCCGGGCTGGAACCCAGACCGCCGATCAGCCGGGAGTCCAGTTCGTGCACGGGGAACGGCGACTCCGCGCTGGCCATCCGGTACAGCAGCTGCCGGGTCACCGCGACCGAGACCGGCGACGTGGTCGCGGCGATCTCGGTCGCCAGTTCGCGAGCCTTGGCGAGCACTTCCTCGGGCTCGTGGACACTGTGGACCAGTCCGGCGGTTTTCGCTTCCTCGGCGTCGAAGACGCGTCCGCTGATCATCCAGTCGAGTGCCGTGCCCATCCCGACGAGCCGGGGAAGGAACCACGCGGAGGCGCCTTCGGGGTAGATCCCGCGGCGGACGAACACGAAGCCGAACCGGGAGTCCGTGGACGCGAGCCGGTAGTCGCAGGACAGCGTGATCGTGATGCCGCCGCCGACGGCCGCGCCCCGCAGGGCCGCGATCACCGGCTTGTTCATCGTGAAGATCCGTTTCGAGCAGCGTCCCGCCGGCTCCTGCCACGCCGCGTCCGGCCCGGATTCGGGGTCGAAGTCGAAACCGCCCTGCGAAAGGTCGGCGCCCACCGAGAAATCCTTGCCGTTGCCGGTCAGGATCACCACGCGGACGTCCTCGTCGCGGTCGGCCCGGTCCATCGCGTCGCCGAGTTCGTCGGCCATGCGGATGGTGTAGCCGTTGCGGGCCTCGGGCCGGTTGAGCGTGACCGTCGCGATGCGGTCGGCGACCTCGTAGGTGATTTCGGCGTACGCGCTCATGACGTGAAAGTAAGGCTATGTTGACAAGGTGTCAATAAGGATGCTGCTGATCCGGGTCCGTGAAGGAATCGGGGCGTTGAGTGTCCACATTCCTTCACGGACGATCCGATACCGGCTCATTCGACGTCGTCCAGATGGTCCGCGTAGTACTCGACCGCTCGCCGGTATCGCCTGACTCCGTCATCCGCGCTGGTCGCCGCGAGCACCTTCAGCAGGGTTCCCGCCGCCTCGCGCGCCTCGCCGACGTTGTAGAGCGCCATCGCGAGGAACGTCCTGAGTGCCGCGTCGTCCGGGAACTCGGCGAGGCCGCGCCGAAGGGTCGCGAGTGACTCGTCGTACCGGCCGAGGACGCGATACGTGCTGCCGAGCCCGACGAACACCCCGTGCCTGTCCTCTGTGGACAGACCCTCGCCGGCGAGCGCCTGTTCGTAGAACGGGGCCGCTTCGGCTTCCAGCCCGGCTGAGTCGTGCGCCCACGCGGTCTGGTAGGCGATCACGGCGTCCCGTGGATTCCCCTCGGCCAATTCGATCAACCGCAGGCGTGCCTCGTCGGTGCCCTGCTCCCGTAGCCGGATCGCCTCGTTCACGCGACGGCGCCGTCGAAGGGCGGGTATGCCTCGCCGCCGACACGCTCGGCCACGACGATGTACTCGGCCAGCGCGTCACGCGACCGGGTCAGCTTGGCCAGCTGCTCGTCCACGCGTCCGAGCCGCTCGCGCATCGCGGCCAGCAGTTCGGGACAGCCGATCAGCTCGGGTTGCTCGCCGATCGCGCAGGGGAGCAGGTACGCGATGTCTTCGGACGACAGGCCGGCGGCGAGCAGATGGCGGATCTGCTTCACCCGGAGCAAAGCCGTCTCGTCGTATTCGCGGTAACCGTTCGCGCCGCGGCTCGCTTCCAGGAGGCCTTGGGCCTCGTAGTAGCGCAACTGGTGGGCGTTGACGCCCGTCCGGTGACTCAGTTCACCGATCTTCATCGCTTTCCCCACTTGACCTTCATACCGGTATCAACGTTGACGATCGTGCCATGACAGACAACACGAACACCCCGATTTCGGTCGTCGGTCTCGGTCTCATGGGCACCGCGCTCGCCCGCGCGTTCCTGAAGGCCGGGCATCCCACCACCGTGTGGAACCGGACCGCCGCCAAGGCGGACTCCCTGGTGGCCGAAGGCGCGCGACTCGCGCCCACGATCGGCGACGCGCTCGGCGCGGGCGGCGTGACGGTCGTGTGCCTCACCGACTATTCCGCCGTGCGCGAACTGCTCGGCGACGCCGCGCTGGAGGGCACGACACTGGTCAACCTGACCTCCGGCGACTCCGCCCAGGCACGGGAAACCGCCGCCTGGGCCGAAAAACGGGGCGCCCGGTACGTGGACGGCGCGATCATGGCCGTCCCGCCGGCGATCGGGACCGCGGACGCGGTGATCCTGCTGAGCGGGCCGCGGCCGGACTTCGAGATCGGCGCGCTCGGCACGATCAGCCACCTCGGCGAGGACCCGGGGCTGGCTTCCCTGTACGACGTCGCCGGTCTGACGATGATGTGGAGCGTCCTGAACGCGTGGCTCCACGGTACCGCGATGCTCAAGACGGCCGGCGTCGACGCCGCGACGTACGCGCCCTTCGCCCGGCAGATCGCCGCCGGGGTGGCGGACTGGCTGCCCGGTTACGCGGAACAGATCGACAAGGGTTCCTTCCCGGCCGAGGTGTCGGCGCTGGAGACCGACGCGCGGGCGATGGCGCACATGGTCGAGGAGAGCGAGGCGCTGGGCGTGAACGCCGAACTGCCGAAGCTGATCAAGGCGATGGCCGACCGCGCGATCGCCGCCGGGCACGGCGGGGAGCAGTACCCGGTGCTGATCCGGGAATTCGAGCGAGCGGGGGAGTGAAGAGGGGCGGGGCGACCGTGTCTGCCGTCTGATCACGCGAGCCGTCCGTCCGGGCCTGTGGGGCGGGAGCGGTGAAAGTGGCGTGTTGCGAAAGCCACTTTCGCAACCTTCAACGTTGCGAAAGTGGCTTTCGCAACGCCTGCGGCCTGCCGAGGTGGTTTCGCGACACGAGCGCCGACGAGACCCGCGACCGGACCGCCCACCCGCCAGGGCACGTTCGCCTATCCCTCGTGGGCCGAATCGGGAGCTTCACGTGACTGGGCGGACGACACGTGTGATCAGGCGGACGACACGCGTGACTGGGCGGACGACACGGCTGTGACCCGGACAACATACTGACCAACTGAACGTTTTGGTCAGTATGTTCGGACGTATGACCGAGAGCGAAGCGGGACGGGTACTCGTCGTCGGAATGGGTGTCAGCGGGATCGCCACGGCGGCGCGACTGCGCAAGGCCGGATGGCGGACCGTGCTGATCGAAAAAGCGCCGGAAAGGCGTTCCGGCGGGTACTTCGTCGCCCTGTTCGGAGCCGGCCAGGCCGCCGCGACCAGGCTGGGCATGGCCGGCGCCATCCACGACCGTGCCTCGCTGGCGCAGGGTCTCGACCTCGCCCGTGACGGCTCGAGCCGCCCGGGTATGTCGTACGCCGACCTGCCCGGCAAGCCCTGGATGATGCTGCGGAGTGACGTCGAGAAGGCCGCCTTCGCCGTTCTCCCCGACGACGTGGAGATCCGGTACTCGACCGTCCCCGCCGCCATCGAGCAGGACGCCGACGGTGTCGACGTCACCTTGCTCGACACCGCTTCGAACACCGCGACGACGGAACGCTTCGACCTCGTCGTCGGCGCGGACGGGCTGCGGTCCACGGTGCGGTCACTGGTGTTCGGCCCGCACGAGAGGTATTTGCGGCGGATGGGCTACATGGTCGCGGCCTTCCAGTACACCGGCACGCCCGCCGGTCTCGCCCCCGGCCAGGGTGCCACGCTGCTCGAACCGGACCGCTCGATGTGGGTCTTCGCGTTTTCCGACCACGACCCGACGATCATGCTGACCTACCGCACCGACGACGTCGACGCCGAGTTCACCCGGCCACCCGCGGAACGTGTGCGGGCGGCGTTCGGCCCGCGACCGCTGGGAAAGGTGCTCGGCGACGTCGTCGGCGCGCTCGAGTCCGCCGACGACGTCCTGTTCGACTCGGTCGAGCAGGTGCGCCTGGGCCGGTGGCACCAGGGACGCGTCGTCCTGATGGGTGACGCCGCCTGGTGCGTCACGCTCTACGCCGGAATGGGTGTCTCGTCCGGGCTCACCGGAGCCGATCTGCTCGGCGGCATGCTGGAGCGGTACCCCGGTGACCTCGGCACCGCCCTCTCCGAATGGGAACGAGCACTGCGGCCCTACGTCGATCACTACCAGGACGGCGCGTTCGCCGACCGCAAGATCTTCGTCGTGGACAACCGGGCGCAGCTTCTGCTCCGGCGCGCGGTGCCGGTGCTGAGCCGCTTCAAGCTCGGCAAACGGCTGACCGACCGGATCATGCGGCTCGACGAGATCGCGCTGTACAAGAATGCGGATATCGTCGGCGCGATACCGGAAAGGACCTCAGTTGGCGGAATTGCCTGAACACGGCTCGCCCAAGGCGGCACGCATCCTGGCGGCGGCGGGCGAACTGCTCCTGGGCCGGGGCAGCAAGGGCGTCACCATCGCGGAGGTCGCCACCAAGGCCCATGTCGGCAAGGGCACCGTCTACCTTTACTGGAAGACCAAGGAAGACCTGCTGCTCGGCCTGATCAGCCGCGATTTCATCGCGCTCGCCGACGAGGTCGTCGCGGCGGTCACCGCGGACCCCGAGCTGGCCCGGCCGTCGCGGCTCGGCCCGAACATGCTGGAGGTCGCGGCCCGGCATCCGTACGTCAACGCGCTGCAGACCGGCGACGACGTCCTGCTCGGCGTCCTCGCCGACGACCCTCGATCGGCGACCCTGCTCGAAACGCTGGGGGCGGGCGCGTTCCTGCATCACATCCTGCCCATCTGGCGGCGGCACGACCTCGCCAGGGACGACTGGGACGTGGCCGATCAGGCCTTCGCGTTGCAGGCCCTCCTCGCCGGTTTCCTAACGGCGGCCCCTTCGCTCAAGGGCAGGCTGCCGGTCGACGACCCCGCCCGGGTGTTCGCCGCGTCCATCACCGCGCTTCTCGGCCCCGAGCGGGCCACGCCGGAGCAAGTGAAGCTGGCGGCGGAAGAAGGCATCCGCTCGCTGGAGGGTGGCCGGTCCGTCGCGCTGGACATCATCTCCGGCTGAGCTCGTCTCCGCAAAACAATCAGGCGTGCTTGATTTTTCCGGCGCGGGGTGCCAGCCTGAGGAGGACGCGAGGAGGCGGGCATGGCTGACCTGGGCGTGATCCTTGGGGATCTCGCGGCGGAATCGCAGGCCATCGACGACGTGGTGGCGGAGCTGCCCGCGTCGGACTGGGCGAGGAAGACGCCGGCCGAAGGCTGGACGATCGCCCATCAGATCGCTCATCTGGCCTGGACGGACAAGAAGGCGCTGATCGCGGCGCGCGGATCCGAGGCCGAGTGGCAAGCCGAGATCGAAGGGCTCCTCGCGACGGGTGAGTCCTACGTCGACGACGGCGCGGAAGAGGGCGCGAAGACGCCGCCGCGTGAGCTGCTGGCGGAGTGGCGCGCCGGCCGCGCGAAACTCGCCGACGCGCTCGCCGCGGTGCCCGACGGTCAGAAGATCCCCTGGTACGGCCCGCCGATGAGCGCCGCGTCCATGGTGACGGCGCGCCTCATGGAGACCTGGGCACACGGTCAGGACATCTACGACGCGCTCGGCATCGCACGGGAGAACACCGCGCGGATCTGGCACATCGCCCGCTTCGGGACCCGCACACGCGACTTCGCCTACAAACTCAACTCGCTTTCCCCGCCCGCCGAGGAATTCCGGGTCGAACTGACCGCACCCGACGGCACCACCTGGGCGTTCGGGCCCGAGGACGCGGGACAGCGGCTCACCGGGAGCGCGGCCGACTTCTGCCTCGTCATCACCCAGCGCCGTCACCCCGCCGACACCGACCTGGTCGCCACGGGCAAGGACGTCGAGGAATGGCTCGGGATCGCGCAGGCCTTCGCCGGGCCGCCCGGTGCCGGGCGGAAACCGGGACAGTTCGCATGACCCCGATCAGGATCGGCAACGCGTCCGGGTTCTACGGCGACCGCTTCTCCGCCGTCCAGGAGATGCTCACCGGCGGCCCGCTCGACGTGCTGACCGGCGACTACCTCGCCGAGCTGACCATGCTCATCCTCGGCCGCGACCGGATGAAGGACCCGAACCGCGGCTACGCCAAGACCTTCCTGCGCCAGATGGAACAGAATCTCGCGCTGGCGAAGGAAAAGGGCGTCAAGATCGTCGCCAACGCCGGTGGCCTCAACCCCGCCGGACTCGCCGACGCCCTTCGTGAGCTGGCCGCGAAACTCGGCGTCGACGTCGCGATCGCGCACGTCGAGGGCGACGACCTCGTCCAGCGCGCGGAAGAGCTCGGTTTCGGCAAGACCTTGACCGCCAACGCCTACCTCGGCGCGTGGGGGATCGCGGAATGCCTGGACGCGGGCGCCGACATCGTGGTGACCGGGCGCGTCACCGACGCGTCGGTGATCGTCGGCCCGGCCGCCGCGCACTTCGGCTGGGCGCGCGACGACTACGACGCGCTGGCGGGCGCGGTCGCGGCCGGGCACGTGATCGAATGCGGCACGCAGGCCACCGGCGGCAACTACGCCTTCTTCACCGAGCACGAGATCGGCGTCCCGGGGTTCCCGATCGCCGAGATCTCCGCCGACGGCTCCAGCGTGATCACCAAACACCCCGGCACCGGCGGCGTGGTGAACGCCGGAACCGTTACAGCGCAACTGCTCTACGAAATCACCGGCGCCCGTTATGCCGGACCGGACGTCACCGCGCGGTTCGACACGCTGACGCTCGCCGAGGACGGCCCGGACCGCGTCCGGATCAGCGGCGTCACCGGAGAACCCCCGCCTCCGACCCTGAAGGTCTGCCTGAACGGGCTCGGCGGTTTCCGCAACGAGACGACGTTCGTCCTCACCGGACTGGACATCGAGGCGAAAGCCGCGCTGGTCAGGGAACAACTCGAAGGCGCACTCAAGGCCAAGCCTCCGGCGGACGTCCAATGGACCTTGGCCCGCACCGATCACCCCGACGCCGAAACCGAGCAGCAGGCGAGCGCGCTGCTGCACGTCGCGGTGAAGGACTCCGATCCGGAGGTCGCGGGGCGCGCGTTCAGTGGCGCGGCGATCGAACTCGCGCTGGCGAGCTACCCGGGCTTCCACGTCACCGCGCCGCCCGCGGCGGCCTCACCCTATGGCGTGTACCGGCCCGCGTTCGTCGACGCGCACGAGGTCCCGCACGTCGCCGTCCTGCCGGACGGAACGCGCCGCGACATCGCGCCCGCCGCCGAAACCCTGCCTCTGTCCGATGTGGACGAAGACCGGCTGCCGGCGCCGTTCACTCAGGCGCAGGTCCGTCGCGCACCACTCGGCAAGGTGGTCGGCGCGCGCAGCGGCGACAAGGGCGGCAACGCGAACGTCGGTGTCTGGGCACGCTCCGACGAGGCGTGGCGCTGGCTCGCGCACCGGCTCACCGTCACCGAATTCAAACTGCTGCTCCCGGAGACCGCGGACCTCGAAGTCCGGCGGCATCTCCTGCCGAACCTGCGAGCGCTCAACTTCGTCGTCGAAGGCATCCTCGGCGAGGGCGTCGCGTCGCAGGCGCGGTTCGACCCGCAGGCGAAGGCGCTCGGGGAATGGCTGCGCTCCCGCGAGATCGACATCCCGGAGGCCCTCCTGTGACCGATCCCTTCTCCACGCCGGAACGCGCCGAACTGCGCAAGACCGTGCGGCGGTTCGCCGAAACCGAGATCCTGCCCCACCTCGAAGACTGGGAGCGCGAGGGCGAACTGCCCCGCGATCTGCACCGCAAGGCCGGGGACCTCGGACTGCTCGGCGTCGGCTTCCCGGAAGAGGTCGGCGGTGGCGGCGGTGACTATCTCGACGCTGTCGTCATCGCCGAGGAACTGCACTACGCGGGCGGTTCGGGCGGTCTGTTCGCCTCGCTGTTCACCTGCGGCATCGCCGTCCCGCATATCGCGGCGGCCGGGGATCCGGTGCAGATCGAACGCTGGGTCCGGCCGACGCTGGAAGGCCACAAGATCGGCTCGCTCGCGGTCACCGAACCCGACGGCGGCTCCGACGTCGCCGGGATCCGCACCACCGCGGTGCGCGAGGGCGACGAGTACGTCATCAACGGCGCCAAGACCTTCATCACCTCGGGTTGCCGCGCCGACTTCGTGACCACCGTGGTCCGCACCGGCGAGGCGGGCGCCCACGGCATCTCGCTCATCGTGGTCGAACGCGGCACTCCGGGCTTCACCGTCTCCCGCAAGCTGGAGAAGATGGGCTGGCTCTGCTCGGACACCGCTGAGCTGTCCTATGTGGACGTACGCGTGCCCGCCGAAAATCTTGTCGGTGCCGAGAACAGCGGGTTCGCGCAGGTGGCCACCCAGTTCGTCACCGAGCGGGTTTCGCTGGCCGTTCAGGGCTACGCGCACGCGCAGCGGGCGCTGGACCTGACGCTGGACTGGTGCCGCCTCCGCGAGACCTTCGGCCGTCCGCTGATCTCCCGTCAGCTGGTGCAGCACAAGCTGACCGAGATGGCCCGCAAGATCGACGTCGCCCGCGCCTACACCCGGCAGGTCGCCCAGCGCCACGTCGCGGGCGAAGAGGTCATCGCCGAAGCCTGTTTCGCGAAGAACACCGCCGTCGAGACCGCCGAATGGGTGGTCAACGAGGCCGTGCAGCTGCACGGCGGACTCGGCTACATGCGGGAGTCCGAAGTGGAGCGTCACTACCGTGACGTGCGCATCCTCGGTATCGGCGGCGGGACCAACGAGATCCTCACCGGCTTGGCCGCGAAGCGATTGGGATACACCGCATGAGCACGATCAGGTCTATTGTGGACACGCGGAGCGAGGAGTTCGCCACCAACCGCGAGTCCATGCTCGGCAAACTCGCCGAGATCGACGGCGAGCACGCCAAGGCGATCGCGGGTGGCGGCGAGAAGTACGTCACCCGCCACCGCAAACGCGGCAAGCTGCTGGCCCGCGAGCGCATCGAACTCCTCCTGGACGAGGACTCACCGTTCCTGGAGCTGTCTCCGCTGGCGGCCTGGGGTTCGGACTACCAGGTCGGCGCCAGCGTGATCACCGGGATCGGCGTCGTCGAAGGCGTCGAATGCATGATCTCGGCGAGCGACCCCACGGTCAAAGGCGGGGCGAGCAATCCGTGGACGGCCAAGAAGAGCTACCGTGCCGCGGACATCGCCGCGCAGAACCGCCTGCCGGTGATCAACCTCGTCGAGTCCGGCGGCGCGGACCTGCCGACGCAGAAGGAGATCTTCATCCCCGGCGGCCGGATCTTCCGTGACCTCACCCGGTCTTCGGCGGCGAAGGTACCCACTATCGCGCTGGTGTTCGGCAACTCGACCGCGGGCGGCGCGTACCTGCCCGGCATGTCGGACTACGTCGTGATGGTCAAGGAACGCGCGAAGGTGTTCCTCGGTGGGCCGCCGCTGGTCAAGATGGCCACCGGTGAGGAGTCTGACGACGAATCGCTCGGCGGCGCCGAGATGCACGCCCGCACGTCGGGACTCGCGGACTACCTGGCGGCGGACGAAGAGGACGCGATCCGGCTCGGGCGCGGCATCGTCAAACGGCTCAACTGGACCAAACAGGGCCCGACGCCCAAGCCGGACTACGCGGAACCGTTGTACTCCGCGGAAGATCTGCTCGGCATCGTGCCCACCGATCTCAAGGTGCCGTTCGATCCGCGCGAGGTGATCGCCAGGGTCGCCGACGGTTCGGACTTCGACGAGTTCAAACCCTTGTACGGCAGCAGCCTCGCCACGGGATGGGCGAGTATCCACGGTTACCCGGTCGGCATCCTCGCCAACGCCCAAGGTGTGCTGTTCGGCGAGGAGTCGCAGAAGGCCGCGCAGTTCATCCAGCTGGCCAACCAGATCGACACGCCACTGGTCTTCCTGCACAACACCACCGGCTACATGGTCGGCAAGGAATACGAGCAGAGCGGCATCATCAAACACGGCGCGATGATGATCAACGCCGTGTCGAACTCGAAGGTGCCGCATCTGTCGGTGCTCATGGGTGCCTCGTACGGCGCCGGCCACTACGGCATGTGCGGCCGCGCCTACGACCCCCGGTTCCTCTTCGCCTGGCCCAGTGCGAAATCCGCGGTCATGGGGCCGCAGCAGCTGGCGGGCGTGCTGTCCATCGTGGCCCGTGCCGCCGCCGCGTCGCGCGGGCAGGAGTACAACGAGGAGCACGACGCCGCCATGCGGGCCATGGTCGAGGGCCAGATCGAAGCCGAGTCGATGCCGATGTTCCTCTCCGGGATGCTGTACGACGACGGGATCATCGATCCCCGCGACACCCGCACGGTGCTCGGGCTCAGCCTGTCCGTGATCCACAATGGACCAGTGAAGGGCGCCGAAGGCTTCGGCGTCTTCAGGATGTGAGCGGCATGATCGAGAAATTGCTGGTCGCCAACCGCGGTGAGATCGCCCGCCGCGTGTTCCGCACCTGCCGCGACGCCGGGATCGGCACGGTCGCGGTGTTCTCCGACGCGGACGCCGACGCGCCGCACACCGCCGAGGCGGACGTCGCCGTCCGCCTGCCGGGCAACGCGCCCGCCGACACGTACCTGCGTGCCGAACTGCTGATCAAGGCGGCCGTCGAGACCGGCGCCGACGCGATCCACCCCGGCTACGGCTTCCTGTCCGAGAACGCCGGATTCGCCCGCGCCGTGATCGACGCCGGGCTGACCTGGGTCGGCCCTCCGCCGGAAGCCATCGAGAGCATGGGCTCCAAGGTCGAGTCCAAGCGGATGATGGCCGAGGCCGGTGTCCCGATCCTGTCCGAATTGGACCCGGCCGAGGTCACCGAGGCCGACCTTCCCTTGCTGGTCAAGGCTTCCGCCGGGGGTGGCGGACGCGGGATGCGCGTCGTGCGCTCCCTCGGCGAACTCGCCGAGGCCGTCGAAGGCGCGAGCGCGGAGGCCGCGTCGGCGTTCGGCGACCCGACCGTGTTCTGCGAGCGGTACCTGGAGACCGGCCGCCATATCGAGGTCCAGGTGCTCGCCGACACCCACGGCACAGTGTGGGCGGTGGGGGAGCGCGAGTGCTCGATCCAGCGCCGCCACCAGAAGGTCGTCGAAGAGGCGCCGTCGCCGTTCGTCGACGAAGCCATGCGCGAGGCGCTGTTCGACGCCGCGCGCAAAGCCGCCCAGGCGATCGACTACGTCGGTGCCGGGACGGTCGAGTTCCTCGCCGGACCGGACGGGCGGTTCTACTTCCTGGAGATGAACACCCGGCTCCAGGTGGAACATCCGGTCACCGAGGCCACGACCGGACTTGACCTCGTCTCGTTGCAGCTGCGGATCGCGGAGGGCGAGCACCTCCCGTTCGACGAGCCGGAGACGACCGGCCACGCGATCGAGGTCCGGCTCTACGCCGAGGATCCGGCCGCGGGCTGGCAGCCGCAGAGCGGCACCTTGCACCGGTTCGAGCTTCCCGCGGCGCAGCGGGAATTCGAAGTCGGTCCGGGTGTCCGGCTGGACTCCGGTTTCGTCAGTGGCCAGACCGTCGGCGTGCACTACGACCCGATGCTCGCCAAGGTCATCGCCTACGCCCCGGATCGCCGGAGTGCGGCACGGGCACTGGCCGGCGCCTTGGCCGGTGCGGAGATCCACGGCGTGGTGACCAACCGCGACCTGCTGGTGAACGTCCTGCGCCACGAGGCCTTCCTCGCCGGGGAGACCGACACCGCGTTCTTCGACCGGCACGGACTCGAAACCCTGGCTCGTCCACTGGCCACTGTGGACACTGTACGGATTTCCGCGCTGGCCGCCGCTTTGGCCGGTGCGGCCGCGAACCGCTCGGGCGCGCGGGTGCAGAGCCGACTGCCGAGCGGCTGGCGCAACGTCCGCTCCCAGGGGCAGCGCAAACGTTTTCGTCATGGCGACGACGAGATCGAGGTCGGCTACAGCCTCGGTCGTGACGGTCTGCGCGCCGACGGTTTCGAGGGCGTCGAGCTGGTTTCCGCCGAAAGCGGCGCCGTGGTCCTGGAAGTCTCCGGTGTGCGGCGCAAGTTCGCCGTCGCGCGGTACGGCGACACGGTGTACGTCGATTCGCCGGAAGGCACCGTCGAACTGGGTGTGGTGCCGAGGTACACCGATCCCGACGCGGCGCTCGCCGCCGGATCGCTCGTGGCGCCGATGCCGGGCACGGTGGTCCGGCTCGCGGTCGAAGCGGGCGACACCGTCAAGACCGGCGATCCGTTGCTGTGGCTCGAAGCGATGAAGATGGAACACCGGATCGCGGCGCCCGCCGACGGCGTCGTGACGGAACTCCCGGTGGTGGTCGGACAACAGGTCGAAGTGGGCACGATCCTCGCGGTGGTAGGAGAGAACGAATGAACGCGATGAACTTCACCGAGCCCGAGGAGCGCGTCGCGCTGCGGGCCGCGGTCGCCGAACTCGGCAAGAAGTACGGGCACGAGTACTACGCGAAGCAGGCCCGTGCCGGGCTCAAGACCGACGAGCTGTGGGCCGAGGCCGGACGGCTCGGCTACCTCGGCGTGAACCTGCCCGAGGAGTATGGCGGCGGGGGAGCGGGTATCGCGGATCTCGCCGCGGTGCTCGAAGAACTCGCCGCGGCGGGCTGTCCGCTGCTGCTCATGGTCGTCTCGCCGGCGATCTGCGGCACGGTCATCTCGCGGTTCGGCACCGAGGAGCAGAAGAAGCGCTGGCTGCCCGGGATCGCCGACGGCAGCGGCCGGATGGTCTTCGCGATCACCGAACCGGACGCCGGGTCGAACTCGCACAAGATCACCACCACCGCGAAACGCGACGCCGACGGCTGGGTCCTCAGTGGACGGAAGGTCTACATCTCCGGTGTCGACGAGGCGGACGCCGTCCTGGTCGTCGGCCGCACCGAGGACGCGAAGACCGGCAAGCTCAAGCCCGCGCTGTTCACCGTCCCGACCGATACGCCCGGCTTCGAGTACAAGCAGATCGACATGGACATCGTCTCGCCCGAGAAGCAGTTCGGCCTGTTCCTCGACGACGTCCACCTGCCCGCCGACGCGCTGGTCGGCGAGGAGGACGCGGCGATCGCGCAGCTGTTCGCCGGGCTCAACCCCGAACGCATCATGGGCGCGTCGTTCTCGCTCGGCATCGCGCGCTACGCGCTGGGCAAGGCCGTCGGCTACGCCAACGAGCGCAAGGTGTGGGGCGCGCCGATCGGCACCCACCAGGGTCTCGCGCATCCGCTGGCCGAGATCAAGATCGAACTGGAGCTGGCGAAGCTCATGACGCAGAAGGCCGCGTCGCTTTACGACTCCGGCGACGACTTCGGCGCGGGCGAGTCGGCGAACATGGCGAAGTACGCCGCCGCCGAGGTCGCCATCCGCGCGGTCGACCAGGCCGTGCAGACCCACGGCGGCAACGGGCTCGCCAGCGAATACGGGCTGGGCACGCTGGTCACGGCCGTCCGGCTGGGCCGGATCGCGCCGGTGAGCCGCGAGATGGTGCTCAACTTCGTCGGCCAGCACAGCCTCGGCCTGCCCCGGTCCTACTGACTCGTGAGTGGCAAGGACGGTTCTAACCGTCCTTGCCACTCACGAGCGTCCTACGGAAGGCGACCCTCCATGCCCACTCTCCACGGCAAGACGATCATCATCTCCGGCGGCAGCCGCGGGATCGGCGAGGCGATCGCGGTCCGCGCCGCCCGCGACGGAGCGAACATCGCCCTGCTCGCGAAGACCGCCGAGCCGCATCCGAAGCTGCCGGGCACGCTCTACACCGCCGCCAAGGCGATCGAGGACGCCGGCGGGCAGGCGTTGCCGATCGTCGGCGACGTCCGGGACGACACGACGGTCGAGGCCGCGATCGCGCGGACCGCGGAGCAGTTCGGCGGGATCGACATCGTCCTCAACAACGCCAGCGCGATCGACCTGACCCCGACCGAAGCGGTCAGCATGAAGCGTTACGACCTGATGCAGGACGTCAACGCGCGCGGGTCGTTCCTGCTGTCGAAACTCGCCATCCCGTACCTGAAACTGGCGGAGAACGCGCACATCCTGACGCTGTCGCCGCCGATCAGCCTCGACGAGAAGTGGTTCCAGGCCGGGCACCTCGCATACAGCATCGCGAAGTACTCGATGAGCCTAGTGACCGTCGGGCTCGCCGCGGAGCTGCGGCAATACGGGATCGCGGCGAACTCGCTATGGCCGCGGACGACGATCGACACCGCGGCGATCCGCAACGTCGTCGGCGCGGAACTCGCGGCCAAGTCGCGGACACCGGAGATCATGGCGGACGCGGCGCACGCGATCCTCACCAAACCGGGCCGGGAGGTGACCGGGCACTTCTTCATCGACGACGAGGTGCTCGCCGGCGAAGGGGTCACGGACTTCTCGAAGTACCGCATCGGCGGGCGGGAGGAAGACCTGCAGCTCGATTTCTGGGTCGAAGGCCGTACTCCAGAATCAGGGCCATGATCCGCGAACCGCAGCAGGAGCGCAGCCGCACGACCCGGCGGCGGCTGGTCGAAGCCGCCGTCGAGACTATCGGTGAGCTGGGCTGGAACGGGACCACCGTCTCGCTGATCGCCGAGCGCGCCGGTGTCTCGCGCGGTGCCGCCCAGCACCACTTCCCGACCAGGGAGGACCTGGTCGCGGCCGCGGTCGAGCACGTCGGCGAAATCCAGATCGTGGAACTGCGCGCCCGCGCGGCGGACCTGCCGTCGGGGCGGTCGCGGATCGAGCGGGCCGTCGACATGGTGCTCAACCTCTACAGCGGGCCTCTTTTCCGTGCCGCGCTCCACCTCTGGGTCGCGGCGTCGACCGACGAGTCGCTGCGCGCGACCCTGGTGCCGCTGGAGGCGCGGGTCGGGCGGGAAGCGCACCGGGTCACCGTCGAACTGCTCGGTGTCGACGAGTCCCACCAGGGCGTTCGCGAGCTGGTCCAGGCCACTCTCGATCTTGCCCGCGGCCTGGGACTGGCGAACCTGCTGACCGACGACACGAAGCGGCGCAAGCAGATCGTCGCCCACTGGGCACGGGTCCTGGAGCCGCCCCTGGCATCGGCGAAGATCTCACGGAACCGAGAAGGTACCGGCAACGTCTGAGATCTTGTTAACACTGATGGAGCAGCAGTCGATAACACGGTGTGAGTGCTGCTGATTCAGGTGGCTGATCGAGAGAGGTCCAGTCCGGTGTCCGGTTCAGAGGTCGAACTGTCCCATCGCGCGATGGCGATGCTGCGAGCGGTCGCGGCGCGCCGTGCCCAGATGTCGTGCAGCTGCGAGCCGGATCTCTTCATCGACGGGTTCGCCTGTTGCGATCAGATGACCGCGCACGCGCTCGCCCGCGGCGGTTACATCCGCCCCGGCGAGTCCACCGGTCCCGCCGCGGTCACCGGCCGGGTGCCCGCCGAGCTGACCGAGGCGGGCGAAGCCGCCATCGCGGTCACCGCGGCCGCCTGACCCTTCACCGCATCGTCCGTCCGCAGTGGACGACGACCGTTTACAACCACCTCCCGTGTTCCTAGGATCCACCCCGGGATGAGGCCGTCGCCGTCGAGCGGCGGACCGGGTAGGGAGGTGCCGATGGCACGCACGGCTCGCCACGATTCCGGCGGGGACGCCCTGAGCGAGCTGATGCGGGAAGCCGGCGCGGCACCCCGCCGCCGGGGGCCGCGCGGGCCGAAGCACCGGGCCCCGGACGCATCCGGTGGTCACCGGATCCGGCGGATCTCGGCGCTTTCGGCGGGTGGCGTCTTCGTCGGCGGACTGCTGGCCGTACTGCTCACCCCGGGCGAACAGGCCGAGGTGATCCCGGGGATCCCGCTCCCGCCGCCGTCGCTGACCATCGCCCCGCAGGCCGTCGAGGTCCCGGACGATGCGGCGTCTTCGCCCGTCCCGTCGGGACCTTCGGGCGGCAATGTCGCCCCTCCGCCGCCGATGACCGCGGCGATGCACGGTTCGGAGACGCCGTCCCCGACGCCTACGCCGCCCATGCCGCCGCCGGAGGAACGGCCGGATCCGCGCGCCGGTCACCACGAGTGGTACTACGACTGGAACCACGGCGGATATCCCGGTGGTGGCCGGTGGCCGCAGTGGGGCCGATAGCACCGATCGGGTGATCGACGGCGTCGCTCATCGTCGAACAAGAATCACGATTCATCCCTGATCTCGTCCGTTCGTGTCTGGCGTCTTTTTTCCGGTGTCCCGCCCTCGGCCGTGTACCTACGATGGTCCGCACTCTCCATTCCTTCCGTGGCACGCTAGGGGCTGAACAGGAAAAATGAATGTGGACCGACATTCTCCCGCGGTGCAGTTCGCCCGGAGAATGCTGCTCAACCGCGAGACGGGGAATCCGTCCCGGCCGCAGCCGGTGACGCTGCTGCTCGGGCCGGTCGGTTCGGGGAAGACCACGGCGCTGGAAGCGATCCGCCGTGACCTCGGCTGGGGTGTCGTGCACGCCGGATTCGATTTCGGGCAAGGCGGCAGGGCGGGCACGATCGACGTGCTCACAAAACTGGCCTATACGTTGTCGGGAAAATGGCGAAATCGACCGAAACCGCAGTTCGTTCGTTTCACGATCGCGTTGATCGCAGTCCAGGCGGAGCTTTCCGGTCGAAATCGCGATGAAGACCTCGCGCAACTGAAGACGCTGCTCGGCAGTCTCGACCGAATCATCTGGACGCCCGCGATGGACAGCACGCTCGACACGCTGACCGAAACGGCGAAGGCGACCGGTCTCGTCGAGCCCCCGTACGCCGATCTGTTCCGCCGGACGTTCCCGCATCTGGTCCGGAACATCCGGCCAAGGCTCGGGAAGGCGCTGCGGTCGCTGGCGGACTTCCCCCACGCCGAGGGGAGATCCCCGTTCGACGCGTTGCTCGAACTCAACCGCCTCGCGCACGGCAGTGCCCGTGACGCCAAGGCGGTCACCGAGTGGCTGATGGCGGCGTTCCTCGGCGACGTCCGGGAGAACCACCCGCGGATGGCCAAGCCGGAGGAGAAGAGCCCCTGTACCTGCGACATCTCGCAGCAGCGCAGGCACTGGCACAACTGGGTGGTGGTGCTCGACGACGTCGACCACCCCGGCGGGACCGAATTCCTCGCCGACCTGATCGCCGCGCGGGAACGGCATGCTGTCCAGCATCCGAACGACCGCGAGGCCCACGACGCGCTGCTGGTCATCGCCACCAGCGGGCGGTGGCACGACGACTGGGGGACCGCCTGGCTGGCACCGTGGAAACCCGCGTCCGGCGCCCCGTCCGCCGTCCGGCCGATGGCGGACTGCGAGGACGCCTCGTACGACGACTGGGCGAACCCGGCCAACGGCGCGCTCGACTCGCCCTACTACCCGGTCCGGATCTCACCCCAGTCGATCGGGCGGATCGCGCGGATCCTCGATTCCGGCGCGCGGACGCCGAAGGTCACGCTCGCGCACCGGGCGACCGGTGGACTGCCGTCGGCGGTCGAACAGCTCACGGGGCGGTTGCGGGCGAGCGACGCGCGCGAAGGCGACCGCGATCTGCTCACCACCGATCCCCGTGACGAACAGGATCCCTGCTACCGGCGGCTGACCGAGCTCGCTTTGACCGAGCACCTCGACGACGTGCACGTCGACGACTTCGTGACCGCGGCCCCGTTCGCGACCGCGCCCTGGCTGATCCCGGACGCCGCGCAGAGCCGGATCGACCAGCCGCACGTCGGGCGGATCCTGACCGAACTGCGCACCTCGTTGTGGGTGACGGCGCGGAACTCGCCGGGTTCCACGGACGACCAGGCGGCACTGCATCCGTGGATCGCCGCGAACCTGGTGTCCGCGCTGGCCCGGCGGGGTGACGGCGACGGGCCGACCTACACCGACCAGTTCAAGGCCCTGCGCGACGATCCGGACACCGCGCAGGACCCGGTGCGCCTGGCCTACTGCAACCTCGCGCTCGGCGACATCGGCGAGGTGGTCACCTTCTTCGAGCGCGAGTTCAACCGGATCCCGCACGCGGAGTGGATCGCCAAACTCGAGCTGGTCCTCAACGCGCCGGACGATCTGCCGCCCGAGCGGGATCACGCGGAGCTGTACGAAGAACTCGTCAATCTGGACAACGCGCGGTGCCCGAACGACCGGTCCGAGATCCGGAACAACGTCGCCCGGCTCATCGCGGCGGGCCGGCTGACCGCCAACCCGTTCGCCGTGCGCGGGCAGGATCAGCACCAGGTGATCGCGAACGCCCTCGCCGCCCTGGCCACCACCTCGCATCAGCCCGACGTCGGCGCGCTCGTGTCGGCCAAGGAAGCCGCCCGTCGCGGCGAATTCCCCTGACCCGGAACGGAACCCTGTGATGTCCTGGCTCGATTCGTTGAGAACACGCATGTCCGCGGCCCGTGACGGCGCGGCGACGGGACCGCCGGTCCGGCCCCGCGGCTGGGCGCGCCGTCATCGGCTGCTGCTGATCCTCGCGGTGGTCGTGCTGGCAGGGGGATTGCTGGCGGGGTTCAGACCGTGGGAGTACTGCGGTTCCGGGCTGCGGGCGGTGGACGCGGACGAGGACTCGATCGGCTCGTCCTACGTCTGTGTCGGGCTGAACCTCGACTCCGGCCCGATGCGGGACGACGATCCGCTCGACCCGCTCGAGAAGCTCATCAAGAGCCGCAACGAGCAGGCGGGCGACGACTTCAAGACCATCGTGGTGCTGGAGAACCTCGCACCCGATCCGAAGGTCGACAGCCAGCCGTTCCCGTTCGTGCGGCGGGAGGTCCAGGGCGCGATCACCGCGGCGTGGCCGAAGAACGGACCGCCGGGGATCAAGCTCCTGCTGGCCAACTACGGCAGCAACGCCGAACACTGGCGGGTCGTCGCCGACGAGATCGTCGCCGCGGCCGCCGCCCAGCGCATCGTGGCGGTCACCGACATCGGCATCAGCACGGAGAGCAGCCGGGCGCTGGTGGCCGAACTGTCCCGGCACGGGATCGCCACGATCGGCGCGACCGTCACCGCGGACAACATGAACACCGACCCGAGGGGCGCCCGGATCGACAACTTCTTCCGCGTGGGCCCCACCAACACCGACGAGGCCCGCGCCGCGGCCGGATACATCGCCGCGCACGGTTTCCAGCGCGTGATGATGATCCAGGGCGTCAGCAAGGAGGACACCTACGCGACCACCCTGGCCGAGGCGTTCCAGAACTCGTCGAAGGTCCCGGTCGTCTTCACGAAGACCTACGACGTGAAACCACTCGCCGACACTTCGCGTGAGGCCTACCTGCGCGGGCTGTTCAGCAGATGGCACAACGACATCTGCGGCGCGAAACCCGATCTGATCTACTTCGCCGGCCGCGGGCTCGATCTCGGCGCCCTCGTGGCGGCGCTGGCCGGCGACGGTGCCTGCGAGGGACTCGACACGGTGACCGTGATGACCGGGGACGACGCGAGCACACTCGCCGGGAAGCCCTTGGAGCTGAACAAGGACATCAGCGTCCGGCTCCGGTACACGGCACTGGCCTATCCCGACCAGTGGGACATGTTCACCGCCGATCCCGCGCATCCCACGTACAAGAAGAACTACGACAACTTCGTCGCGGAATTCACCGGAACCCACGGTTTTCCCAAGGCGGAGCTGTGGGACGGCGCCGCGATGATCGAACACGACGCGGTCGCCGCGGCCGTCGAAGCGGCCGTGCAGAACGTGTCGGCGGATCCGGTCTCGGTGGCGAACGTGTTGCGCAGCATCGACTGCAACTCCCCGGTGCCCGGCGCGACCGGCTTCATCGCGTTCGACCAGGCGACGGGGAACCAGCTCGACAAGGCGTTGCCGATCCTGTCGATCGATCCGGACGGTTCGGTGCATCCGGTCGACCTCGTGTGGTCGCGCGGGCGGCCGCTGAACACGGCTCCGGACTGCGGCGGCTGAGGGGCGGCCCCGGAAGGTTGCGAAAGCCACTTTCGCAACGTCGGCGCGGGCCCTCGGCCAGGCGGGTCCGTTCGTGACAGGAGGCCCGAATGCCGTCGCGACGTGAGCACCGCGTGCCTGAAGAGCACCTGTAGCGGCAAAGCTGTGAGGGCCTCCTTCCCTACCTCGAGAGCAGGGAAGGAGGCCCTCACGGACTGACACCGGTGGGGAACGGAAGTCAGCCGGTGTAACCCGCCACGATCTTGGTGTAGTCGTACTTGCCCTGCGAGATTCCCGCGCAGTTGTTGCAATCGCGGTTCACCGCCCAGAACGACAGGCGGGCGAGATGTTTGCTCGCCGCGTAGTCGCGGATCGCGCGGAAGTCGGCGACGCTGACGGTTTCGCCGGCCACATCGGTCTTCCCGTTCATCGACGAAAGCCCGCTGCGCCGGTACGCCGCGTCGTCGCTCAGGCCGAAGGTGGACTTCACGACGTTCTTCAGCCCGTCCACGGCGCTGCGGGTCTTGCCCGCCATGTCACCGCCGCTGGAGAAGTCGAACGGCATGACCGACCACGCGTCGACGCCCGCGCCGAGCTCCTTCGACCGGGTGATCAGCCGCTTGCCGTGTGCGTTGGGGCCGCCGACCTCGGTCGGGATGGTGATGACCACGCGGAGGCCGGGGTTCTTCTGTTTCGTGATCTTGACCGCGTTCAGGATCCTGTCCTGGACGGTGTGGTTCTCGAACTCGTCGGTGTTCTCGACGTCGAGGTCGATCGCCTTGAGTTTGTAGGCGTCGATGACCTTCTGGTACGCGCCGGCGAGTGCCGCGGGAGTGGCGCATTTCGGGCCGAGCTTCGTGCCCGACCAGCCGCCGAACGACGGGATGACGTCGCCGCCCTTGGCGCGGATGTTGTTGATCATCGTGGCGTCGGAGCCGGTGAGGGAACGGCTGCCGTCCCATTTCGGGTTGCAGCCCCCGTCGGAGAGGATGAACGCGAGCGTGAAGGCCTTGACGCCGGTGGCGTTCATCGCGGCGATCGGATCCGTCTGTCCCGACCACTGGTACAGATAGGGCGAGGCGAGCACCGGGTCCGGGGCCGCCGAGGCGACGGGGGCGAGGCCGGCGGCCGTGGCGAGAGCGGCGCCGACGGTGGTGGCCAGTGTCGCCCAGCGTCGTAAGGATTTCATCGGTCCTCCAACTGGTACGCGCGCGGCGAGGCGCGCAGGTGTGGAGCACCTCCGTCTTGACGCGGCGGATCAACCTGGAGGGTGCGCTATCCCACGGTGGACTAGACCATTGAGGACTGTCAAGAATTCACCGGAAGACACACCGGAAACGACCGACCTTAGTAGGGGGGTGATGACCCGGAAAGCGGATCGACACCACCGCGATTACCGGCTAGTTTGCCGAAATGGTGGGGGACTCCCTGATGGCGACCGGAAGCCGCGACCGGAGAGACCGGCTCGCCGCGCCCCGGCGGATACTGGGGTCCTGGAGCCTGTGGGAACTACCCAGGCGAGGCCTGATCGGGTATCTGCTCCTCGTCGACTTCGCCGCCTTCGCCGCCACTACCTACCTTTTCGTCCTGCGGCCGCCCGCGCTGTCGTCGGTTCTTCCGTTTTCGGCGCTGTTGACCGGAATGATCCTCAGTTCGGAGCTTTCGCGCCCCGTCGAGCGATCCCGCGCCGACACCCGGCTCGGCGCCGGCCTGGACGCGGCGTGGATTTTCGCGGGCGCATTGTTGTTGCCGCCCGCGCTCGCCGCGGTACTCGTCGTCGCCTCGGCGGGGTATCGCTGGTTCCGGATCCGGCGCGGGATCCCGCATCGGCAGGTGTTCGCGGCGTCCGCGACCATGCTTTCGGCGCTCGGCGCCTCGATCATCCCGGTACTGCTGGGTGGGTCGCCGTTCCTCGGCGCGCCAAGGGATTTCGAAAGTTTCGCCCTGGTTTTCGCGACCGGGCTGGTTTTCCTGTCCGTCGACGCGGCCTTGGCCGCGCCGGCGGCCGAATTCGGGGCGGAACCGTCGGGATTCGCCTTCGACGCGGCGATGGTCGCGTTCGGACTGTTGCTCGCGTGGTCGGCGGCGGACTGGCCGTTCGTCACCGTGGTACTCGCGGGCGCGCTCGTGGTACTTCACCGGGCGGGGACGATGCGCGCCCTGCGTGGTCACGCGGGCACGGACTCCGGTACGGGACTGCTCACCGCGTCGTCCTGGTTGGACGGTGCCCGCACCCAGTTCGAGCTGCTTCGCGGCCGTGGCGCCGATCTTTCGCTGCTGATGCTCGACCTCGACCATTTCGCCCGGCTCAACGACCGGCACGGCAGGCACGTCGGGGACGACGTCCTGCGGGCCGTGGCGGACACCTTGCGTGCCGAGGTCCGTGCCGCGGACCTGGTCGGCCGGTTCGGCGGCGAGGAGTTCGTGGTCCTGCTGCCCGGCACGAGCCGGTTCGACGCGCACGCGATCGCCGAGCGCATCCGGCTGCGGATCTCCTCGACGTTCGTCTCACTGGGTGGGACGTTCGCGGGGACGACCGTCTCGATCGGAGTGTCGTCGCATCCGGCCTGTGGTGAGACGCTCGACCGGCTCGTCGGCGCGGCGGATCAGGCGTTGCGCGCGGCGAAGGGGGCCGGGCGCAACCGGACCGTCGTCTTCGAGGTCGAAACCTAGCCTTCGGCCGGGACGCCGATGTCTTCGAACCACAGGTCCGGGTGATCCCGGATGAAGTCGGTCATCAGCGCGGTGCACGCCGGGTCGTCGAGCAGGGTGATCTCGACGCCGTGTTCCTCGAGCCAGCCGTGCCCGCCCTCGAACGTGGTGGCCTCGCCGATGACGACCCGGCCGATGCCGAACTGCCGTACCAGCCCGCTGCAGTACCAGCAGGGGGATAGCGTGGTGACCATGATCGTGTCCCGGTAGTGCGGCCGCCTGCCCGCGTTCCGGAAGGCCGAGGTCTCGGCGTGCATCGACGGGTCGCCGTCCTGGACCCGGCGGTTGTGGCCGCGGCCGAGCAGGACACCGGTGGTGTCGAAGAGGGCGGCGCCGATCGGGACCCCGCCCTCGGCCTTGCCGAGTTCGGCCTCTTCACGGGCGACGGACAGCAGTTGCACGGGATCGATCACCTGGGTCACCTTACGGCTTCTGAGCCAATGCGGACCGGACCTGTCCTGAATATCTGCGACACTCCTCCCATGAAGCGAGCGAACCGATGACCACGGGCACGTCGGCACGGCTGCTGAGGCTGCTCTCCCTGCTGCAGGCGCGACGCGACTGGCCGGGAGCCGACCTCGCCGACCGGCTGCAGGTGGACGTCCGCACGGTCCGGCGCGACGTAGAGCGGCTGCGCGAACTGGGCTACCCGGTACACGCCACCCCCGGCGTCGCGGGCGGCTACCGGCTCGGCGCGGGGGCCGCGCTGCCGCCGCTGCTGCTGGACGACGACGAGGCCGTCGCGGTCGCCGTCGGGCTCCGCACGGCCGCGAACGGGACGGTCTCGGGGATCGAGGAGACCTCGGTGCGCGCGCTCACGAAACTGGAGCAGGTCCTGCCCGCGCGGCTGCGGCACCGGATCACCGCGCTGAACACGGCGATGATCCCGCTCGGCGGCGTCGTCCCGGTCATCGACGCGGCGGCGCTGACGGTCATCGCGTCGGCTTGCCGTGACCATCAGCGGCTCCGGTTCGGGTACCGCAGTCACAACGGTGACGTCAGCGAGCGCTACATCGAGCCGTTGCGCCTGGTGCACACCGGGCGCCGGTGGTACCTGGTCGCGTTCGATCTCGACCGTGACGACTGGCGGACCTTCCGCGTCGACCGTATCGACGGCGTCCCGGACACGAGTTTCCGGTTCACGCCGAGGGAACCGCCCGCCGAGGACCTCGCGGCGTACGTCTCCCGCGGGATCACGTCTTCGCCGTATCCGCACCAGATGGTGCTGCGGGTCAACGCCTCGGCGGACGCGCTCGCCGAATACGTGTCCCCGACCGCCGGGACGATCGAGGCCATCGACGAGCACACCTGCCGGGTCCGGGTCGGCTCCAACGACCTTTCCGTGATGCCCTACTACCTCGCCCATTGGGACGTCGACTTCGTCGTGGAGGAGGCGCCGGACGAGGTCAAGGAGCGGCTACGGCTGGTCGCCGACCGCTTCGCGCGCGCGGTCGTCTGAGTCCGAAGTGGACCGTGCGCGTTTGGCCAGCAGGCCGATCGAACCGAGCGAGATCAGGGCCAGCACGATGATGTAGAGCGAGACCGACATCGACGTCCCGGTGGATTCCAGCAGCAGCACCATGATGAACGGCGCGAGCCCACCGCCGACGACCGCGCTGATCTGGTAGCCGAGCGAGGCGCCGGTGTAGCGCATCTCGGCGGTGAAGAGCTCGGCGAACAACGCCGCCTGCGGGCCGTACATGATGCCGAGGAACAGCGACCCGACGAACGAGGCGATGACGAACAGCGGCAGCGAGGCCGTGTCGATGAGCAGGAACATCGGGATCGCCCAGAGCGCGACACCCGCCGCGCCGAAGGTGTAGATCTTGAGCCTGCCGATCCGGTCGGACAGTTTCGCCGACAGCGGGATGATCGCGAGCTGCAGCGTGCTGATCAGCAGGGTCGCGACGAGCACCGTGGTCCGCGACATCCCCAGGTGGCGGGTGGCGTAGTCGAGGACGCCGTTCAGCAGGATGTAGAAGGTGGCGGTGTTGACCATGAACGAGCCACCCGCCAGCAGCACCGTGCCCTTGTGGTCGCGCAGGACGTCACGCAGCGGCGATTTGGCCCGGCCGCGTTCCTCGGCGGCGAGTTTCGCTTCGGCGCGGCGGTATTCGGGCGTCTCGTCGATCTTGACGTGCATGTACCAGGCCAGCCCGAGCACGAGCACACCCACCAGGAACGGGATCCGCCACGCCCACACGAGGAAGTCCGACGGCGGGGCGACCTGGGCGGCGATCAGGAACACCGTGTTCGCCAGCACCACCCCGATCGGGACGCCCAGCTGGACGAGGCTGCCGTAGAGACCGCGTTTGCCGGGCGGCGCGTACTCGGTGGCGAGCAGCATCGCGCCACCCCACTGGGCGCCGACGGCGACCCCCTGCACGAGCCGGAGCAGGACCAGGAGGATCGGCGCGGCGATGCCGATCGTGTCGTAGGTCGGCAGCAGGCCGATCAGCGTGGTCGCCGCGCCCATCAGCGCGATCGCCAGCACCAGCACGGGTTTCCGGCCGCGTTTGTCGCCGAGGCTGCCCGCGATGATCCCGCCGAGCGGCCGGGCGAGGAAGCCGACCGCGAAGGTCGCGAACGAGGCGAGGACGCCGGCCGCCGCGTTGCTGGTGGGGAAGAAGGTCTTCCCGAAGACCAGGGCGGCGGCGATCCCGAAGACGAAGTAGTCGTACCACTCGACCGAGGAGGCGAGTGCCGCCGCGGTCGCGGCCTTCCTGCGCTGGGACACGGTGATCGTCGGTTCGGCGGCGGTTTCGGGGGCGTTCGGTGCGGTGTCGGCCATCTGGCTGCCCTTCGCTCGGCGCTGCTGCGGCGATGCAGTCCGGGCAAGTTAACAACCGCTTAGTATGTGGTCAACGTCTCAACGGGTAATTCTAGATACCGACCAGTTGGTATGTCACTCTGGTGGCGGTATCGCCGACGCAGGACGATCAGTACTGGTCAGGAGAGTTTCGTGCCGAGCATGCGCAGCACCAGCTCGCTGTACTCCTGGCCCAGCTTCTTGGGGGTCTGGCGCGTTCGCTCGCTGTACCAGCGCGAGACGTCGACACCGAGTGAGAGCACGGCGCGGGCGGCGGTGTGCGGGTCACCGACGGTGAACACGCCCGTCGCGGCGCCTTCGGTGATGACCTCGCGCACGACCTGCTCGATGCGGCGGCGCAGTTTCGCGACGACCTCGAACTCCTCGTCGGGCAGCGCGTGCAGTTCGTACTGCACCACACGGGCCACGGTGTGCCTCCGCGCGTGCCACGCCACGAAGTCCTCGACCAGCAGCCGGATCCGCTCGACCGGGTCGGTCTCCCGAGCCACGACGCTTTCGACCAGTGAGAGCGTCTGCTCGTGGCCGTATTTCGAGATCGCGAACAGCAGCGCGGCCTTGGACGGGAAGTGCACGTACAGCGCCGCGGGGCTCATGCCCGCCGCCGAGGCGATGTCCCGGGTGGTGGTCGCGTGATAGCCACGCCGCGCGAAGGATTCGACCCCGGCCAGCATCAGCCGGCGTGCCGTCTCCGGCTGGACGTCGGGCCACAGTTCGGCCGACAGCGACATGGTCATCCGCAGATCCTCCCAGACGCTCGTTCCGGATGGCGGGCTTGACACCGTCTCCGGACCTTCCCATTGTAAGTGAGCGCTCGCTTAGTGATTGCGTCGCCAGTGAACACAGAGGAGATCGAAGAGTGAACTCGTTCAAGGATCGCGTCGCGATCGTCACCGGCGCCAGCCGGGGTATCGGCCTCGGGATCGCCAAGGACCTGGTCGAGCGCGGCGCGAAGGTGTGCATCACCGCACGCAAGCCGGAGCCGCTGGCCGAGGCCGTGGCCGAACTGGGCGGCGAGGCCGTCGCCATCGCCGTTCCGGGCAAGGCCGACGACGAGGCGCACCAGGACGAGGCCGTCGCCAAGACCATCGAGACCTTCGGCCGCCTCGACATGCTGGTCAACAACACCGGCATCAACCCGGTGTTCGGGCCGACCCTGGACATCGACCCCGGTGCCGCCGCGAAGATCTTCGCCGTCAATGTGCTCGCGCCGCTTTCGTGGACCCGCCGGGCGCGGGACGCGTGGATGGGGGAGCACGGCGGCGCGGTGGTGAACGTCGCGTCCATCGCCGGGCTCGGCGCTTCGCCCGGGATCGGCATGTACGGCGTCAGCAAGGCCGCGCTGATCCGGCTCACCAAGGAGCTCGGCTTCGAACTGGGGCCGAAGATCCGCGTGAACGCCGTCGCGCCGGCCGTGGTCAAGACCAAGTTCGCGACCGCGCTGTACGAAGGCCGCGAAGAAGAGGTCTCCGAGTCGTACCCGATGAAGCGCCTCGGCGTTCCGGCGGACATCGCGAGCGCCGTGTCGTTCCTGCTCTCGGAAGAGTCGGGCTGGATCACCGGGCAGACGGTGGTCCTCGACGGCGGTGTCACGCTGGCGGGTGGCCTGTGACCGCGTCGTTCGCCGGTTCCGGGGTCGTCGTCACCGGCGGGGGCGGCGGGATCGGGGCCGTCCTCGCCCGCCGGTTCGCCGCCGAGGGCGCCCGGGTCGTCGTCGGCGACCTGAACGGGCAGGCCGCGGCCGAAGTCGCCGAGGAGATCGGCGGGACCGCCGTCGCCGGGGACGCCGCGAGCGAAGCGGGGGTCGCTTCCCTGATCGAGGCGGCGCGCGAAACCCTCGGCGAGATCGACGTCTTCTGCGCCAACGCCGGGATCGCGCCGATGGGCGGCGTGGACGCGCCCGAGGAGGACTGGGCGCGGATCTGGGACGTCAACGTCATGGCGCACGTGCGCGCGGCGCGGCTGCTCCTGCCGCCGTGGCTCGAACGCGGCCACGGGCATTTCATCTCGACGGTGTCGGCGGCGGGGTTGCTGACCAGTCTCGGCTCGGCGTCCTACTCGGTGACCAAACACGGCGCGCTCGCCTTCGCCGAGTGGCTTTCGGCGACCTATCGGCACCGCGGGCTCACCGTGCAGGCGATCTGCCCGCAGGGTGTGCGGACGGCGATGCTGGAGAACACCGGCCCCGCGGGCGAACTGCTGATGGGCGCCTCGGCGATCCAGCCGGAGCAGGTCGCGGACGCGTTGTTCGAGGCCATCGGCGAGGACCGGTTCCTGGTGTTGCCGCACCCCGAGGTCGCGGACTACTACGCCGCGCGGGCCACGCAGACCGACCGCTGGCTCGGCGGGATGAACAAGCTGCAGCGCAAGGTGGAGCAGGTCGTCGGGGAATGACCGGCGCCGGGTCCCCTCGGTTCATGGTCGAGGCGTGTCCCGAAAGCCACTTTCGCGACGTGTGATGTCCCGAAAGTGGCTTTCGCGACGCGGCGGCCGGGGTTCGCGCCGGTTGATCGGAGACGCGACTCGCGTGATCGAAGGCGTAACTCGCGTGATCGAAGACGTAACTCGCGTGATGGGAGGCGTAACTCGGCACACGGCGGTTGATCTTCGTCGGCGGATCGGCCACTGTGGGTCGGGGTCTTGCTCGCGGTAAGGAAAACTCGATGAACAAACGCTTCGTGCTCCGTGGTGCCGTTCTCGCCGCCACCCTCGCCGGCTCGGTGCTGACCGCGGGATCGGCGATGGCGAGCACCGCGGAACCGTGCGCGGCCGGGGTGTCGGGCGACGTCGCGGCGGCTTCCTGCACGCCGTACCGCAAGGTGAGTGAGGGCTGGAGCAGCAAAACCTCCTGCAACCGCGCCGGTAACGAGGGCGCGCAGGCGGGCCGCTGGACCGGCTGGAACTGCAACCAGGCGCTGCGCGGCTGGGAGCTGTGGGTGCGCACGTGCACCGCGCTGGCCGCCGAGAAGGACGCGGTGCCCACGCGCGAAACCGTCTGATGTGGTGCGGGCCGCCCCGGGCGTGAGTCCGGGGCGGTCTAATCCCCTTGGTACGGCGGGAAGTCCGGCGGGCGGCGTTCGTTCCAGCTGGCCAGGCCCTCGGGAAGTTCCGGATGCGAAAAGGATTCGAGCATCAGGGTGGTGGCTTCGCGGGCGGAGTCTTCCAGGGAGAGGCCGGCTTCTCGCCGGATCTGCCGTTTCATGAGCGCCATGGAGCGCGGCGCGCTGTAGGTCGCGAGTTCGGCCGCGTAGGCCTTCGCGCGAGCCGGAAGTTCCTCCGCGGGAACGACCTCCTGGACCAGGCCGTAGTCATACGCCAGCTCGGCGGTGAAGGTCCGTCCTGAGAGCAACAGGTCGAGCGCGCGACCGCGGCCGACGAGTTCGGGCAGGAGTTTCGCCACGCCGTATTCGGCGACAAGGCCCCGCCGGGCGAAGGCGGTGGTGAATTTCGCGCCCGCCGCGGCGAACCGGACGTCGGCGGCGCACGCGATCACGAAACCGAGCCCGGCGCAGCCGCCGTTGATCGCCGCGACCACCGGCACGTCGGCATACGCGGCGGCGAGGACGTCGCGGAAACCTTCTCTTTCCGGCGCGGCCGCACCGTCGACGGAGATGTCTTCCAGCAGTCCCAGGTCCGCACCGGGGCAGAACGAGCGTCCGCTGCCGGTCACGACGACGGCGCGTACACCGGGATCGGCCGACGCCTCGCGCAGCAGCTCGCCGTAGCGGATCTGCATCGCCTGGTCCATCGCGTTGCCGCGCTCGGGTTTGTCGAAAGTGATCGTGGCGACGGCGCCCGCCACGCCGTACCCGACTGTGTCCACTTCGGACGGTTCGAGCTGATCGGTCACGTCGACCTCCTTGCGTCATCGCCATACTAAGCGGATGCTTAGAGGCGCGTCGAGACTTGTCAGGAAGGAAACCTGCATGAGCCGGTACGAAGCGAAGCCGTGGCTGGCCGCCTACGAGCCCCGGATGAGGGCAGCGGGAACACCGGAGCCGACCACGGTCCTGGAGTCCTTCCTTCGGGCGGTCCGCCGTTCCCCGGACGCCACCGCGATCGCCTACTTCGACGGCAGGCTGACCTACCGCGAGGTCGACGAGCTCTCCGACGGCATCGCGCGCCATTTGCTCTCGTCCGGTTTCGCCCGGGGTGACCGGCTCGCGCTCGTCCTGCAGAACATCCCGCAGTTCGTGCTGGCGTTGCTCGGCGCGTGGAAGGCGGGTGGCATCGTCGTCCCCGTCAACCCGATGTACCGCGAGCGGGAACTCCGGCACGTCTTCGGCGACGCCGGGGTGCGCGCTGTCGTGTGCTCACAGAGCGGGTGGAACCGCCGGATCGCCCCGCTCGTCCCCGGCAGCGAAGTGACCATCGCGCTGACCACCAGCGAACTCGATCTGCAAGGTCGAGACGACCCGCGCGTGTTCGGCGAGACCGTGCGGGAGCCGACTCCCGGTGCCGCCGATCTGCTGGAGGCGGCGCGAGCCGCGGCGGGTGGGCCGCCCCCGGACCCCGGCGTCGGCCCGGACGACGTCGCGCTGATCAGCTATACGTCGGGCACCAGCGGGACGCCGAAGGGCGCGATGAACACCCACGGCAACATCGGGGCGAACGCGGCCGTGCTCAGCACGTTCAGCGGTCTCGGCGATGGCGCCACGTTGTTCGGCCTGGCACCGCTGTTCCACATCACCGGCATGGTCTGTGAGATCGCCTCCGCGATCGACATCGGCGGAACACTCGCGCTCGCGTACCGGTTCGAGCCCGGCGTCGTGCTCGACGCCTTCCTGGAACACAAGCCCGTGTACACGGTCGGCCCGTCCACGGCGTACATGGCGCTGATGGCCCACCCGGACGTCAGCCGCGAACACTTCCGCTCCTTCGAGTTGCTGTACTCCGGCGGAGCCGCCCTGCCGCCCGCCGTGGTCGACGCGTTCCGGGCCCGCTTCGGGCACTACATCCACAACGGCTACGGGCTCACCGAGACCACCGCGGGCTGCATCGTCGTCCCGAGCAGCCTCGAAGCGCCTGTCGACAAGGAGTCCGGCACGATCTCGATCGGCCTGCCCGTGCCCGGCACGATCGTGCGCATCCTCGGCGAAGACGGCGAGGAACTGCCGTTCGGCAAGGCGGGCGAGATCGCCGTCGAAGGCCCGATGGTGATCCCCGGTTACTGGAACCGGTCCGATGCGACCGAAGCCGCCCTGCCCGGCGGCCGGCTCCTGACCGGCGACATCGGCTTCATGGAGCCGAGCGGCTGGGTCTACGTCGTCGACCGTAAGAAGGACATGATCAACGCCTCCGGATTCAAGGTGTGGCCGCGTGAGGTCGAGGACGTGCTGTACACACATCCGGCGGTGCGCGAAGCGGCCGTGGTCGGTATCCCGGACGAATATCGCGGTGAGACCGTGAAGGCCTACATCAGCCCGGCGCCCGGCGCCGAACCCGATCCCCAGGACCTCGTCGCGTACTGCAAGGAACGCCTCGCCGCGTACAAGTACCCGCGCGTGGTCGAAGTGCTCGACGAACTGCCGAAGACGGTGAGCGGCAAGATCCTCCGCCGCGAACTCCGGGCCAGGGGCTGATCGGCATGGCACAGGTCGAAACCGCCCTCGGCCCCGTCGACACCGCCGAACTGGGCCAGGTGCTGATGCACGAACACCTGTTCGTGCTCAGTCCCGAGTTCATGGCGAACCATCCCGGACACGACGGATTCCGCGAAGACGAACACGTCGCCGACGCGATCCGGCGGCTCGACGAACTCAAGGCAGCCGGGATCGACACCATCGTCGACCCCACCGTGATCGGACTCGGCCGCTACATCCCGCGCGTGCGGCGGGTCGCGGCCGAAACCGAGCTCCGGATCATCGTCGCGACCGGGCTCTACACCTACAACGACGTCCCGCACTACCTCCACCATCGCGGACCCGGCCTGATCTTCGACGACGGGGAGGACCCGCTGGTCGGCCTCTTCACCGGTGACATCGTCGACGGGATCGCCGATACCGGGGTGAAGGCGGCCCTGTTGAAGTGCGCGACCGACGAACCCGGCGTCACCCCCGGCGTCGAACGCGTCCTGCGCGCGGTCGCGAAGGCGCACCGGGAGACCGGCGCGCCGATCATGACCCACACCCACGCGCCCACCCGGCGCGGTCTCGAACAACAGGCCGTTTTCGAAACCGAAGGCGTCGATCTGAGCCGTGTCCTCATCGGGCACAGCGGCGACAGCACCGACCTCGATTACCTCACCGAAATCGCCGACAAGGGATCGTTGCTGGGGATGGACCGCTTCGGGCTCGACCCGTTGCTCTCGTTCGAAGAACGGGTCGCCACGGTCGCGGCGATGTGCGAGCGCGGTTACGCCGAAAGTATGGTCCTTTCCCATGACGCCTCCTGTTTCATCGACTGGTTCGAGCAGGACAAGATGGCCGCCGTGGCGCCCAACTGGCATTTCCTCCACATCACCCGTGACGTGCTGCCCGCCTTGCGGGAACGTGGGGTTTCCGAACGCGACCTGACGACGATGCTGGTCGACAATCCGCGGCGGTTCTTCGAGCACGCCGGCGCGTATTGACGTCCTGTTCCGAGGTGCGGGCTGAAGGGCACTTTCCCCACATCGCGCACGGTGAAGGGAGCTTTCGTCGCCTGGCACGCGGGGATGGCGTCCTTCGCCCCCTGCGGAAGGTGAATCGCCAGGTCCCTTTCCCCGGCGTCGACAAACCGGCCGGTATGCTGAGTGTCCGCACGAGAAGGGGCCGGCCATGACACGAGCGACCACCAAGAAGGCCGAGGCCGGCGGCGAAGACCAGGCCGCCGTCCCGCGACGTCTTCTGTTGCACGCCACGAAGCTCTTCGCCAAGAAGGGGTTCGATCGCACCTCCGTGCAGGAGATCGTCGAGGCGGCCGGAGTCACCAAGGGCGCGATGTACCACTACTTCGGCTCCAAGGACGACCTCCTTTACGAGATCTACGCCCGGGTGCTGCGCGCGCAGACCGAGCAACTGGAAAAAGTGGTTTCGAGCGAGGCCCCGCTGCGGGAACGGTTGCGTTCCGCGGCCTCCGACGTCATCGTCAGCACGATCGACAACCTCGACGACAACACGATCTTCATGCAGTCCATGCACCAGCTCAGCGTGGAGAAGCAGAAGGCCGTCCGCGCGGAACGCCGCAAGTACCACGAGCGGTTCCGCACGCTGATCGAGGAAGGCCAGGAGTCCGGCGATTTCCGCGCGGACAAACCGGCCGACGTGATCGTCGACTTCTTCTTCGGTTCGGTGCACCACCTCGGCTCGTGGTACCGGCGTGGCGGGGCCCTTTCGGCACGCCAGATCGGGGACCATTTCGCCGATCTGCTGCTGGCCGCGCTGCGCCCCGAGTAGCGCTCAGCCCGGCGGCGCGGGCACGAGTCGTTCGGCGAACCAGTCGTCGCGGCGTTCGACCACCGTTCCCACTTCCCACTCGGAAGCGAGGGCGAGCAGATCCGTCGCCACGTCTTCGGCGGCTTCGGGCGGCCAGCCCTGAGCGGCCAGACTCGACCGCAACGCGTCGGCGTAGTCGGAAAAGGTGAACCCGGGCAGGTCCGCGACGAGCGCCGTCGTCGTTCCGCGGTGCGAGCTCAGCCCGCCGAACGCCCGGCCGCAGCCGCAGCGGGAATCGGGCGAACTCTCGCCGTCGCCGCAGGGCGGGGCGACCCAGAGCAGTTCGCCTTCCACGCAGTGATCGAAGTCGTTCTCCCGCGCGCCCTGGGTCTTCGCGGTGGCCACGAGCAGTTTCATGCTGACTCCCTGTTCGATCGGATGTTCGAACAGTTGTACCGGCGGGGTCCGACACTTTCCGGGCCGGACCCCGCCGGGGGATCAGGCCGGCAGATCGATCAGCGACGCGAGGGCGGCGCGATGCCGTCCAGGAGTGCCGAGCGCGATCTCGTCGCTCTTCGCGCGCTTCAGGTACAAGTGCGCGGGGTGCTCCCAGGTCATGCCGATCCCGCCGTGCAACTGGATCGCCTCTTCGGCGGCGTGGACGGCGATGGGGGAGTTGCGGGCCTGCGCGACCGCGACGGCGATCGCGATGTCGTCGCCGGAGGCCAGGCAGTCGGCGGCGTAACGCGCGGTCGCCCTGGCGTTGACCAGATCCGTGTACAGGTTCGCCAGCCGGTGCTTCAGCGACTGGAACGAACCGACCTGGCGGCCGAACTGGTAGCGCTCCTTGAGGTAGCGCACCGTTTCGGTCAGCGCCCATTCGGCGATCCCGAGTTGTTCCGAGGCGAGCAGCCCCGCCGCGGTCACGAGCGCCGTGTCCAGCGCGGACGCCGCCACCGAGGAGCCGGCGACGCGTTTCGCGGTCACGTTCTCCAAGGTGACGTCGGCGATGCGCCGGGTGAGGTCGAGGGAGATCGCCTCGGCGACCGTCACTCCCGCCGCCGACGCGTCGACCGTGTACAGGCCGGGGCCGTCGGGTCCCACCGCCGGGACGACGATCAGTTCGGCCACCGACGCGTCGACGACGCTGCGGACCTGGCCGCTGAGCGTGCCGTCGGCGGCCACGGTGACCGCCGAGGGGAACTCGGCGCCGGGCGCGGCCGACAGCGGGACGGCCAGCGCGCCGATGAGCGTGCCCGCCGCCAGTTTCCCGAGCGTCTCGGCCACTTCCGCCTGCGACGTGTCGGCCGCCAGCAGGGCCGACGTCGCCAGGACGGCGCTGCCGAGATAGGGGACGGGGGCGACACTGCGCCCGAGTTCCTCCATCACGACGGCGACTTCCCGCGCCGAAGCGCCGTGCCCGCCCAGCGCCTCCGGGACGGCGAGACCCGCCGCGCCGAGGTCGGCGGCGAGCGTGCGCCACAGCTTCAGGTCGTACGGTTCCGCGGTCTCGGTCCTGGCGATCAGGGCCGCGGGATCCGCCCGGTCGGAGAACAGATCGCGGACGCTGGCGCGAAGGTCCTCTTCGACCTCGGAATACAGCAGGTCGGTCATCGGGGGAGGTCCTTCCAGGCGACGTCCTTGTCGATCCGCGGCTCGGACGGCAGCCCCAGCACGCGCTCGGCGATGATGTTGCGCAGGACCTCCGAGGTGCCGCCCTCGATGGAGTTGCCCTTCGCGCGCAGATAGCGGTAGCCGGCCTCGCGGCCGAGGAAGTTCACGCCGTCGGGACGCCGCATCGTCCAGTCGTCGTACCGCAGGCCTTCGTCGCCGAGCAGTTCGATCTCCAGCCCGGAAGCGGCCTGGTTCAGTTCGGAGAACGCGACCTTGACCGCGGACCCCTCCGGTCCCGGCGCGCCCGCGGCGAGCTGTTGCCGCAGCCGCGAACTCACCAGGCGCAGGCTTTCGCCCTCCACCCACAGTTTCAGCAGCCTGTCGTGCAGTTCGGACGTGCGCAGCTCCGGGCGTTCCCGCCAGGTCCGCGTGACGACGCCGACCATGCCGCCGTCGCGCGGGAACTCGGTGCCGCCGATCGCGACCCGTTCGTTCATCAGCGTGGTCTGCGCGACCTTCCAGCCCTCGCCGACCGCGCCGAGGCGGTGCGCGTCGGGGATGCGGACCTCGCTGAGGAAGACCTCGTTGAATTCGGCCTCGCCGGTGATCTGGCGCAGCGGCCGGACCTCGACGCCAGGCGCGGTCATGTCGCACAGGAAGTACGTCATGCCACGGTGTTTCGGCACGTCGGGGTCGGTGCGGGTGACCAGGATCGCCCACTGCGACTTGTGCGCGCCCGACGTCCAGACCTTCTGGCCGGTGACCACCCAGTCGTCGCCGTCGCGGACCGCCCGGGTGCCCAGCGCGGCCAGGTCGGATCCGGCGCCCGGCTCGCTGAACAGCTGGCACCACACTTCGCGCTCGGTCCACAATGGACGAAGGAAGCGCTGGTGCTGTTCGGGCGTGCCGAAGGCGAGGATGGTCGGCGCGGCCATGCCCAGGCCGATCCCGATCCGCCGTTTGTCGTTGTCCGGCGCACCCGCCGCGGCGAGTTCTTTGTCCACAACGGACTGGAGGGACCGCGGCGCGTTCAGGCCGCCGAGACCTTCGGGGAAGTGGATCCACGCCAGCCCGGCGTCGAAGCGCGCGTCGAGGAAGTCCTGCCGCGGCGTGCTTTCCGGCGGATACGCGGCCAGAAGCTCGGCCACGCGCCGCTTGAGATCGTCCACAGTGGTCACTTCGAAGCCTCCCCGCGGTACTTCTTCAGCTCACGGTGCGCCAGCGAGCGCTTGTGGACCTCGTCCGGGCCGTCGGCGAGCCGCAGCGTCCGCACCTGCGCCCACATCTCGGCGACCGGGAAGTCCTGGCTCACCCCGCCCGCGCCGAACAGCTGCACGGCCTTGTCGAGGATCCACTCGACGGTGATCGGCGTGGAGATCTTGATCGCCTGGATCTCGGTGTGCGCGCCCTGGTTGCCGACGGTGTCCATCAGCCACGCGGTCTTGAGCACCAGCAGGCGCTGCTGCTCGATCTTGACCCGCGCTTCGGCGATCCAGTCCTGCACCACGCCCTGTTCGGCGATCGGCTTGCCGAAGGTCTCGCGCGAAAGCGCCCGGCGGCACATCAGTTCCAGGGCGCGTTCGGCCATGCCGATGGCGCGCATGCAGTGGTGGATGCGGCCGGGGCCGAGGCGGGCCTGCGCGATGGCGAACCCGTCACCCTCACCGGCGATGAGGTTCTCCGCGGGCACGCGGACGTCCTCGAAGACCACTTCGGCGTGGCCGCCGTGATCGCCGTCGGTGTAGCCGAAAACGTGCATACCGCGTTTCACGGTCATACCGGGGGTGTCGCGGGGAACCAGGATCATGCTCTGCTGCTTGTGCGGCGGGCCGTCCGGATCGGTCTTGCCCATCACGATGAAGATCTTGCAGTTCGGGTTCATCGCGCCGGAGATGTACCACTTGCGGCCGTTGACGACGTACTCGTCACCGTCGCGGCGGATGCTGGTGGCGATGTTGCGCGCGTCGGAGGAGGCGACATCGGGCTCGGTCATCGCGAACGCGGACCGGATCTCGCCGTCCAGCAACGGCTGGAGCCACTGCTTCTTCTGCTGCTCGGTACCGAACATGGTGAGGACTTCCATGTTCCCGGTGTCCGGCGCCGCGCAGTTCAGCGCGGTCGGCGCGAGCCGGAGACTGCGGCCGGTGATCTCGGCCAGCGGCGCGTACTGCAGGTTCGTCAGTCCGGGCCCATGCCCGCCGGCATGGGAGGCACGAACACCGTGATCACCGGGGAGGAAGAAGTTCCACAGGCCGCGTTTGCGGGCCTCGGCCTTGAGTTCTTCGACGATCGGCGGCTGCGACCATTCGCTGTCGCGCTCGGCCAGCTGCTGTTCGAAGACGGCCTCGGCCGGGTAGATGTGCGAGTCCATGAACTCGAGGAGTTTCCCCCGCAGTTCCTCGGTTTTCGCGTCGAAGGCGAAGTCCATCGCTATCCCTCTTCCTTGAGAGTCTCATTGCCGTGCGCGATCAACGGGACGACACCCGAGCCGATGCCGTCGAATCCGGCGCCGACGGTCTGTCCCTTGCTGTAGCGGAGGTGGATGCCTTCCAGGATCACCGCGAGTTTGAAGAACGCGAAGCTCACGTACCAGTTGAGCCGGGAGACGTCGCGGCCGGAACGCTCGGCGTACCGCGCGATGACCTCGTCGTTGCGCGGATAGCCCGGCGCCGAGCTGGCGTTGGACACGAACTGCAGCGAGACCTTGTCGCGTTCGGCGTAGGCCACCAGCAGCGCGAGGTCGGTCAGCGGGTCGCCGAGGGTGGACATCTCCCAGTCCAGCACCGCGGTGATCCGGTCGTCCGCGTTCACCAGCACGTTGTCCAGGCGGTAGTCGCCGTGGACGATCGACGGCTTGCCCGATTCGGGTACCGACGAGGCGAGCCGGTCGTGCAGTTCGTCGACGCCGGGGAGGTCGCGGCTGCGGTTGCCGTCGAGCTGCTTCTTCCAGCGCCGCAACTGGCGTTCGAGGAAGCCCTCAGGGCGGCCGAAATCGCCCAGTCCCACCGATTCCGGCTCGACGGCGTGCAGTGCGACCAGGGTGTCGACCAGCTCCTCCGCGATCGCCTTGGTCCGGGCGGGGCCGAGCGCGGCGAGTTCGGTGTCGGAGCGGAAGGGCGTGCCGTCCACGAACTCCATCACGTAGAACCGCGAGCCGATGACGTCGGTGTCCTCACACAGCAGCACGGTTTCCGGCACCGGGACCGCCGTGCCGTGCAGGCCGGTGATCACCCGGTACTCGCGGCCCATGTCGTGCGCGGTCGGCAGGACGTGGCCCAGCGGCGGGCGGCGGACCACCCAGCGGGACCGGCCGTCGCCCACGATGTAGGTGAGGTTGGACCGGCCCCCCTCCACGACCTGGCCGCTCAGGTCGCCCTGGACGAGACCGGGCCGGTGCTCGTCCAGATGGGCCTTGAGCCTGGCCAGGTCGAGGCCCGGCAGGTCGGACTGGTTCATGGTGCCTCCAGCGGCTCGCTTTCGGGTTACAGTACCGACCAGTCGGTATGTCGGGTAGGGGTGGTCCGGCGAGGTGCCGGACGTCACCTTCTCAGGCGATCAACCGGACGACCATCTCCGCGACGCACGCCGGTTTGGCTTCGCCGTCGATCTCGATCGTCCATTTGACGACGGCCTGCTTGCCGCCCGCGACGTCGGTGACCTCGACCAGTTCGGCGCCCGCCCGGATCTTCGCGCCGACCTTGACCGGCTGGGGGAACCGGACCTTGTTCAGCCCGTAGTTGATGCCCATCGTGAGGCCGTTGACCCGGTAGAGCTTCCCGACGAAGCCCGAAATGAGCGACAGCGTCAGGAAGCCGTGGGCGATCGGGCCGCCGAACGGGCCTTCGGCGGCCTTCTCGACGTCGACGTGGATCCACTGGTGGTCGTCGGTGGCGTCGGCGAACAGGTTCACCCGGTCCTGGGTGAGCGTCAGCCAGTCGCTGTAGCCGAAGTGCTCGCCGACGGCGTTCTCGAACTCCTGCAGGGAGGCGAATTCACGCATGGCTCAGTCCTTCGGTCCGCCGGCGACGTAGATGACCTGGCCGGAGATGAACCCGGCGCCGTCGCTCACCAGGAACGACGCGAGGTTGGCGATGTCTTCGGGGGTGCCGACGCGCTGCACCGGGATCTGCGACGCGGCCGCCGCCTTGAAGTCCTCGAACGACATGCCGATCCGCTCCGCGGTCGCCGCGGTCATGTCGGTGGCGATGAACCCGGGGGCGATGGCGTTCGCGGTGACGTTGAACTTGCCCAGTTCGATCGCGAGGGTCTTGGTGAAGCCCTGCATGCCCGCCTTGGCCGCGGAGTAGTTGACCTGGCCGCGGTTGCCCAGCGCCGAGGTGCTGGAGAGGTTGACGATGCGGCCCCACTTCTCCTGCGTCTGGTACTTCTGCACCTCGCGGGTCATCAGGAACGAGCCCTTCAGGTGCACGCCCAGCACCGAGTCCCAGTCCTGTTCGGTCATCTTGAACAGGAGGTTGTCGCGGGTGATGCCGGCGTTGTTGATCAGCACGGTCGGCGCGCCGAGTTCCTCGGCCACCCGGGTCACCGCGGCTTCGACCTGTGCGGCGTCGTTGACGTCCAGCGCGACACCGACGGCCTTGCCGCCCTCGGCGACGATCGCTTCGGCCCCCTGCTTGACGCCCGCCTCGTCGAGGTCCAGCAAGCCGACGGCGAACCCGTCGGAAGCGAGGCGCTTGGCCACGGCCGCCCCGATGCCGCGGCCGGCGCCGGTGACGATCGCTACACGGGAGGGGTGTTCGGTCACGGGTGTTCTCCTCGTCGTCGAGTGGAAGTGAGTCGAGTCTGCCGTACTAAGCGGTTGGTTTATAGAGAAAACAGGGGATTGATCCCGCATTTGGTGATCGCATACGTGCGAGGCTAGCTGAGGGTCAGGAAGCCGTCCGCAGGCCGTCTGCCGGTGACGTGACACTCCCAACCGGACGCTCGGGGACTGGCACCGCGGTGCCGTGGGTTGGGCCGCAGACGGCGAGCGGCTCCTCGCAAGGTCGACGTCGGTGCCACGCGCACCGTCACGCCATCAGCGCCTCGATCTGCGATCCTTCGCGGCCTGGGTGAGCCGGCTGGGCGGGACGCGCCGCCGCCAGGGCTGAGGTGGCTCATGACGCACCGAACTCCACTGCGCCCCGACGGCGACCCATGACCGCCCCTTCCACGACCGCGCTGATGTAGGGAATCGCCGTTCGCCGGGATCGACCTGCGTGCCGCCGCCGGGTTCGAGTTGGCCGCAGGTGTCCGCGGGCCGGTGTTCGACGACGACGTCTGGTCGTTCGCCGACGTGCTTGGTCTGGCCCGCTATATCTCCCCGAACCAGCGGGTGCTGGACTTCACCGAGATGACCGATCCGAGGTGGTGGCGGCTGGCCAAGGAGTACATCGCCGCGCTGCTGGTGCCGGGCCACGAGGCCGTGGTGGTGCTCCCGCACGCACACCGCATTCCGCGCACCCTGGTGATCAGAACCGGAGCGGTTGGTCAGCTTGACGCGGTTCCTGACCTAGCTCGGTACACGCGGGATTACCCGGCTGCAGGAGGTCGCTCAGCGCGCGTGCGACGCGTATCTGCCTCAGGCCGGTAGCCCGTCGGGCGAAGGCGCAGCCGCGGTCGTAGTAGACGACCTCTTGCAGGCTCTGCGCCGAGTCGTGGCCGCAGTCGTCGATGACGTGCGGCCAGGGCAGCCTGGCCTTTCGACCACCTGCTCGGCGAAGTCCTGGTTGTTCCGATCGCGAACCGGCCGCAGCTGTGGGCTCCGCTGGGCAGGAGTGAGCTGGCCGACGTGATCCCGCTGTCGGACGCGGCCTGCAAGGTCGCGACCGACATGATGATCAACGGTGAGTTCCACGCGATGCCTCGGCGCTGGGCGCTCGGCTTCGACGAGGACGACTTCACCGACAAGCACGGGAAGAAGGTCTCCGTCTGGCAGGCCATCGCGGGCAAGATCTGGCGCGTTATGCTTCCCGATGGTATCCGCTGGCAGGTCGCTGATACCCCGGAGCGCTACAGGAGTGCTCGAACCGGTCGGCTGATCGTCACCGCCGCTGATCCGCGTGCAGCCCGTCGGCGGCTCGACGACCGGAACACCGACCACCCGTGCATGGAGATCGCCCGCTACTGCAGCGGTCGCGCGGACGCGTCGAGCTCGCGGAGCTCTGCCGCCAGCCGATCTTCGGCAGTCCCCGGACACGGGTGGCCGGCGTGCTCATCGTTTCCGCGCGTACGGACAACCCGCCTATGCAGGTGTCGAACGCGACGACCGAGGACGTCCGGCGCGTCCTGGGCTACTACCGTCTGGCCTGGCGCCGACGGATTACTACTATTTGTTGAGGGCCGCAAGGAGGCCGAACACTAACGCTACACACACCCCGGCAAGCGAAATAGTGGCAACCTGCCAATGGCGTAATGCTGTTGCTCGATCTTTTCGATACTCGTCAAGTGTAACGGCGCGGATAAGAGCGAAAGACTCGCGTCGCTCACTTAAGATGCCAAGTGCGGCCACTAGAAACAATGCACTAAAGAGCAGGCCAACTACCACGAATCCGATCATCTCCCAGAGAGGCAGGATTCTCGATCGATCATTTGGATCAGCAGGAAAAACCGATAATAGCGAGAAGGTGCCGAACAGTAGTATGGACCCAATGAATCCCGATATCGCCCCAATAATGATCTCATGCCATTTGGGAAGTGATGCACGCTTCTTGGTCTGTCGATCTCTCGCCCAAGCGGCATAGAGGGATTCGCAAGCATGACGATCGCCAAATGCAATAGCAGATTCCAATGTGAGATGAACTTCGACATTTGTGCCTTTGATGGCGATATTTTGAAGTTCCATATCGGATAGGGTGCGCAAATCCTTCGGGTCATCAAATGTGCCGCCATTAAACTCCATCTGCGGGGAACCCTGCCCGTCTTGAAGGCGCGAAATCTCGTCACGTAACGCCTGGAGATCGTCGATTGTCACAAGGAGCCGACCAAGGGCACGACTTTCCTTGGCCTCCAGGCTTGAGCCACGTCGATGTACAGCCATGACGTCGAAGCTTACTTGCAGCCTCTGACGGTTTCGGCCCAACACGAGTAAGGAATCGGTGACCGCGCCGAGCGCCACCACTTACGACCAACTGCCGCAACTCCTGCGGCGGGCGGCTGAGCACGAACGTGGCGTGGCGCTCACGGTTGGGGGGGCGTGGCGTCGCGCAACCCCCTTGCACTCCGAATTCGCCCCCGGCCGACTCCCGGCAGGAGATGCACGATGACGACCCTGTGCGCGCCCGACGGCCGCGAATACCGCACGGAGAACGAGCGCGAGGTGAAGAACCTGACGCATGGCCACGACTATGCGCTCGTCCCGGACGAGTCCGGGCAGCCCAAGCCCGCCGCTCCGCGCACCCGGCGCACACAGCAGCCGGCACCCGCCCGAGTGCGCCCACGCCACCGACGCGTGGCCGTTGCAGGAGAGACCACCCTCTGGGCAAGAATTACAAGTTCAACCGCAACGTTCGCGAGGCGTACGCCGCTCCCTGCGGCCTGGAACTCGACGACGACCAGGAACTCAGCATCCCGGCACCCGACGGGGACACGGCGCTGGCGATCGAAGAGTCGCGCAGCTCCCGCCGTACGCTGGCACTGCCGACCGGCGACAAATTTGATCTGGTCTTCAACCTCGCACGACACCAGCCCGCCAGCGTGCTCAACGGCCTGGTCGATCGCTTCGAACGTGTCAGTGGGCGCCGCCGGCGAGTACACGCGCGTCGTCGTGCTGATCGAGGAGTACGGCGAGGCGATCGAGTTCGACCTTCAATACGAACTTGGACTCGACCTGCTGGCGTACTTCCGCGCCGAGCGGCCCTGGACACAGCTCCTCCGGCTCGTCTAGCGACTGCCCGACCACAGTCACTACAAGGTCGCAATCCGCGACGCCGACGCCGAGAACGCCGCCGCCAGCGCAAAGTGGATGCGCACTCCTACACGTGCGAGCGTGCCGCGCTGACCGATGTCGCCGACATCCTGCTGACCATCGGTCCCGAAGCTGAGGTGCGAATGTCATGGCAGAGCGAGAGTTGGGAGGCCTCTGGATCTGCCTGTTGCGGACGAAAGGTCTTCCGTCGAGGTTGGTGCGCTCGACAATGAGGCGTCCTCATCACCAGAACCAGTGCGGCCTCGATGGCACAGTGCTTAACTCATTGCTAGCGGGTGCGGCTCGCCCACGAGCTTCGACAAAGCTGTGGCGATCTCTTCGATCTTCGCCGGAACGTAGGTTAGGGTGCTCCCCGTGGTTCCGCCGTTCGTGTGGCCAGCAAACGCGGCAGCGAGTCCGTAGCTGTAGTTTCGTTCAATCCATGTCAATGTTGTGTAGCGGATCCAATGAGTTGTAATTCCCTCTTGTGATATCCAGGGGAGATGCTTGCCGAGGCGTTTCCATAAGGATAGGTATCGAGATCTTCCCATTGGTTTTCCGCTTTTCAGGCGCAGGAGCTGATCGGTGCCTCGACCTGCAGGATTGCGCTCCTCGATGTGATCAATAAGTGCAGCCATGAGCGTTGGGGATATTGGCTGCTCCCGAGTGGTGCTACCCTTTTCGTGGAGAAGGACGGTACAGTTTTCTTTGAAAACATCGCAGACGCGAAGAGCGAGTGCGCCTCCGCGGCGACAGGCGGTCTCTGTGTGCAGTCGGAGCACGAGCGTGTCTAGGGCAGGGTCCGTGCCAGTGGTTGCCGCCACTGAATGTATTTGTGCCAGTTGATTTGCGGAAAGGGCTCGACGGTGCGTCTTGCGATATCGCGGCTTCCTTAGTGGGCCCGCGGGATTGTGCGCTGGATCGAGAATGCAATCATTGATTGCATGTTTGTAGAATGCTTTAGTTGCGCTTACGAAGTTCGCTCGCGCTCCACGTCCATGCTTTGCGCCAGGTCGCTTTTTGGCGTCTCTTTCGACTTCTAGTGCAAGCGACATGAGCTCCGAAGTTGTTGGCGAGTCAATAGTCCTCTTGTCGAATTTTGTGGCCAATACCGTCCAGTACGGTGTCCAGGTCTTTCTGTTGCTCTCCGGGGTCGCCGCTTGAACGACTGGAATGTAGCTTTTAAAGGTGGGTAAGTTCGCCTTTGGCGATGGAGGGTTTTGAAGATCGGAGACCTTGACGCCGAGTCGGTCGAGGAGCAGTCTGGCTGTTTCGATGTCGGCGGTGGACGTCTGAAAAGTACTGTTGCTTGAATGCTCTTCTGTAAGCATTTAAGCCCCAGTACTATCTCTGTGAAACTTGGCGATTGCACGATCGAGCGTAGATAGCGGGTAGACGACGACGGTGCGATACTTGGCGGCTGCCGCTAGAAGCACTCTGCTGCCCGGTTTGATTACGAAATGATGGCGTGCTGCTGCCGGAATATGCAACAGGCCTTTTGAAGTTGTGGACAGAATTCCGCAATCGTCTGCTCTGAAAACGATCACATCCTCGGTGAGGTGGAGGGACAGTCGCTGCTTGCGGTTCCACGAGGCTGCTTGAAATATTGCGCGGTCGGCGACTCTTCCAGACGGATCTACTCGTGCTGTGGCGTAAGTCAGCGCCCCATCGGCTCTGTTAGACAGTATTCGCGGCACAGGTAACTGGTCGGGTGCTGCGTGCGCAGTGCTGGTCATGACGTCAGGGAGCACTGCTGCGACGATGGTCGCCGCTGTCGATTCTGCGGTGCTGGCGTGCGCCTTCGGCGAGTCCGTGACGGCGTCAAGGTCTTGAATATTTGAGGAAATATCCCCTGAAGTCCAATGCGGCACTGGTGACCTCCACTGTGAGGAATTGCGCATCCGCGTCATTGGTGCCGAAAGACACGGCACCGCTACTTCACGGCGCGTCACCGGGTGGTTCTCGCGAAGCTGTCACGTTCGCGCGGCGCCGGACCGCGGCAACCACTGGGTCACGGCTCAAGGAGATTGCGACCTGGCACAGCCAGTTCGCTTCGGCAAAGAGGTCAGGAGTCGCTCGAGAATGAGGGAGCGTGGCGAACGATAATTCTTGAGGGCGTCTGGCGTGGTGAGCATCCAGCGCAGCGCCGAGCTCGGAGGCTTCCAGCAAGATGTCTGTCGTGATGGGATCGAGGCCTCGCTCTCCGGCACGAGCCAGCACCCAGCCCCGGACGGCCGGCGGTGTGAAACGCCGCAGGGCGAGCTGAGCATCACGAATCTCCACAACGCGGCGGTAGAGGCGGTACCGCGCTAGCTCGGCGGTGGCCAGCGACCCAACCTTGGGGTCGCCCAGTAACACCTCCGGTACCTGGGTTGTCAGCCGTTTCCACATATTTTTCAAGGGGCGGGCGGTACTCACCTTCCATGAAGAAGCACGGAGGTCGCTGGGGGCAGGCTGCTCGACGTTGCAATGTGCCTTGGCCGCGTCACAGGTGAGGGCCCAAGTCGGTGTGCTGCCATGAGTGAAGCCGAACTGTGAAAGAAACATCGAGGCGAACATCTCGGCCTGGCGCTCGTGCGCGGTGGCGTAGTTCGTGCGGCCGAGGATCCGCTGCACCAGCGACGGTGACAAGGTGGGCAACAGCAGCCGTGTGAGGCTTTCGTCGTTCCCACTCCATGTTCCGTTACCACGGGATGGGGTTTGATGGTCAAACAGAAGGTGCCCGACCTCGTGAAGAACCGCGTGCCGGGATTGAAAGGACGGTAGGTTGCTGGCGTAGTAGATGTAGTCGACTGCGGGCGTGCTGACCAGCAGACCACAGAGTTGGTCAGCACCCAAGTTTCCGGATAGAAGGCGGATCTTCTTCCCTCGCGTTCGTGCCAGCTGTTTCAAGAAGACTGTGGTATCGAAGGGATCTGGTATATCCAAGGTGTCGATGAGCCGCGCACAGCGGTTCGCCATGTCTTGCAGTCCCGTACTCATGGGACAGCTCGTGTAAACCGCGCCAGCTGACTTGACCGCAGGAGTGCGAGCAGTGCCGTGTGAACCGAAAGTGACCTTTTGTGCTCACGGCGGTGGCGCCCCGGCTTGTGGGTGCGCCTCGTTGGGGCTGGGATCGCGAGGCGCGGCTGCTTCCACGCTCTAACGTGACGTCCCTTCATCGTTTTCCTTTCCTTGTTGTGGCATTTCGGATGATCCGTATCGACTGCTCCTGCGCCGTCGGGGTCTTTGTTCGCGAGACCCGGCGTGGTCAGGGTCGCGGTCGAGGCGCGTGTGACCTGGTGGCAAATGCGTAGTTCGCAGCGCAGCCGCGTGTGTCGGTCAGCCGAGACTGCAGGCCGCGCCTTGCGCGGGGTTCTGGCAGCGTGCCGCTCGGCGGCGCCAGGGACATGCATGGCGCGTCCGGATAGCGTTCGTCCGGTCGTGGTAGTGCACCGCCTGGAGCCGACCGGTCGGCGCCGCAACTCGACGTACTCACGCGATCTCCGGTCGTCATCGGGGTACGGCGCCTGTGACGTCCGAGCTGGGGTGGGTGACCCAGGTGTGAGCGGTACGCAGGAAGGCGTCGTTGTCTGCGGGACTGCCGATGGTGACGCGCACTCCGTGGTCGGCGACGTCGAGCACGAGAACCCCGTCGGCGTAGCAGTGTGCCGCGAACCGCCCGGAATCATCGGCCAGCGACAGCCAGACGTAATTGCCGTGCGAGTCCGCTGGGGCGTAGCCGATCCGGCGCAGTTCGGTCACCACGCGGGCACGTTCCCGGGTGACTCTGGCGACGTTCTCACGCATCGCGGCCGGATTCTTCAGTGCCGCAACCGCAGATACCTGGGCGACGGCACCGATTTCGCGGGGCACTGCGGCGTCGCGCACTGTTCTGGCCAGCGCGACGGGTGCGATTCCGTAGCCGATCCGTGCCCCGGCGAGGCCGTAGGACTTCGAGAAGGTTCGGACCACGACGACGTTCTCCTGTCCGGCGGCCCATCGCGCCTGTGCCAGTTCGGCGCCGTCAACGACGTCCGAGGCAGTGACGAAGTCCCTGTAGGCCTCGTCAAGGACGACGAGGACGTTCGCAGGCACCTGGTTGAGGAACGCGCGTACTGCGTCGCCTCCGGCGACCGCGCCGGTCGGGTTGTGAGGGTTGACGACAATGGCCATCCGGGTGGCAGGAGTGATCGCGGCGAGCATGGCGTCCAGGTCGAGGGTCGCACCTCCGGTGTGCGGTACGCGCTGGGCGCGGATTCCGGCCTGTTGAGCGAAGACGTCGAACGCGGCGAACGCGGGTGTAGTCCACAGGAGGGCGTGGTCCGGGCTGGTGCACACTGCGCGGGTCAGCCGTTGCAGGATCGACGAGGAGCCGGCGCCGAGCATGAGGTGCTCGGGCGCGACCCTCAGGTTTCGGGCGAGCGCGGTGGCCAGATCGGTGCAGTCAGGATCCGGGTACCGGTTGAGCTGAACGTGGTCGGCGACCGCCGCGCGGACGGATGCCGGCGGCGGGTGAGGCAGCTCGTTGGCCGCCAGCCGTGTGGTGCCGCCGATGCGACGTGGGCCGCTGTAGCGCGGGGCGTTGGTGTTCTCAGTTGTCATCGACACGCCACACCGCCGTGCTCCAGGACGCGGCCTTGAGCTGCTCGTCGAAGCGTCCGCCGCGGAATTCGTGCTGCACTTGCGCTACCCGCGCCTGGGCGAGCGTGTCGAGTCGGGGGAGACGCACGACGTCGTCGTTGAACGCTGGGTCGGTGCGCGCTTCGAAGACCATGGCGACCTCGGCGGAGAGGTTCACGCCGATGTGTGGCACACCCTCGCCGATGTACATGATCGAGTGCGGTGCGTGGATGAAGGTGTGTTCGAGTTCCTCGCCGACCAGCGTTGCGACCAGGCCGTAGGCGACGAAGATGGCGATCTCCGAGTGCGCGTGCAAGTGCGGTAGCGCGTGGTGATGTCCGGCCATGCGCACGACGCCGGCCGACAGGCTCGTGACCGGCGTGATCTTGTTGTGCACCGCGGGTGCGAGCTGCTGACGTTGTGGACCGGCCGCGTAGTCGGCGACGGGGTTGGTGGTGGTGCGCAACTGGCGCTGCATGAGGTGAGGCATGGTGTCTCCCAATGGGTTCAGTTCTGGCCGGTTTGGCCGGGTGTGGGGAAGTCCGGCCCGCTGGCTCCGGGCGGCCCGGGGTGGTGGTCGATGGCACAGGCAGGTCTGCGGTCGATGGGGGCGCGGCGCTCGAGGCATGGAGCGTGGCGACCTCGGTGGTCGGCCTTGGCGCGGCCCCCGGGAGGGGCCGTGTCGGCTGCTGATGTGGTGAGCAGGGTCGCGCTGGCGAGGAGCCTGGTCGTGAACGTCATCGGGTGTCCTTGTCGACAAGGGAGGGGTCTGAGTTGTCCGGGGTGAAGCCCGGCGTTGGCCGGTGCCAGGTGGGGAAGTCGTGTTCCGGCACATGCAGGCGCGGCACGGTGGCGGCACGGTGGCGCAGGTTGTACGCGGCGATCAGCCGCCGGTACTGGGCCGCGACGGGGTCGGCGGTCTCCGCGCGTTGCCGGGTGTCCAGGCTGCGGCACACGAGCCTGTAGACGCGGTCTGTCGGGCCGGGGGACGCGGCGGTGTAGCGCCGGTGCGCGGTCAGGCAGTGGCCGAGCATGCGGTTCTCGTGTACGTCGCCGTCGTCGGTACGTGGCCGGGCGGGATATCGGTCCCCGGTTCCCTGAAATCCGAGTTCCACAGTCAGCAACTGGGGCACGAACATCTCATGTATGACGTGTTCCGGGGTGAGCGTCTGGGGGACGTTGGTGCGATAGGAGTCGAACGCGGTTGCGAGTTGGTCGAGCTCGTCGTCGCTGAAGCTGTTCATTCCCGGCTGGGCACCTGCGGTCGCGGCGCGATAGTCCAGCTCGCCGCGGCGGGGCAGGAGGGCGGGGTCGGCCGCGAGGATCGACCGCGCGATGTTCCAGATGTTGGTGGCCCAGAACAGGAATTGAGCCCGGGCGAGGGAGGTGTCTACGACCAGGTGCCCGTTGGGCACGGCCAGGCTGTCCGCGTGGTCGAGAAGGCGTTGCAGAGACGGCATCACGGCCGGTCCTCCACCCTGGTGGACGATTCGCAGGTAACTCTGGACAAAGTGGACTTGGAGTGCTTGGGATCCTTGCGCGTGGCGGAATGAGGAGAAGGCGAGATGGCGGAGGTGTCTCGACCATGTCATCGGAGATCGGCGGCGGGTCCGTCGGAACGGGCCGGGCCCGGTGGGGCCGGTGCGTGCGCTGATCATCACGGGGTGACCTCCTGGAGCCAAGGTGGTGTAGGGCGGGCACATGTCGACGTGTGCCTGCGGGAGCTCGTTGACCGCTTCTATTTGTGTAAGCGGCAGGGTGATGCCGGGTAGGGCAGTGGGGGGGGGGGGGGGCGCGGGCCCCCGGGGGCCCCCCCCCCCCCACCCGGGGGGGGGGGGGGGTTACCCTGTGGGTGGGGATGGGGATTCGGTGGGGGTTTTTAATC
>NZ_JBVHDI010000019.1:0-72200 GCF_055563465.1 Amycolatopsis sp. NPDC000009
AGCTTCCTCGGCCCTTGCGGCGACCGATCTCCACGGATCTCGAACAACACAACCCCTGAACAAGCCAGGTGTTGCAACCACCACTAGAACCCAAGATGAAGGGGGCCTTCACGTACTAGGTGAACCCCGCCCGCCTTCAGCTCCCGCTCACAGCAGTCCACGTAGGTCGTCGCTCCCATCGCCGCGAAGCCGTCAAGAGCCGTGGTGAGCACGACGTCGGCAGGGGCGGCCGCGTGCGTGTCCTGCCACGGCCAGTGGCGGGGTTCGTCCGCGCTGGAAGTAGGCGCCGGACGGCCGACGTTGACAGTGGCCGCTACCACGCGCTAACCAGTGCGTCAACTCTCTGTCGGATAGTGCGCCCGCCGCTTCCCGAACCACACCGCGTCAGTAGCATCGAGCGGTGTTTCGTACTACAAGCAAGCGCTTAGTCAGCCTTGGGGACTCCTTCACCGAGGGTGTCGGCGACGAGGACCCGTCGTCGCCCAATGGCGTCCGCGGCTGGGCCGATCGCGTCGCGGGCACCCTCGCGGCCAACCACCAGGACTTCCGTTACGCCAACCTCGCGATCCGCGGCAAGCTCCTCGGGCAGGTCGTCGCGGAGCAGCTCGACCCGGCGCTCGCCCTGAACCCGGATCTCGTGACGCTGTACGCGGGCGGCAACGACCTGATGCGGCCGAAGGTCGACATCGACGCCCTCATCGACGACTACGACGTCGCTGTCGGCAAGGTCGTGGCCACCGGTGCGCGGGTCGTCCTCTTCACGGGAGTCGACGGGGTCGAAGACGCGTTGTTCCGCAGGATCCGTGGCCGCGTCGCGATCTACAACGAGCACGTCCGCGGAATCGCGGCCCGGCACGGAGCACTGCTGGTGGACATGTGGGCGATGCGGCAACTGCGGGACAGGCGGCTGTGGGCGCCCGACCGCCTGCACTTGAACTCGTTGGGACACAACGAGATCGCCATCGCCGTCCTCGACGCGCTCGGCGAACCGCACAAGCTGACGCCCGCCGAACTCGGACCGCGACCGCTGCTGAGCCCGCAGGCGCGGCGCACCGAGAATCTCCAGTGGGGCAAGGAGCACGCTGTCCCGTGGATCAAACGCAGGCTGCGCGGGGAATCTTCGGGCGACGCGCTCGCGCCGAAGCGGCCGACGATGGAGCCCTACGCCTGACGCGGCCGAAGCCCGTCGAAGAGGACGCAGATCGTCCGGGCCCGGAACTCCGGTCCGGCATGCTCCGCCGCCTTCGCCGTTCCGATGATCACCGCGATCAGCTCGTCGACGCCGATGTCCTTGCGGACGTCGCCGGCATTCTGCGCCCTGCCGAGCAGTACGCCTAGCGCGTCCTTGAGGCGGACGCCGATGACCGACCCGGCCGACGGCACGGTGACTCCGGCCGCCGACAGCGCTTCGAAATAGGCGTTCTTGGCACCCGCCATCTCGATCCAACCGGTCAGGAAGCCGAAGAACGTGGCGCCGGGGTCAGGCGACTCGACGGCTACCGTGGCCTCCGCTTCGTCGGCGAAGCGGTGAAGACGTGCGAAGAGCACCGCCTCCAGAAGCGCTTCTTTCGTCGGAAAGTGCCGGAAGACGGTGCCGACCCCGACGCCTGCTTCGCGGGCGACCTCCTCAGTCGGCGCACTGGTGCCTTTGGCCGTGAAGACGCGCTCCGCGGCCTCCAACACCCGTGTGCGGTTACGGCGGGCATCGGCTCGGAGCGGTTTCTCGTCCGTCACAGCGGGGATCCTAGACCCGCTGTCGAGGGCCGGTCCGGCGGATCGCTCCTCTAGTCCGTCATCTCGTCCAATACGCGTGCCAACGCCTTCGGAACTCTAGTGCGCCAGCCGCCGCCCATGATCCGGCGCGACATCCGCTGGAACTCGTCGTCGGGGTCGAAGCCCTCGTGGCTGAGGAACAGCCGGGTGCCGCGGCCCTCCGGTTCGAGCCGCCAGGTGACCGTCCACTCTGGACCCCAGCTGATCCTGAGCAACCGCTCCGGTTCCACGGCAAGCACCTCGCAGGCGACCGGGCCGCCCGCGAAACCGGCGGCGGGAACCGGGTCGGCGAGCAGCTGGAACCGGTGTCCCACAACGGGTTTGATATCGTTCGGCATCCGAAGCCAGCGTTCCAGCAGCTCCGGTTCGGTCAGCGCGCGCCACACCTTGCGCGGTGGATGCGCCAGGAACTGGTCGACGTGAACGGCCGTGGGATCGTCGTCGTTCAGAAGTCCTCCTCGTCCAGCAGGTCGCGCAGGTCGCCCAGTTTCCCGCGCCAGTACCGCTCGTACGGCGAAAGCCAGTCGGAGACCACCCGCAGCGGCGCGGCCTCGAGAGAGTAGACGCGATTGCGGCCCTGCCGCTCTTCCCGGACGAGGCCGGCTTCACGCAGCACCCGAAGGTGTTCCGACAGGCTCGGCCGCCGCATGTCGAACCGTTCGGCGATCTCCCCCGCCGCCCGCGGGCCGTCGAGGAGGATGCCGAGAACTTCGCGGCGGGCCGGATTGGCGAGCGCCGCGAAGACGTCGTCGTTGACCGGCATCAGCGCGGCCAGTTCCCGTAACCCGAGGGTTCGAGCAGGCCCATCGCGTTGCCGTCGGGATCTTTCAGGGTGGTCACGCGACCCCACGGCATCTCCTCCGCGTCCCCGACCTCGACACCCTGCGTACGGAGTTCCGCGATGTCGGCATCGACGTCGGTGGTGCTCAGCTGGAAGTGCACCCGGGTGTCAGGGTCCAGGTCGCCGACAGCGCGGTCCACGAGGACGATCCCGGTGTCCGCGCCCTTGGGGCCGACCATGACGAACGGGCCGTGCGGACCGCTGACGTCGACGAGCAGGTCGAAGCCCAGCTTGCCGACGTAGAAGTCCCGTGCCTTCGCCTGATCGGAGACCGGCACGGTGAGGAACTGGATGCGGTCGATGTTCATACCCGAACAATACGTAGGATAATTCCTACATGTCAACCGACGACAAGGAACATCTGGGCACCAAGAGCGTCAGGAGTCGCCCGGGCATCGCCGAACACCGCCGGCCTGCGGACGATTCCAGCCGCTTCCAAGGCATCCATGAGGCTCCAGATCAGCTCATGGGCGGCCACGACCACACCGGAGCCCGGAACGTCCCGCAGCAGTGCCGAGACGACCTTCGCCGCGATCCGCAAGCCGACCGCGTGGACGGGATCGGACTCCTGTCGCCTGATGATCGGAATCATCGGCCTTCCGCCGTCGCCGACGAACGTCCACGAGTCTCCGCTGCCGGCCACGAGAGCTTCGTCGCGCCCCGCCGCACGCAAAGCCGGCCTCAGCGCCGGAGATCCGGCCAGCCGATTCAACGCCCTCACCGTCGGGTCCGACCAGACCATCGTCACTCCGGCCCCTGGTTCCTTGACCTCGTTCGTCCCCATCGCTCCGTCCCGCGGCGGGTAAACCGCCCAGAAGGCACCATTCCAATAAGGACGTTCGACACTGAGCTCGCCCGCAGGGAGCAAGCCGCCGGACCGGAGAACGTCCCAGACAAGCCCGTCGATCACGTAGCCGAAGAGCACCGCGTAGGCACAGTGAGCCAGTTCCCGGCCGGCCAAGACGTCGGTGAACGCGGAAACGTCGGCCGCGATTTCCGGCGCGATCGCATCGGCCAGGACGGCCATCCTGGCGCGCAACGCGGCCGTCTCCCGCGAACCGAGCACGGGAAACGTGGTCACCAGCCGATCACCTTCGACCGCGACGAGGTGGTACGCCCGCAGCAACGCGATCTGGCTCTCCAGCGCGTCGATTCCTTGCCGTCGTAGTTCCTCGCGACTGACGCCCCGGCGCGCGTGGAAGAGAAGGCGGCCATTGTCGTCCATCTTCACGACATGATGCGGAGTGCTCCTGGCACCGAGACAAAAGCAGTGGAGCCCCCATTTCGCCAGGTCGTCCGGGTCATCTCCTAGGTGATCCATAACCGAAGACATACCACACCGTCAGCCCTACAACCTCTACCTAAATAGAGGTCCAGGGTTCGTGACCAGGGACGCAAGAGCTTGAGTTCGCCTATGGACGAACTTTTAGCGTCGTCGTCATGAGCGAAGAGACCACCGCCCAGTCCCCCGTCCGTCTCGCCGTGATCATCGGCAGCGTCCGCCACGAACGGTTCGCCGACGCCATCACCGGCTGGCTGCTGACCGAACTCTCCGCGATCGACGGTCTGGAGGTCGACCCCATCGACCTCGCCGACGTCGATCTCCCGCTGCAGGGCACGCGCCCCGGCGGCACCCGAACGGCGATCAGCGACCGGCTCCACACGGCCGACGCCTATCTCGTCGTCACGCCGGAGTACAACCACAGTTTCCCGGCGGCACTGAAGAACGCGATCGACTGGCACTTCACGGAATGGGCGTACAAGCCCGTCGGGTTCGTCGGTTACGGCGCCGGTTCGGGCGGCATCCGCGCGATCGAGCAGCTGCGGCTGATCTTCCCCGAGCTGCGCGCGACCACGATCCGCGACGCGGTCCTGCTGAACGCGCCGTGGACCCGTCTCGGGCCGAACGGTTACGAGGGCACCGAAGGCGAACGCGGCGCGCTGGCCGCGACGATGACCGAACTGACCTGGTGGGCCCGCACCCTGCGCGCCGGACGCGTCGCGGACCAGGCGAGTGCGGCATGAACCGCCTGACCGCGCGAGAACTGCGCATCGCGGCGGTGATCGCGCTCGGCGGACTGATGGCCGTTCTCGACACCACGATCGTCGCCGTCGCGTTGCCGCGGTTCATGACGACCTTCTCCGCGTCGCTCACCACGATCCAGTGGATCGTGACCGCCTACGCGCTCGGCATGGTCGCGGCGATGCCACTCGCGGCGTCCTTCGCGCAACGGTGGGGAGCACGCCGGGTGTACCTGGCCGCACTACTGGTGTTCGCGGTGGCGTCCGCGGCCGCCGGAGCCGCCGGCGATCTGGGCTGGCTGATCGCCGCACGAGCGGTGCAGGGCCTCGCCGGCGGCCTGATCAACCCCTTGGGGATGACCATCGGTTTCGGCACGGTGGCCCCGGAACGCCGGAGCCGGATGACCGCGATCACCGGTCTTCCCCTGCTGATCGGGCCGATCCTCGGCCCGGTGCTCGGCGGGGTCCTGCTGGACGGCCTGTCGTGGCGGGCACTGTTCTTCATCACCGTTCCGCCGGCTCTGCTCGCCGTCGTGGGCGTGCTTCGGTGGGTGCCCGCCGATACCCCGTCGGCGGAACGCGCTCCGATCGATTTCGCCGGTGGCCTGCTGCTCGTCCCCGGCGTGGTCGCGGTGGCGTACGGATTCAGCGAAGAAACGCTCGGGATGGACCTCCGGTCGGCCATCGTCGCCGCCGGACTGATGCTCATGGCCGTGTTCATCCGAAGGTCGTGGACCCATCACGCGCCGCTGCTGAACGTCCGGCTCCTGCGTGACCGGACGTTCGGCCGCAACACCGCCGTCCTCGTCCTCTACGCCGCGCCCTACTTCGGCTCGATGCTGTTGATGCCCGCCTACGTTCAGGTGATGCGCGGTGATTCGCCCATGACGAGTGCGTTGATGATGGTCCCGGGAGCGATCGGGATGGGCATCACCATCCAGTTCGCCGCCCGCGTCCTGGAACGCTTCGGCCCGAGGATCGTCGTCGGGACGGGACTGAGCCTGGCGATCGTCTCGACCGCCCTGACGGTGCTCGTCCTCGCGCCGGACACTCCGTACCTGGTACTGGGGATCTTCGGAGTGCTCCAGGGAGCGGGCACCGGAGCGATCATGATGCCCACCATCGTGAGCGCGGGCCGCGAACTGCGCGGCCCGGATCTCGCGTCCGGTTCCGCGATCCTCCCCCTGGCCAGCACCATCGCGAGCGCGGTCGGCACCGCGGTGGTGAGCGCGGTGTTCACCGGACTGATCGCGACCGCCACCGCCGGGCAGGGTCTCACCGCGCTGAGCGATCCGGGTTCGGCGCTCACCGGGGAGGTCGTCGACGCGTATCGTCTGACTCTCGTCGGAGTCCTCGCGGTCATGGTGCTCGCCCTGGTGGTCAGGGTGCGGACACGGCCCGCCCCGGCGGCGGAACCCACCACGGTACGGAGCGCAGCATGACGACGTCGACACTCTCCCCGCTCGATGCCCGGCTGACCGTCAGTGAAGTCGCGAGCAAAGCCGGGGTCTCGGCGAACGCCGTCCGGTACTACGAGCGCTACCGCGTCATCACCGCGGAACGGACCGCGGGCAACGCGCGCCGGTTCACGATCGACGCCATCTGCCGGATCCGGCTCGCGGTCGCCGCCCAGCGGGTCGGGCTCAGCCTCGCCGAGAGCGCGGAGATCCTGGCCGAGATCCCGCCGATGTCCCCCGATCTCGAACAGTGGTCGCGGGCGGGGCAACGGCTAATCGACGCGGGGCAGGCTCGTATCGCCGAACTGGCCTCGGTGGTCGACGAGTACCGGACGCTCGAGTTCCTCAGGAGCTGAAGGATCCTTCCGCCGCGCATGACCAGCGGAACGCAGGACGGTTCTCGAGACCGGGGTAGGCCACGGCCATACCCCGGTCAGGGGACATCGACCACAGGCGCGCCCCGGGCGACGCGGCATGATCCACCCAGTCCGTCGACCAGGCGGGTACGTAGCGCTCGTAGATGCGTCGAATCCGGGGCAAATCCTTGTCTTCCAGTCTCGCGGGGCCGGTCATCCGGACCTGGCGGACGTCATCGGGCGGGTCGAACGTCGCGATCATGACGGCGACCTCACGATTGCCTCGTGCCGCGGCCAAGAACGGCGACGGCCGACCGTCGGACAGCGGGGTGTGGAACCACAACCGGCCCTCCTCGGCAAGGAACCACATCATCGCCAACGCCGGAGTCCCGCGGCTGGTGGCGATGGCGACGCTGGCAGGCAGGCTCGACCGTGCTGGAGGCCCCGCGTTCGGGCCAAGTACATGAAGGCCCCCTTCCTTACGTCTAGCGCAAGGAAGGGGGCCTTCATGTACTTCGAAGAGACGGTCAGCGCTGCGGCGGCGGACCACCCTGCGGACCGCCGAACGGCCCCTGTTGCGGGAACGGGCCGCTGCCCGGCCCCTGCGACGGCGGCCCCTGGTACGGGCCGCCCTGCGGACCGGCGGGCGGCTGCGCCTGCGGCAACCGAGTGGCAGGCGGGGCCTGCGGCGGCTCCGGAGCGGCCTCCGGTTCGGGAGCGGGAGCGGCCTTGGGAACCTGACGCGGAGCAGGCGGCTCCTGGCGCGGCGTCGCGACACCCAGCGCCGGAACTTCCTTGCGCGCCACGGCTTCCGCGGCCGCGACGGCCTCGGCGACCTTCGGGTCGCTGGAGGTGTCGAACCAGCCCTGAACCTCTTCGTCCTCCAGGTCCGGCTTCTCGACCGGGTCTTCCTTCGGCGGCTCGTAGCGGAACACGCCGTCGTCGCCGGGTGCGCCGAGCGCGCGGGCGAAGCCCTCCAGGGCCTTGCCGTAGTCGCTCGGAATCATCCAGACCTTGTTCGCGTCGCCCTGCGCCAGCTGCGGCAGGGTCTGCAGGTACTGGTATGCCAGGACCTCGGGCGTGGGACGCCCGGCCTTGATCGCCGCGAAGACCTTCTCGATGGCCTTCGCCTGACCCTGTGCCTGCAGGTACCGAGCGGCACGTTCACCCTGTGCGCGCAGGATCCGCGACTGCCGCTCGGCCTCGGCGCTCAGGATCGCGGCCTGCTTGGCACCTTCGGCCGCGAGGATCTGGCTCTGCTTCTGGCCTTCCGCGGTCTTGATCGCCGATTCGCGCTGACCTTCGGCGGTGAGGATCATCGCGCGCTTCTCACGGTCGGCGCGCATCTGCTTCTCCATCGAGTCCTGGATGGAGGGCGGCGGGTCGATCGCCTTCAGCTCGACGCGGGCGACGCGGATGCCCCAGCGGCCGGTGGCCTCGTCGAGCACGCCGCGCAGCTGGCTGTTGATCGAGTCACGCGAGGTCAGCGTCTGTTCGAGGCTCATGCCACCGACGACGTTACGCAGGGTCGTGGTGGTCAACTGCTCGACACCGACGATGTAGTTCGAGATCTCGTAGACCGCGGCTCGCGAGTCGGTGACCTGGAAGTACACGACCGTGTCGATGGACACCGTCAGGTTGTCCTCGGTGATCACGGGTTGCGGCGGGAACGAGACGACCTGCTCGCGGAGGTCGATCCGCGCCCGGACCTTGTCCAGGAAGGGCACCAGAAACGTCAGGCCGGGAGAAGCCACCGTCCGGAACCGGCCCAGCCGTTCGATCACTGCGGACTGTGCCTGCGGCACGACCATGATCGCCTTGACCACGACGACGACCACGAACAACGCGAGCAGTCCGACGACGATGAACACCACTGTCTCTGACAACTACCTTCCCCTTACGTAGAAACCTGTTGCGGCGCGGCCGTCCGGCTCACAGCTCGGCCGAGACGACCGCCGTGGCACCCGAGATCTCGACGACCGTCACCGATGTACCCGGGGCGATCGGTTCCCCGCCGGTCATGCTCCGTGCCGACCAGACGTCGCCAGCCAGCTTCACCTGGCCCGTATCGCCGTCCACTGTGGACACTACTACCGCCCGTGCGCCGATCAGCGCGTCGGTGTTGGTCTTGATGTCCGGCCCCGCGAGGAACCGGCGTTTGAGGGTCGGCCGGACGAGGACGAGCATTCCGACCGAGGCGACGGCGAACACCGCGACGTCGATGAACGGGTTCCCGGTCAGGGCGGCCGAGCCCGCCCCGAACAGAGCTCCGACACCGACCATGAGCAGGAACAGATCACCCGAGAGCAGCTCGGCGATGATCAAGAGAATGCCGGCGATCAGCCAGATGAGCGCGCCTGTCATGCGTTCATGCTCCCAGATCGCGCCGATTCATACCGGAGAAGCGAATCCGACGTGACCGACGCGTGACCTTGAGTGACCTCGCACAAACCGGGCATTCAGGACTCTTCGCCCGGGTCCGAGACGAAGTCGATGAGCCGTTCCACCGCTCCGATCAGCGGCGTTTCCAGATCCCGGTAGCTGCCGACCGCCGCCAGGATCCGCTGCCAGCCCTCCCAGGGCTCGCCCCAGCCGAGCGCGTCGCAGACGCCCTGTTTCCACTCCGTGCCGTGCGGGATCTTCGGCCAAGCACGGATGCCGACGACCGACGGCTTCACGGCCTCCCAGATGTCGATGTACGGATGCCCGGTGATCAGCACGTTCTCGTCGCGGATCGCGTCGACGATCCGGGACTCCTTGCTCCCCGCGACCAGGTGGTCGACCAGCACGCCGAGACGGCGGCCGGAGCCGGTCCCGAACTCGTCGATGCGATCGGACAGCACATCCACCCCATCGAGTGGTTCCACCACCACGCCTTCGACTCGCAGGTCGTGACCCCAGACCCGTTCGACGAGTTCGGCGTCGTGCTTGCCCTCCACCCAGATGCGCGAATCACGGGCGACCCGCGCCTTGAGCCCCTGGACCTGGACCGACCCGGACGCCGAGATCCGCCGTGCCGGGGCTTTCGGTGCGCCCTTCGACGGCACCAGCGTCACCGGCTTGCCTTCGAGCAGGAAACCCGCGGGATTCAGCGGGAACACGCGGTGCTTGCCGTGCCGGTCTTCGAGGACGACGTTGCCGTACTCGATCTTCACCACGGCACCGCAGTAACCGCTGGCCGGGTCTTCGACCACGAGCCCCGGCTCCGCGGGCACCTCGGGGATCTTCCGCTTGCGCGGACCGGACAAGACGTCGTCGTACGAATGGGAGCGCACGGCGCCCGACGCTATCGGTGCCCGCGGCCGACGTCTCCCCGCCACGCCGGTCAGGCGGCCATCCAGCGCCCTGCCGACGTCGATCGCGGACTCGGGTTCACCTGCAGAACGACAGCATCGTGTCCACGAACGGGGTCCGCTCGCCCCGCTCCAGCGGGCGCATCACGAACAGCGGCGCGAGCGCGACACACCACGCGCGCACTCGTCCGGCGTCGAAACCCGGCAGATGCGGCGCGATGGCGTCGAAGCCGTCTTCGAGCGTTCCGCCGTCGCGCATCGGCAAGGTGACCCAGTCCGCCAGATCGAACGACGGGTCGCCGGCACTGGGCCGCGGGTCGATCGCGACCGCTCCCCGCCCGGGCCCGCCGTCGAGGACGTTGCCCGGATGCAGGTCCCCGTGCACGATCGCGTTCCCTCCTCCACCGGCCGCGAGTTCGAGCGCCCGCAGCCGCGCGCGATCGAGGGTCTCCAGCGAGAGCGTGGCCTCGGCCACCGAGCCGCGCAGCCCGCGCTCGGCGAGCCGGTACATGAAGACGACACGGTCTTCCAGCGGCGGGAAATCCGGCGGCGGAGTCACCGAGTGGATCTGGGTCAGCAGGTCGCCGACCTCGGCCCACGGCACGTTCGCCCCCGCCTCCAGCAGCTGCGTACCAGGGTCGATGCCCTCCAGCAGGATCGCCCCGGCGGCGAGATCCGCGTCGAGCACCTGCACGACCCGCGAGCAGCCGTCCCACGCCCCCAACGCGGCCGCTTCCGATTCCGCGATCGTGTGATCCGGGGTCAGTTTGAGGACCTTCTTCAGTCCGTCGTCTCCGTGGCAGATCAAGGTCCGGCCGGTATTGCCCGGTTTGGCGTCGACGACGGTGAGCCCCCACCGGGCGGCCAGCCGCTCCACGAGGGCGGGCAGCTCGTCACACCACCTCGCGACGTCCTCGCCGAATCGCTTGAGCAGACGCGCACGCGCCTCGTCGTCGATCAGAACAGCGGCCACGGGATCGCGCGCCAGTCGTCGCCTGGCTCGGGGAAGACCCCTTCCGCCAGGAGCAGTTCGGTGCGCTCGGCCAGCGCGCGGACCTCGAAACCGGTGAGGTGCTCGCCGAGTGCGGCACCGAGTTCACCGTCCAACTTCTCGCGAAGGCCGCGAAGCTTGCCGACCTCGGCATCGGTCAACCGCTCGCCGATCCAGCCCCAGAGCACCGTCCGCAACTTCGGGTCGGTGTGCAGGCAGATCCCGTGATCCACGCCGTAGATCCGGCCGTCGGCGCCGGCGAGCACGTGACCGCCCTTGCGGTCGGTGTTGTTGACCACGATGTCGAGTACGGCCAGCTCCCGCATACCCTGCCGGTCCGCGTGCGCGAGCACCGCGGGTTCGCCGTCGCGATCATGCGCGTGCAGCACGACACGCCAGTCCTCCGGCAGGCTCTCCGGTGACCGGACGTCGACGAGTTCCTCGTCGGTGGTCTCGATCCACAGCTGGACCATGCCCGGCCCGAACGGCCCGTCACGCAGCACCGTGGGCGGGATCGCGCCGAGCCCGGACGCGTCGGCGACCATGGCCGTCGCGACCTCGCGGCCGGCGAGCGTCCCGTCCGGGAAGTCCCACAACGGCCGCTCACCGGAAACGGGCTTGTACACGACGTTCCCGGTGACGCCATCGAGCTCGATCGCGCAGAACAGCGTGACGTTGGAGGCGTCGACGAGCCTGCCTTCGACGTCGATCTTGCCGCGCGTCACCAGCTCCCGCGAAGACTCCTCCACCTCGTCAGTCCTCGAGGACGTCGACGTCGCGCCGGTACCCGTTCTGGCGTGGGCAGATGTGACCCGCCGGGTCGAGCGGTTCGGCGCACAGCGGGCACGGCTTGCGGCCGGCGTTGACCACGCGGTCCGCCCGTTCCGCGAACGCGCGCGCCGCGCCAGGGCTCAGGAAGACGCGCACGGCGTCCGGCCCTTCTTCGGTGTCGTCCAGAACGACCGTTTCGTCCACCTCGCCCTCCGTCATCGCGAGCAGCTCGATGACGACGGCACTGCTTTCGGCGTCCCAGCCGAGCCCCATCGTGCCGACGCGGAACTCCTCCTCGACCGGAACGGCCAGGGGGTCGACGTCGAGGAGCTCGTCGGGCGCGTCGTCCGGTACGTCCGCGCCGAACCGGCTGGCGACCTCTTCCAGCAGCGAGCTGAGCCTCTCGGCCAAGACCACCACCTGCTGTTTTTCGATCGTCACACTGATCGTGCGGACGTCCTCGGACGCCTGGAGGTAGAACGTGCGGTCGCCGGGCTCACCGACGGTTCCTGCGACGAACCGGTCGGGCTGGCGGAAGACGTGGATTACGCGAGACATGGCACCTTTGACACTAGGCCACGGCCCCATGATCGGCATCCGCCGCCCCAAGGTTAAGCCCAGGGCGAAACCGCCGCGCCCCGGGCCGTCACGGGCAAAGGGACGAACCTAGTCTTCAACCGTGGTTGAGATCGCCCCTTACGGCACCTGGACGTCTCCCCTGTCGGCCGCCGCAGTCGCGGCCTCGGGAGTCAGCGCGCAATGGCTCGATACCGTGGGAAACGAGGTCTGGTGGGCCGAAGCGAGAACCGGTGAAGGCGGCCGCGTGACCCTCGTGCGGTCCCGCGGCGATGGCAAGGTCGAAGACGTCCTTCCCGCCCCGTGGAGCGTCCGGAACCGGGTCCACGAGTACGGCGGCCGGCCCTGGCTCGTCCTCGGCGACGTCCTGGTCTTCACCCACTGGGCCGATCAGCGCGTCTACCGCCGCGACCTGACCACCGGCCAGACGACACCCCTGACCCCGGAACCGGCGACCCGGCACCAGATCCGCTACAGCGACCTCCGGCCCGGCCTCCCCGGCGAGGTGTGGCTGGTCCGCGAGCGCGGCACCGGCCCCCGGCGCGTCGACATCGCCCGGGATCTCATCGCGGTTCCCCTCGACGGTGCCCCGGAACGGGTTCTGACGGCGAGCCATCACTTCCTCACCGCGCCGCGGCTTTCGCCCGACGGCACGCGCGCGGTCTGGATCGGCTGGAACCACCCCGCGATGCCGTGGGACGGCACCGAACTGTGCGTCGCCGAACTCGAGCGGGACGGGACGTTCGGGCCCCACCGGGTAGTCGCCGGCGCGGCCGACATCTCCGTCTGCCAGGTCGAATGGGAGTCGGCGGACAGCCTGCTGGCGTTGCTCGACCCGGACGGCTGGTGGAACCTGCACCGCGTCGGGCTCGACGGCGGCATCACCAACCTGGCCCCGACGGAACAGGAGATCGGCGGCGCGCAGTGGAAACTCGGCACGCGCTGGTTCACCCCGCTCGGCGACGGCAGGTTCGCCGTCATCGCGTCGGGCAGGCTCGCCGTCCTCGACGAAGCGACGCGGGAAGTGACCCCGGTGGTGGCCGCCGCCGAGCTCACCGCGTGGTCCACCAACGGTTTCGCCTTACACGAAGGTGGCATCGTCGGCGTCGCGGCGGGCCCGAAGCGCGAAGGCGCCGTCGTGAAAGTCGGTCTCGACGGCGGGACGGTGACCGAACTCGCCGCGGCACCTGAACCGCCATCGCCCGCCTACCTGTCGACGCCCGCGGAACGGATCTTCAAGACCGACGACGGCGACCGGATCCCGGCCTTCGTCTACCTCCCCGCGAACGCCGACTTCGCCGCGCCGGACGGGGAACTGCCGCCCCTGCTCGTGTACCCGCACGGTGGGCCGACCGGGCGGGACAGCGCGGTGCTCGACTACGAGATCGCCTACTTCACCAGCCGCGGGATCGCCGTCGTCACGGTGAACTACGGCGGCTCCACCGGCTACGGACGCGCGTATCGCGAGCGGCTGCGGGAACAGTGGGGCGTGGTCGACGTCGCCGACTGCGTCACCGTCGCCGAAGCCCTCGCCGCCGAAGGCACGGTCGACGGCGACCGGCTGGCCATCCGCGGCGGCAGCGCGGGCGGGTACACCTCCGCCGCCTCGCTGACCACCACCAAGACCTACCGCGCGGGCACCGTGATGTACCCGATCCTCGACCTCACACAATGGACCGGCGACGGCGGCGAGACGCACGACTTCGAGTCCCGCTACCTCGACGGGTTGGTCGGACCGCTGCCGGAGGCCGCGCAGCGCTACCGGGACCGGTCGCCGATCAACAACGCGGGCACCCTCGCCGGCCCGTTGCTGTTCCTGCAGGGGCTGGAGGACGAGATCTGCCCGCCCGAGCAGGCCGACCGGTTCGTCGCCGGACTGGAAGGGCGCGGCATCGAACACGCCTACCTGAGGTTCGAGGGCGAGCAGCACGGCTTCCGGAAGGCGGAGACGATCGTGGCCGCGCTCGAAGCGGAGTTGTCGTTCTACGGTCAGATCCTCGGCTTCGAGACACCCGGCGTGCCGAAACTCCGGCTGAGCCGGTGAGGCCACCGAAGACGCGGCCGGGTGACACCATCGCCTTGGTCGCCCCGGCGGGGCCGGTCCCGCCGGATCTCGTCGAGAAGGCGTTGCCGCTGCTCCGCGGCTGGGGCGTCGATGTCCACGTCGGTGATTGCGTCCGCGCGACCTCCGCCGGTTATCTGTCCGCTTCCGACGAGGCGCGGGCCGCGGAATTCACCCGAGCCTGGCTGGACCCCGGAGTCACGTGCGTTCTCGCCGCCCGCGGCGGCTACGGCTCGCAGCGGATGCTCGACCTGCTCGACTGGACGGCGCTGAAGGCGGCCGGGCCCAAGATGTTCGGCGGATCGAGCGACGTCACCGCGCTGCACCGGGCGGTGAACGTCCACTTGGGACTGGAGACGCTGTTCTCCCCCATGCCCGCGACCACCCTGTTCGACGCGGTGGCCGCCGAACATCTGCGGCTGTCGTTGTTCGAACCCGAGAGCGTGCGGCTGATCGCCTCACCGACGTCGTCGCCCCTCGTACCGGGTACCGCGACCGGAACGCTCATCGGCGGCAACCTCGCCCTGCTGACGTCGGGCCTCGGCACCCCTGAGCAGGGCACGGGACGTGAGACGCTCGTCCTCCTGGAGGACGTCACCGAGAGCCCCTACCGGATCGACCGGATGCTGACCCAGCTGCTGCGTTCCGGCTGGCTCGAAGGCGTTCGAGGGTTCGTGCTGGGTTCGTGGAAGTCCTGCGGTGAGCCGGCGGCGATCCGAGCCCTGATGCTCGATCGCCTCGGTCCCCTCGGCGTACCGATCGCCTGGGATTTCGGCGTCGGCCACGTCCCGGCGTCGCCGACCATCCCCCTCGGCGCACGGGCCACCCTCGACGCCGATGCGGGCACGCTCCTCGTTTTGCCATAACGGCAACGGAACTTGCGGACCGGGCCGGGCCGGAGGCATCTTGCGGTCATGGATGCCACACAGCAGTTCTGGGAAGACTTCTACCGGGACAAGGATCAGGTCTGGAGCGGGAAGGCGAACCCGATCCTGGTGAACGAGGTCGCCGCGCTCACGCCGGGAACGGCACTCGATCTCGGCTGCGGCGAGGGTGGCGACGCCATCTGGCTGACGCAGCAGGGCTGGCGGGTCACCGCCGTCGACATCTCGGACGTCGCGCTCGAACGTGCCGCCGGACACGCGGCCGAGGCGGGTGTCGATGGCATCGTCTGGGAACGCCACGACCTGGCGAAGTCGTTCCCGGAAGGGCGCTTCGACCTCGTCTCCGCGCAGTTCTTCCACTCCCCCGTCGCGGAGGACGGCGAGCGGGACAAGGCACTCCGCCGCGCCGCGGAAGCCGTCGCGCCGGGCGGCACGCTGGTGGTCGCGGGCCACGCGGGCTGGCCGACCTGGATGGAAGAGCCGCCGCACAAGGACGTCCATTTCCCGACCACCGCCGAAGTGCTCGAGTCGCTGGCACTGGCCGACGGCGAGTGGACCGTGGAACGACAGGAACTGATCACCCGCGACTTCCCGGGACCGGAGGGGCAGCAGGGAACGCGTTCGGACAACGTGCTCCGCGTGCGCCGCTCGGGCTAGGTACCGTTTTCGGCATGCGGATGACGCCTGCCGAAGCCCGGTCACGGTTCGAAGGCGAGCGGATAGCGAGGCTGGCGACGACGGGTTCGGACGGCGTGCCCCACGTGGTGCCGGTGACGTTCGTTCTCGAAGGCGACTCGGTGGCGTTCGCGATCGACCACAAACCCAAGAGCACGACGGCGTTGCGGCGGCTCAAGAACATCACGGAGAACCCGGTGGTCAGTTTCCTGACCGACCACTACGACGAGGACTGGGCCGGACTGTGGTGGGCTCGGGCCGACGGTGTCGCCCGGGTGCTGACCGATCCCGGCGAGCAGGCACTGCCGGCGCGGCTGCTGCGGGAGAAGTATCCGCAGTACAAGGCGCAGCCTCCTCCGCATGCCGTGGTGACCACGCTCGTTCACTCGTGGAGCGGGTGGCGCGCTTCCTGAGCTTTTTTGGCCTTGTTGCCGTTTCGCGGCAACAAGGCCATCGCCATGCCGTATAGGTCGTTATACATTTTGCCTGTCCCCAATGTGGCATTGGAGACGCTGAGTGTCCCCAATGCCGCATTGGGGACACCAGACCAGCGTCAGGACCGAGGAGCCTCGACGGGCAGGAACTGCTCCACCGGCTTCCCCCGCCAAGCGGCGATGATCCCCAGCGGGTCCGGCCGCAGCAGCGAAGCGGCCGCGTACACGCTCGCCGCGACGACGCCGGCCATGAACCACCAGTCGTACAGCGCCTGCTCCCCCGTCGGGTAGTAGACCAGCGTCACGAACACCGACACCGCCACGACGACCGCGAGGTTCCGGCGGCGCCACTCGAATGCGGAAAGAACGACGAAACCCCAGGTCAGGTACCACGGCAGCGAGGGCGGCGGGACGATCGCGCCGGCCAGCAGCACGATCGCCATCCGATGGATCGCCGGATAGCCGCCGTCGCGGGCGAGCCACCACTGCCAGCCGGCGAAGACGAACAGGCCGACCATCGCGATCGCCCGGAACACCGTGACGAACGGCGAGACCTCGACGTCGATCACCAGGTTCACCAGCGAGTAGAAGATCTCGCCGATCCCGGTCGGGAAGTTCATCCAGTTCGCGATCAGCGTCGGCGCCTTGAGCCCGGTCAGCCAGCCGAGGTTGACCGAACCCAGCGACAGCCAGGTGCCCGCGACGAACACCGGCAGGAAGATCCCGACCGACGCGGCACCCGCGCGGAAGAAATTGACCACCTTCCGGTCGCCGGGCAGGTGGTTCGCCCACACCCAGACCAGGAACGGCAGCGCCCAGGCCGCGGTGGGTTTGATCAGCATGCCTATGGTGACCAGAACGATCGCGACGACGTGCTTACGCTCCAGCGCGGCCAGGACGCCGACGGTGAGGAAGCCGAGCATCAGCAGGTCGTTGTGCGGTCCGCCGACGAGGTGGATCACCGTCATCGGGCTGGCGATGGCGAGCCACAAGGTGATCGGCAGCTTGCCGCCGAGGTGCTTGACCAGCCGCGGCAGCGACCACAGCATCCCGATCAGGCCGATCATGAGCACCAGCCGGGTCGCGATGACGCCGGCGATCATGTCGTTGCCGGTGACCGAGACGATCCCCTTGGCGACCAGCAGGAACAGCGGGCCGTACGGCGCGGGCGTGGTCTGCCACAGCGGGTGGACGTTCTGCACGACGTCCGGCAGCACGGCCAGCTCGGCCGGGCCGTTGGCGTACGGGTCGAGCCCGTTGAGCAGCTGCGCGCCCTGTGCGAGGTACGAGAAGACGTCGCGGGTGAACAGCGGCGGCGAGACCAGCAGCGGCGCCATCCAGCAGGCGGCGGCGATGACGATCGGGCGGCTGCCGATCCGGCCCGCGAGCGCGTAGCGGCCCAACCGGACCCACGCCCAGATGATCAGCGCGAAGCCCGTGTAGAGCACCACGTTGGCGAGGATGCGGCCGTGGCCGTAGCGGATCCACGACAGTGGTCCGTGCCCCAATATCGGGTCATGGACGAGAGTGCCACCGGCACCGAGCGCCGCCAGCATCAGCAGCGTGCTGCCTATGGTTCCCATCGCGATGGTGCGGTACGGGAACCGGGAAGGCACCCGGAGCCGCTCGCCGAGGGAACCGGCCGAGGGCGTCTGCTGGGGGTCTGTCGTGGTCGCCATTTCGAGATTGGAGGTTACACACCGCGCCTGTGCGAGTGCGCGGCAATGGGTGTTTCCCGTGCCGTTCCACCGGGCAACGCGGCGAGCAGCGACTTCGTGTAGTCGTGCTTCGGGTCCAGCAGGACCTCCTCCACGGTGCCCACCTCCACCAGCTCGCCGCGGTACATCACGGCGACCCGGTCGGCGATGTTCCAGGCCAGCCCGAGGTCGTGGGTGATCACCAGCCCGGCGAGACCCAGTTCACGCCGCAGGCGCAGCAACAGCGCGAGGATCTCCCCTCGCACCGACGCGTCGAGCGAGGCCACCGGTTCGTCCGCCACGATCACGCCGGGGTCCAGCGCGAGCGCGCCCGCGATGACGACCCGCTGCCGTTGCCCACCCGACAGCTCGTGCGGGAGCCGGTCGAGGAACTTCTCCGCGGGCCGCAACTCGGCCGCTTCGAGGGCATTCGTGACGATCTCGTGCTCGTTCGCGCCCATTCCGTGGATGCGGGGGCCTTCCGCGACGGCCTCGTAGACCGTGTGGTTCGGGTTCAGCGCGCTCGTCGGATCCTGGAGCACCAGCTGGACCTGCCGCCGGTACGCCTTCAGCCCGGCACCGCCGAGCGGCACCGGCTTGCCGTCGTACCGCACCGCGCCGGAATCGGGTTTCTGCAGCCCCAGCAACGTCCTGGCGAGCGTCGTCTTGCCCGACCCGGACTGGCCGACGAGCGCGACGATCTCGTCCTTCCGCACCTGGAGGCTGACCCCGGCGACCGCGTTGATCCGCTTGCCGGTGCGGTCACGGAAGCTGACGCGCAGATCCTCGGCCTCCAAGAGCGCCGGCTGGTCGCCGGTGCGCTCGGGCTCCGGTGGTAACGGCGTGCTCGTCGCCGGCGCGAACCGGGACACCGGATCGCCGACGGTCGGGAACGCGGCCGCCAGTGCCTTGCTGTGCTCGTGATGCGGCGCGCTCATCAGCTCGGCGCTCGGCCGTTCCTCGACGATCTCGCCGTCGTACATCACCGCGATCCGCCGGCAGGTGGCGGCGAGCACCGACAGATCGTGACTGATCATGATCAGCCCGATCCCCTGCTCGGCGACCAGCCTGCCCAGCAGGTCGAGCACCTGCGCCTGGACGACGACGTCAAGCGCGGTCGTCGGCTCGTCCGCGATGATCAGCCGCGGCGAACAGGCGAGCGCCATCGCGATCATGACGCGTTGTTTCTGCCCGCCGGACAGTTCGTGCGGGTACGCCCCGGCGCGGCCGTGCGGAAGGTCGACCTGTTCGAGCAGTTCCTTGACCTTGGCCTGGATCTCGGCGTCCGACGGTGCCTTGCCGCCTGGCGGGTGCAGGCGGATCGGCTCCGCGATCTGCTCGCCGATCTTCCGCACCGGGTTGAGCGCGTGCATCGCGCCCTGGAAGACGACCGACGCCTCGGCCCAGCGCACCGCGCGCAGCCTGCCCCACTTCATGGCGGCGACGTCTTCGCCGTCCAGCAGGATTTCCCCGCTGACCTTCGCCGACCGCGGGAGCAGCCGCAGCACGCTCATCGCGACCGTCGACTTCCCCGACCCCGACTCTCCCGCGACGCCGAGGGTGTCGCCGGGTTCGAGCACGAGATCGACCCCGCGGACGGCGACGACCTCGCCGCCGCCGGTGGCGTAGGTGACGCCGAGGTTCTTCAGTTCCAGCAAGGGGCTCATGAGTGCTGTCCCTTCAGGCGCGGGTTCAGCACGGTCTCCAGCGCGCGTCCGACGAGGGTGAAAGCGAGGACGACCACGACGATCGCGATACCCGGCGGCAGCAGGTTCCACCAGGCACCCTTGCTGATCGCGCCGTTGTTCAAGGCGGTCTGCAGCATGGCTCCCCAGGAGACGGTGTTCGGGTTGCCGACGCCGAGGAACGCCAGCGTCGCGTCCGCGATGACGGCGTTGCCGACGACGAGCGTGGTGTTGGCCAGCACGAGCGGCATGACACCGGGAAGGACGTGCTTGCCGACGATGTGCAGGTGTCCGCCGCCGAGGGCTTTCGCGCGCTCGATGTACGGGCGGCCCTCGATCGTGAGGGTCTGCGCGCGGACCAGACGCGCGGTGCTCGGCCAGGCGGTGACGCCGATCGCGATGATCACCGTCATCGTGCCCTGATCCAGCACGGAGGCCAGCGCCACGGCGAGGACGAGCGACGGCAGCACCAGGAAGAAGTCCGTGAACCGCAGCAGCAGCCCGGACAACCAGCCGCCGAAATGCGCGGCCGCGATCCCGATGACGGTGCCGATCAGCACCGAGAGGAACGCCGCCGAGAAGCCGGTGAGCAGCGAGATCCGCGCTCCCCAGAACGTCATCTGCAGCACCGAACGGCCGTCGATGTCGGTGCCCAGCCAGAACTCCCCGCTGGGCGGGTCCAGGGAAGCGCCTTCGGCCTTGGTGACGTCGAGACCGGACTCGTCCGAGATCACCGGCGCGAGGATGGCCAGCAGCGTGAGGACACCGAGGAAGACCAGCCCGAAGACGCCCGCCTTGTTCGTCGTGAACTCGTGCCAGCGCTTCGCCACAGACTCGCGGCGGCGGCGCCAGACGATCGAACCGGGTTTTTCCGCAGTGGTCATGCCGTCCGCACCCTCGGGTCGAGCACGCGGTAGAGCAACTCCGCGAGCAGGTTCATCAGCACCACCGCACCCGCGAGAGTGACGAAGACTCCTTGCAGGACAGGCAGATCAGGCCCGCGGAGCGCTTCGTAGAGCAGCTGCCCGAGCCCCGGCCAGCTGAACACGGCCTCGACCGAGACCGCGCCGGAGACCACCATGCCGAACTGCATGAAGACCAGCGTCACCGTCGGGAGCAGGGCGTTGGGCACGGCGTGCCGCTTGCGGACGAGGTCGTCCCGCAACCCCTTGGCCCGTGCGGTGGTGAGGTAGTCCGAGTTCATCTCGCCGATCAGCGACGACCGCATGACCAGCATGTATTGCGCGTAGAACACCACCAGCAGGGTCACGCACGGCAGGACCAGATGGTGCAGGACGTCGAGCCCTTCGCTGAAGAAGCCCGGCGCGACATCCGGGGAATGCATGCCGCGGCTGGGGAAGAGCCCGTTCGAGGCCACCAGCAGCATGAGCCCGAGCCAGAACTGCGGAACCGACCACAGCGTCAGCGCGATCCCGGTCTGGACCTTGTCGAACCTGCTCCCCCGGCGCCAGCCCGCGCGGATGCCGAGCCACAGGCCGAGTGCGACCGCGAGCACGGTCGCGCTGCCGACGAGCAGGATCGTCGGCCACAGCCGCTCGCCAATCATGTCGAAGACCGGGCGCCGCTGCAGATACGAGACGCCCATGTCGCCTTGGAGCAGGCCAAGGACGTAGTCCCAGAACTGCTGCAGCAGCGGCTTGTCCACGCCCATCTGCGCACGCAGTTCCGCCATCATCTTCGGATCGGTCGGCCGGTCGCGGACCATGAACCGCACGGGATCGCCGGGCAGCGTCCGGAACAGGAAGAACCCCAGCACGACGACGAGCGCGAGGCTCGCCAGCGCGCCGCCGATCTTGGAGAGCACGAACCGGGCGGTGCCGGTCCCGCCCCGGCGCTCGTCGGGATCGACGAGCGCCGGGGTCTTGTCGAGGGAACTGAGTGCTTCGGTCAACGCGCTCTTACTCCCGGTCGTCCGCCGACTTGCCGCGCCGCCCGAGCAGCACGCCGCCGCCGACGAGCACCACGAGCACGACCGCGCCGATGCCGATCCACAATCCGGTGTTGCCGCTCTCCTCGGCTCCGGCCGCGGCCGCGTCGGCCGGAGTGGCGCCGTAGACGCCCCAGTAGCCGGACTGCTCGAGGATCGCGCCGTCGGGCTGCGGCTGCTTGGTGAACGAGGAGAACTTGTCCGACCGGTAGGCCTCGAGCACGTTGTCGTAGTCGAGGACGACGTCGACGTACTCACCGGCCAGCACGGCCTGCGCCTGCTTGACGAGCTCGGCGCGCTTCGCCGGGTCGAACTCGGTCAGCTGCTTCTTGTACAGGTCTTCGTAGCGCGGGTCGCAGAAGAACGTCGCCGAGCTGCCGCCGTTGCCCTCGGCGTTCGGGCGGCCGGCGCAGGTGTTGAGGCTGAGGGCGTAGTCCGGGTCGGGCGAGGTGCCGTAGCCGGAGATCGCGAGGTCGTAGTTGCCCGCGGTGGTGCGGTCGTCCAGTTCGTCGTCGGAGACGAGTTCCTGCTTGACGCCGATGCCGACGTCCTTGAGCCAGCCGCTGACGAACTGCGCGACACGCTGGTCGAACGGCCGGTTCGCGTGACCCGCGAGCCGGAACTCCAGCTTCGCACCGCCGGGCGCGACACGGATGCCGTCCGCGCCCTTGGCGTAGCCGGCCTGGTCGAGGGTGGCGTTCGCGGCCGCGATGTCGAACTTGGTCTTCTCGGCGTCCGACGGAGACCAGGTGTAGGCCTTGTAGATGGCGGGCACGACACCGGTTCCGGGCTGGCCGTAGCCGTTCATCACCTTGTCCACGATGGTCTTGGTGTCGACGGCCTGCGCGATCGCCTTGCGGACGCGGATGTCCTTCAGGATCGGGTTGCCGTCACCGATCGGCTGGTCGAGGACGTTCTTGACGCCGAAGTTGATGATGAGCTCGTTGTACCGGCGGCCCGGCGCCTTGTTCGTGGTGATGTTCTTCTCGCCCTTGAGCGCGTCGAACTGCGTCGGCGTGAGCCGGTTGATGACGTCGACCTCGCCCTGCTTCAGCGCGTTGACCGCGGCCTCGGCGTCCTTGAACTGCAGCAGCTGGAGCTCGTCGACCTTGGGCGCGCCGCGCCAGTAGTCCTTGTTCGCCTTGAACTTCACGAACTCGTTCTTCTTGTACTCGGTCAGCAGATACGGCCCGCTGCCGACACCGACGACGGACATGTCGTCGGTCGAAGGGTCGTTGAGGTCCTTGATCGGCTCCCAGATGTGCTTGGGCACGATCGGGACGTCGAGCGAGGTCATACTCGCCTGCGGGGCCTTGGTCTTGATGACGAGGGTCTTGTCGTCCGGCGCCGCAACCGAGGCGAAGTTGGTGACGTAGCTGCCGTTCGCGGTGCGGGCGTTCTCGTCGTCGAGCATCCGCTGGAAGGTGTACGCGGGGTCCTGCGCGGTGACCGGCTTGCCGTCGGACCACTTCATCCCCTGTCGGATGGTGAAGGTCCAGGTGAGCTTGTCGTCGGAGGCCTTCCACGACTCCGCGATCCCACCCGTGGGCTGGGTGTCCTCGGCCGAGGGCAGGGTCAGGAACTCGTAGTTGAACCGGCCGACCTGGGTCGACGCCGCCAGCTGGGCGGTGAAGGGGTTCAGGTGGTCGATGCCGGTCGTGAGCGCCACCCGGAGGACCTTGCCCTGCTGCTGCGCCGCCGCGGCGGGCACGAAAGGCACCGTCGCGACCGCCGAAGCGGCGAGGACCGCGACCACGCGAAGACCGCGCCGTCGCCTGGGAAAACGCTCTGTGCGCACGAAGACCACCCCATCGAAACTCGCTGTAACCCAACCCCCGAAGCGGAAAAGTAACCACATGTCGCGGTAACCGCGCAATGACTCGCCAATACCGATCGTGCACAGCGGATGCCGTCGCGTGGTCAGCGGCTACTTTACGTCTCGCAGACGTCGCCCTGTGTCACCGTTTCGGCGCGCGGACCGGCAGCACGGGCGGTGTCCTGGGTATTCAAGGGAAGCGGGCTTGCAAAAGCCTTGCGCGCGATGATGCCCAATCGATACGTGCGACGAAGTGAGAGCAAAGCGTTTCGTCCTCTGAATGCGGTAGTTGCACACGCAAGTACCGCATCCGGAGGACGAAACGCGGGAGAAGTCAGCCGACGGAGACCTCGCGCCGCCGCGCGGTGGCCGCGGCCGCGTAGAGCCACGCGAACAGTGCCCACATACCGGCGAAGATGAGCCCGACGGTCACGTACGCGACCGTCCACAGCACGGCGGGCGTGTCCGACTTCCGCTCCCGCTGGAGGAACTCGATCTCCGACATGAACGGCCGCGTGCCGGACGTCGCCTCGATCGACGGCGCGTTCGCGGCCGGATCGGCGGGCGCGTAGATCGGAGCGAGCCCCATCACCCGGTTCGGGACGTGCACGCGGATCCCGGTCTTCCACTGCCCGAACACGGGCAGCGGCTGGGCGGTGCGGTACACCCCGTCGCCGATCTTCTCCAGCGGCGCGGTGTAGAAGTCGCCGCCCTGCCACGCGAAACCGTTGAGCCACACGGCGTCGTCGGCCAGATCCGGCCGCGAGATCGTCACCGTCGCGTCGACCCAGCGCGGTGTGCCGCCACCGTGCGGGTTCGAGATCGGCAGCCCGGTCGCGGCCTCGGTCAGCCGGACGTCGGCGGTGAATCCCGGTTCCGGATCCTGCGGGACCGCGACCGCCGACATCAGGGCGACCGCGCCCAGCGCACCGACGAGCCCGACCACGTGACGAGGCCCCGCCGCGGGCACCCGCGTCGCCGTCTCCTCCACGCGCTGGTACTGCCAGACACCGATGAACGCGCCCGCCAGCGCCGCGCCGGTTCCGAACAGGACGAACAGCGGCAGATGGGCGGCGGGCCACGGGTTCGGCATCAGCCACTGGGTGAACGCAGCCTCGGCGAGCATCCCGGCCGTCCCCACGAGCAGACCGGCGACGGCGGCGAACGTGTAGCCCTGCCGGTTGCGCATCGCGAGGGCGACGACCTCGATGATCAGCGCTTCGGCGACGTACGGCAGCAACGACGCCACGTGCAGATCGGCGAACAGCGGGATGACGGCGAACGAAGCCCGGGACGCGAGGAAGACCGCGAGCACGATCAGCGCGCCGCCGGGTCCCCAGGACAGTCGCCCGTAGGTCAGCGTCCAGGCGCCGATCAGGCCGACGAGCACGACCTGCGACAGCATCGGGAACTGCGGGACGCCGAGGTCGAACTCCATGAGGAACGCCGAAGCACCCATCATCCAGGCACCGGCGAGCACGGGGCCGAGCAGCCGCACGACCGGCCCGGTCGCGCCGACCTGACGCGCCTCCCCGAGCAGCAGTTGCAGGCCCAGCACGACACAGACACCGCCGCCGATCATCAGGACGTGCGTCGGCCCCCATTCGGTGACGTCCTGGCCGAACAGGCGGTGCCACACGTCGTCGAGCGGGAACCCGGCGATGCCGACCAGGCCGGTCGCCATCATCTGGATGGAGCCCATCGGCGCCCGCCAGTGCGGGCCGATCTTGAACGTGCGCTTGGGCAGGTCCTTTGTCGCGAGGGTCGCGCTGAGCACGCCGCTGGCGAAGATGCCCATCAGTCCGAAGTAGATCGGGTAGTGCGACGGGTTCGCGAGCGGACCTTCGTCGCGGCCGAGTTCCATGTGGATCGGCACGTCCCAGTAAACGCCGATCAGCGCCGACATCCCGGAGAGGAAGGCGACGAACATCGGCAGCGCCGCCCACCGCGGCAGACCGCTGAATTCACCCATCCAGTCCGCGACGCGACCGAAGACCGTCCGCTTCCCCGCTCGCTCGCGGAGCACGAAGAGGGCCAAGGGCAGGAAGACCGCGGTGAACATCAGGCCCGCGATGACGATCTGCCCGAATTGCGCGCCGCCGGCAGGCGGGCTCTCCTGAGCCATGAACACCGTTCTCGCCTTCCTGCTAACCTAAGTAACTGTTACCTTGGGGTAACACGATAGGCGCAAGGTTCCGGGCGGGCAAGCCGGGGCGTACGACTTGGAGGACCTCGATGCGGAGGATCGGCGCGATCACCGTGGCCGCACTGCTGACCGTGACCGGCTGTTCGGGAACGGCGCAGGACCCGGCGCCGAGCACCGGCACCCGGACCGTCAAGTTCTCGATCACCGAGGGCAAGCGCACAGCGGGGCCGGAGGAGGTCGCGGTGCGCACCGGCGAGAACGTCGCGCTCGAAGTCACCTCGGATCAGCCGGACGAACTGCACGTCCACGGCTACGACAAGGCCGCCCAGCTGGCGCCCGGGGTTCCGGGGACGGTCGCCTTCACCGCGAACATCGACGGGATCTTCGAGGTGGAACTGCACATGAGCGGCGCGGCGGTGACCAAGCTCCGGGTGAGCGGATGATCCTGGCGCACGGTCTCGGCGGCCGGTCCGATCTGCCGGTCCCGCTCTGGCTCGCTCTCTACGCGGGAGCGGCTGCCGTCGTGGTCTCCTTCTTCGCACTCACCGTGCTTTGGAAGGAACCCAGACTCCGCGGCGCCGACGCCGGCCGCCCCCTCCCCTTGCAACGGTTCGTCGATTCCGGGTTCTCGCGGATCGCGATGCGCGTGCTCGGGGTGGTGCTCTTCGCGGGATTCCTGGCGATGGCGTGGGCAGGTCCCGGCAACTCGGCCGACAACCCCGCTCCGGCCTGGTTCTACGTCTGGTTCTGGGTCGGACTGGTCCCGCTTTCCCTGCTGTTCGGTCCGGTCTGGACGCGATTGAATCCACTGAGGACGATCGCGGCACTGATCCCAGCGCGCCATCGCGAACTCCCGGACCGGCTGGGCTACCTGCCCGCGATCGTCGGCCTCCTGGCCTTTCTTTGGCTGGAACTGGTGTTCCCGCATTCGGACTCGCCGCGGGCGATCGCCCTGTTCGTCACCGTGTATGCCGTTATACACATTGCTCTCGGCGCGGTGTTCGGTCCGCGCTGGTTCGACCGCGGTGACGCCTTCGAGGTCTACGCGCGCCTGATCGCGGCCCTCTCCCCTTTCGGCAGGCGGGCCGACGGGCGCCTGGTGATCAGGAATCCGCTGGACGGCCTGCTCACCGTCTCCCCCGCGCCGTGCCTGACCGCGCTGGTGCTGGTGGTGCTCGGCTCGACGGCGTTCGACGGTCTCACCCGGCTTCCGTTCTGGGCGTCGCTGGACGCCGGTGTCCTCGGCGGCACCGCCGGGCTCGCGGCCTGTATCGCGCTCACCTACGGCGCCTATGCGGGCGCCATCAGCCTGACCAGGCCGTATCTGCGCCGGGGGTTCGACCCGTATCCCGCGTTCGCGCCCTCGTTGATCCCGATCATGGTCGGCTACACGGTCGCGCACTACTTCTCGTTCGCCGTGTTCTCCGGGCAGCAGGGCTTCGGCCGCGCGATCGATTACACGGTCGTCTCGGCAGGCGTGATCGCGCTCGTGCAGATCGCCGGGATCGTCGCCGGGCACGTGCTGGCCGTAACCTCGGCACATGACCGTTCCGTCGGCGTGCTGCGCGCGAACTACGTCAAGGTGGGCCAGTACCCCATGCTGGCGCTGATGATCGGCTACACCGCGCTCGGGATCGCGCTGGTCTCCGGGTCATGACCATCGCGGCGCGAGTGGTGATGATGCACCAGGGCGGCTGGGACGAGATCCTCATCTTCGTCGGCCCCGTGGTGATCATCGGGCTGCTCATCTACGTCGCGCGCAAGCAGGTCCCGACTACGCCCGAGGATGAGGACGACTAAGGGGGACGTAGTCACCGCCGGCCAGCGCCGCGGCGAGCTCGGGGTATGTGGACGCGCTTCCGGCGAAGCGACCTTGGACGACACGGATGCAGGCACCGTCCAAGGGAAGGACGAGCACGAACTTCGAGCCGCGATTTCCCCGCAGGACGGCTCCCTGATCTCCCGCGCGAACTCGCGCTGATCGTCCCGCGTCAGGTCGGTGTCGATGGTGGCGCGTTCGCCGGTCACGGGATCCAGCGCCTCGACGTCGACCGCCACCTGCCCATTCCGCGGCCTTCATCGCCTGAAGCTCGTGCAGGAAAGCCAGGAGCCGTCGGCCCGCCTCAAATTCCATGACCGGGCCCGCCGCCGAGAAGGAGTGCTCCGGCCAGTTCGGTGACCTCTTCCCGGGTGCGGCCGCCGTGGTCGGCGGCCATGAAGTGCTTGCCGATCAGGAGCGAGAACGCGAGCAGACAGCGGGCTTCGACCTCGTCCTCGTCGGCGAAGATCTCGCGCATGAGGGAACGCAGGTAGTCCATCCGCTGGTTGTCGACCCGGCGGAGCCGTTCGGCCACCACGGCGTCGCGCCGGGCCCAATCCCGGATGGCGAGGTCGATCGGCAGGAGACGATCCCCGGCGAGCAGACCCGCGCGCCGGATCTTCGCCCTGGCGTCACCGCCTTCACTCTCCACGCTCTCGAAGAGCAGGTCCGTGCTCATCCGCTCCCAGGTGGCGAGCATTCCCTCCAGCAGCGCGCCCCGATCGGCGAAATGGCCGTAGAAACCGCCCTTGGTGACGCCCAAGGCTTTCGCGAGCGCCTCGACGCGCACGGCGTCGGGACCTCCGGTGGCGAGGGCGTGCAGCCCCGCGTCGATCCAGGCGCTCGGCGGGGTCCGGGTTTCGGCGGCCATGGGATCACCGTATCTCCCGTCACTCCGGCACCACGAGGACGATATATACGCTACCGTATAGATGGCGGAAGTTCACTGGGAGGAACAACGACGATGACTGTCGGATTCGTGGCCACGCATTACCCGCACACCGATCACCACGACGAATTCGTCTCGCGGGTCCGGCGGGTCGCCGAGGCCTTGCGCTCCACTCCGGGCTGTCTCGCCGCCGAATGCTGGGTGACCGCCGCGGGCGACGCCGTGGTGTCGATCGTGCGCTGGGAATCCGAGGCGGCACAGGCGGCCTCGATGCAGGCCCTGGCATCGGCGGACGTGGACGTCGCCTTCGACGACCGTGAGGTCCGCCCGCGCGAGATCGTCCAGCTGGTGTCGGCATGAAACTCGCGAACACGGCCCACACCACCCGCTCGTGGCGGATCCACGAAATCGCCGGCGACTTCGACCTCGAAGACGTCTGGGCACTCGGAACGCCCGGCGGGCCGGACGATTTCGGCAAGCTGGTCAAGCAGTTCTCGTCGGGGAATTTCCCGGACGGGGCGCCACTCCCCGTCCGGGCGCTGTGGGCGCTGCGCTGGAAGCTCGGAAACCTGCTGGGACTGGACGAACGAACCTCCGGTCTCGACACCCGCGTCGGATCGCTCCGCGGCAAGCTGCCGGAAGACCTCCGCGACACACCCACCGGCCCGGACGACGACTGGCTGCCGTTCACCCCGCTTTACCGGCTCGACGACGAATTCGCCGCCGAAATGGCGAACCGGACCATGCACGGCGTCCTGCACATCGCGTGGGTCGAAGACGGGCAGGGCGGACATCGCGGTCAGATGGCGGTGCTGGTCAAACCCAACGGGCTGTTCGGCCGGGTGTACATGGGATTCATCAAGCCGTTCCGGTACCTGATCATCTATCCGGCGCTCATGCGGATGATCGCGCGGGAATGGACTGCCCGCTCCTGATCCCGACCTCGTGAGTGGTTAGGACGGTTAGGGCCAAGAGTGTCTTAGGTGCCTACTGGATGTGGCGCCAGTTGGTCGTGTGTCCGTGAAGGGCCCCTTGCCTACCTTGACAGTAGGCAAGGGGCCCTTCACGGAATACGCGATCGCCACCCGCAGCCCCGGCAGCACCACTGGCCCCAGCAGTCACAGCGGCGGCGGGTGAAGGCCCCCTACCCTCGGCTGAGCCAAGGAAACTCGACCTTCACACCGTGCCAAGCACAGGAAGGACCCCTTCACTGCGCCTAGGTATAGGAAGGGGGCCATCACATAGTGGGACCAGGCACGTCTCGTGAGTGGTTAGGACGGTTCTAACCGTCCTAACCACTCACGAGGCCTTGGTGCGCCTGCTGCTCCGCACCAGCGTCATGTCCTTCTCCCGCACCGGTTCTCGGCAGTGCGCGCAGACGGTCTCCGGCGCGAGGACCTCGCCGCACGAATGCCGCCACACCGTCGGCGGCGGCCCCTCGGTGACGTACGCGTCGCCCCACGCCATGAGGTTCAGCAGCACGTGGTTGAGCGCGTGCCCTGCCTCGGTGAGCACGTACTCGTAGCGTGGCGGATGCTCCTCGTAGAGCCGTTTTTCGAGGATTCCCGTCTCGACGAGTTTCCGTAGCCGCGCGGTCAGGATGTCCCGGCTCGCCCCCGTGTTGCGGACGATCTGGTCGAACCTCCGCGCACCGAAGAACACTTCGCGCAGCGCGAGCAGGCTCCAGCGCTCCCCGATCACCTCCATCGCGTTGGCGATCGAGCAGTCCCTCGGTCCTTCGGTCATGCGACCAGCGTAAACCCAGTGAGTCTTGATTTCCAACCCACTCGATGCCACAGTGAGTTGGAAATACCAACTCACTACTGGAGGCAGCCGTGCACGACGCGGTCATCGTCGACGCCGTCCGTACCCCGATCGGCAAGGGAAAGCCCGGTGGCGCCCTGCACGGGGTCCATCCGGTCCAGCTGCTCGCCCACACGGTGCGCGCTCTCGTCGAACGCAATGGCATCGACCCGGAGCTGATCGACGACGTGATCGGCGGCGCGGTCGACCAGGTCGGCGAGCAGGCCCAGAACGTCACGCGCTGGGCGGCCCTCGCGGCCGGCCTGCCGGAAAGCGTGCCCGCGACCACCGTCGACAGGCAGTGCGGAAGCAGTCAGCAGGCCGTGCACTTCGCCGCGCAGGGGGTGATGGCCGGCGCGTACGACATCGTCATCGCCTGCGGCGTCGAGTCCATGAGCCGCGTGCCGATGTGGTCGAACGTGCTGCCGGGCACCGATCCGCTCGGCCCCGGCGTCGCCGAGCGCTATCCGGAAGGCCTGGTGCCGCAAGGAATCAGCGCGGAACTCATCGCCGCGAAGTGGTCGCTCAGCCGCCAGGCGATGGACGAGTTCGCGATGGCCTCGCACCGGAAGGCCGCCCGGGCGCATGAACTCGGGCGGTTCGCGAGCCAGATCGTGCCGATCGAGACACCGTCGGGCCGGGTGTCCACCGACGAGTCCGTCCGGCCGGGAACCGACCTCGAAACGCTCGCCAAGTTGCGCCCGGCGTTCCAAGATCCGGCTGTCGCCGCAAGATTCCCGCAGATCGACTGGTCGGTGACCGCGGGAAACAGCAGCCCGATCAACGACGGCGCCTCCGCCCTGCTCATCACCTCCAGCGAAACCGCCGCCCGGCTGGGCCTCCGCCCGCGCGCCCGCCTGCACAGCTTCGCCGTCACCGGATCCGACCCGCTGCTCATGCTCACCGGGGTCATCCCAGCGACCGAGAAGGTGCTGCGGCGCGCGGGGCTGAGCCTGGCGGACATCGACCTCTTCGAGATCAACGAGGCGTTCGCCAGTGTCGTGCTGGCGTGGCAGCAGGAAACCGGGGCCGACCCGGCCAAGGTCAACGTCCACGGCGGCGCGATCGCGCTGGGCCATCCGCTCGGTGCGAGCGGGACCCGCCTGATGGGCACGCTGGTCAACGCACTGCACCACCACGGCGCCCGGTACGGCCTGCAGGCGATGTGCGAAGGCGGCGGTCAGGCCAACGCGACCATCCTGGAGGCGTTGTGACCGGCAGGCTCCCCAAGAAGCTGGCGGAGCATCCGTCGGTCCAGGCCGTGCTCGCCAAACCGCGGGACAAGCCGTCGCCGGTGATCGACGCGGCCTGGCTCAAGGAGATCTGCCTCGCCGCCGGCGCCGACGACGCGGCCGCGGTCTCGCTCGACCATCCGGATCTGCCGGGCGAACGCGAGCACGTCGAGCGTGCCCTGCCCGGCACCAAGACCCTCGTCTCACTCGTGGTGAGGATGAACCGTGACGACGTCCGCTCCCCCGCCCGCAGCGTCGCCAACCAGGAGTTCCACCGCACCGGCGAGATCATCAACGAGGCCGGGCACACGATCGTCCGGACGCTGCAGGACGCCGGATACCGCGCGATCAACCCGTCCGCGACGTTCCCGATGGAGATGGAGCACTACCCCGGCCGGATCTGGGTCGTCGCGCACAAGACGGTCGCCGTCGCGGCCGGTCTCGGCGCCATGGGACTGCATCGCAACGTCATCCACCCGAAGTTCGGCAACTTCGTGCTCCTGGCGACGTTGCTCGTCGACGCCGAGGTGTCCACCTACGGCGAGGCCCTCGACTACAACCCTTGCCTGGAGTGCAAGCTGTGCGTCGCCGCCTGTCCCATCGGGGCGATCTCGAAGACCGGCGAATTCGACTTCCTCGCCTGTTCGACGCACAACTACCGCGAGTTCATGAGCGGCTTCACCGACTGGGCCCAGACCGTGGCCGACAGCGAGGACGCCGCCGACTTCCGGTCCAGGGTGACCGACTCGGAGAACGTGTCGATGTGGCAGAGCCTCGCGTTCAAGCCGAACTACAAGGCCGCGTACTGCATGGCGGTCTGCCCGGCGGGCGAAGACGTGCTCGGCCCGTACCTCGAAGACCGGCGCGGCTTCCTCGGAACCGTCGTGAAACCGTTGCAGGACAAGGTGGAGACGCTGTACGTGCGAGGAGGATCGGCGGCGAAGGCCTACGCCGAACGCCGCTTCCCGCACAAGCCGGTGAAGGAGGTCGACGGCGGCTACCCGCGCCGGTAGAGCCCCTACCCCTCACCCGAGGGCACCCGCGACTGAAGGCCTGTCACATCCTCGCTGCCCCACGCGTCAGGGTTACGACTGATCGATGAAGGATGGGGACCGTGGACGAACACGACTGGCTGGCGCGGCGCTTCGAAGGGCACCGGACGCATCTGAGGGCGGTGGCGTACCGGATGCTCGGTTCGCTGAGCGAAGCCGACGACGCCGTGCAGGAGGCCTGGCTGCGGCTGAGCCGGTCGGACTCCGGCGACGTGGACAACCTCGGCGGCTGGCTGACCACCGTCGTCGGCCGGATCTGTCTCGACATGCTGCGCTCACGCAAGTCGCGGCCCGAAGAGCCGGTCGGCGCGCAGCTCCCCGACCCGATCATCGGCCGTGAGGGCGGAATCGACCCGGAGCACCAAGCTCTGCTGGCGGACTCGGTCGGCCTGGCGCTGCTGGTCGTGCTCGACACCCTGGACCCCGCCGAGCGGCTGGCGTTCGTGCTGCACGACATGTTCGCCCTGCCGTTCGACGAGATCGCGCCGATCGTGGGCCGGTCCTCCGCGGCGACCCGGCAGCTCGCCAGCCGCGCGCGCCGCCGTCTGCAGGGCTCGCCGACGGTCCCCGACGCGGATCTGAGCCGTCAGCGGGCGGTCGTCGACGCGTTCTTCGCCGCCGCCCGTGGTGGCGACTTCGACGCGCTGGTCTCGGTGCTCGACCCGGACGTGATCCTGCGCGCCGAGGGCGGCGCGGCGCCGGCGGGAACGTCGCGTTTCGTGCGCGGGGCGGCCACGATCGCGAGCCAGGCGCTCATGTTCCGGGCGGCCGGCGAGGGCGGGGAGCTGCGGCCCGCGCTGGTCAACGGCGCGGCCGGGATGGTGGTCACCAAGGACGGTGTCCCGACGACGGTCTTCGCGTTCACCGTCGTGGACGGCAAGATCGCGGCGATCGACATCCTGGCCGATCCGGACCGGCTCGCCGCGCTGGACTTCGAACCGCTCGGCTGAGGTGTCAGGAGAGGGTCGTTCAGGACGAAAAACGTCCTGAACGACCCTCTCCTGACGTGCGCGCTGCCGGGATCAGGAGGTCGGGAAGTTGTCCGCGGTGCGGATGCGGTCCCGGATCCAGACACCGGCGGGCTTCAGCGGAGCGGTGCCGGTGAACGAGCTGCCCGAGCAGGTGCCCGGCTTGAACACCGCGCCCGAACGGCTGTCGTCGGAGAAGTTCCAGTTGGTCCAGCTGATCTTCTTCGACGCGAGGAAGTCGAGGTACTTCTGCGAGTTGGTGAAGTCGTTCCCGCCGTCACCGCTGGCGGTCTGGGTGCCGAACTCGGTCACGAACAGGGGGATCTTGCTCGCGGCGCGGCTCAGCGCGTTGAAGTACTCGGTCTTGTGCGACGCCGCGTAGAAGTGGAACGTGTACATGAAGTTGCTGGCGCGCACCGGGTTGTTGATGATGTCGGTCTCGTTCCGGCCGTCGGAGATGCCGAGCGAGCCCCAGCCGTGCGTGCCCACGAGCACGACGCCGTCGGAGTCCTGGGCGCGGATGACCGGGATCATCTGCTCCGCGTAGCTGCGGACCCGGTCCCAGCTGACGTTGTTGGGCTCGTTGGCGATGTCGTAGATGATGTTGGTCTTGTCCTTGTGCCGCTGGGCGATCTCGGTGAAGAACGTCTTGGCGCGGCTGAGGTTGGCGTTCGGGTCGCCGGGCGTGAGCTGGTGCCAGTCGACCAGGGCGTACATTCCGCGTTTGGTGGCCTCTTCGATGTAGCCGTGCACCATGTCGGTGAACTTGCGCGGGTTGGTCTCGTAGCCGCCTTCCTGGATGTACATCGAGATCCGGAGGACGTCGGCCTTCCAGTCGTTGGCCAGCGCGTCGAGCGAAGCGGTCTTCACGCACTGGCTGAACCACTGGATCCCGTGGGTGCTCATGCCGCGGAGCTGGATCGGCTTGCCCGCGGAGTTGCAGAGCTGGAGGCCGCAGACCTTCAGCTGTCCGTTGATCGCCGCCGGGCTGCCCGGCGGCAGCGCGGCGGCTGCCTGCGTTGCGGGCTCTGCCGCGGTCCCGGTCGCCATCGAGGTACTCGCGGCCGCGACCGGTGCCAGCAGTCCGGCGGCCAGTGCGGCCGTCACCCGGAGACGGATCTTGTCCCAACGCATTCGGCTTCTCCTCTCGCGTCGACGGCACCGACGTTGGCGCGCCGACGGTCAGGGCGGCGGAGTTAAATAGGAAACTTTCCTTACTATTGGAAAGTAAAGGGAAGATTACCCACAGGGTCGACGGACGGTCAAGGGTCCACCACCGTCCGTTCCGGCGGCTTCGGGCATGCTCGGAGCGTGACGACCATCGTGGCCTTCCACGCCCACCCGGACGACGAAGCCCTGCTGACCGGTGGCACCCTCGCCCGCGCCGCCGCGGACGGCCACCGTGTCGTCCTCGTCGTCGCCACCATCGGCATGCGGGGCGCGGACGCCCCGCGGTGGGCCGAACTCGAGGCGAGCGCGAAGGTGCTGGGCGTCGCGCGCGTCGTCCATCTCGGCTACGCCGGCAGCGGTCACGGCGCGCTCCTCTACCCGGATCCGCCGGGCTGGGTCCGCTTCGTCCGCGCGAGCACCGGCGAAGCGGCGGCCCGGCTCGTGGCGATCCTGCGCGAAGAGAGGGCGTCGGTCCTGCTGAGCTACGACCGCAACGGCGGCTACGGTCACCGCGACCACGTCAAGGTGCACGAGGTCGGCAGGCTGGCGGCGGAACTCGCCGGCGACGTCCGCCTGCTGGAGGCCACGATCCCCCGCGACGTCGTCGCACGCCTGGTGAAATCGGTGCGCCTGTCGCGGATCCCGTTCCGCTACGACGTCGACGCGCTTCTCCACGCCTACAGCGCCAAGTCCGAGATCACGCACACCTTCGACGTCCGGCGCTTCGCGCGTCAGAAGCAGGCCGCGATCGCCGCCCATTCCTCGCAGATGGAGGGGAACGGCAGGCTCGCGCCGCTGATGCGCGTGATCACCCGGTTTCCGGCGCCGCTCTTCGGCATGGTGTTCAACCGCGAGTGGTACGTCGACGCGACACCGCCGGGCTCACGCTCCTGAGCGGCGGGCGCGGTACGCGGCGGCCTTCACGCGGTTCTGGCAAGCCAGCCCGCAGAACCGCTTGATCTGCGCCTGGCTCGCGTCGATGTACACCTGGTCGCACCGCGGCGCCGCGCACAACCCGACGCGATGCGGGATGTCGTCGCCGAGCGCCGCGGCCACGGACACCGCGAGACCCGCCGCCCACTGCTGGACGAGATCGGCTTCGGGACCGTGGAACCGCAGCTGCCAAGACCGTTCGCCGTGGCGATGCAGGGACGGCCGGGCCTTGCTGTCGACGAGCATCCGGTTGAGCAGCCCGGCCGCCAGGTCCGGTTCCCGCCGGGACAGCGACTCGATGATCTCCCGCAGGCGCGACGCGAGATTCCGCAGGCGCTCCGCGGTCAGGAGATCGACCTGGCCGTTCCCGGTTCCGAGCGCTTCGGCCGCGGCCCGGACCAGGCCTTGCCCCTGGAGCGCCGGTTTCGGCCTGCCGTGGACATGCTCCCCGGTCAACGCGTTGACCAGGGTGACCCCGGTTTCCAGCCGGACCGCGTGGTGCTCTTCAGCCATTCCACCCCTCCCCCGAACGTCACTGGTTCGCAGGACGCCCGCGGTGACGCTACCAAAGGCGAGCGGTGCCGCAAGGGCGATGAAGTCTTTCGGAGCAACCGGATCGTACGACAGGCGGAGCCTGAGTCCACTGTGGACGGTGCGTGCCAGCGGTTCGCCGTGACCAAGCCCGTGCCGTGAAGGACTCCTTGAGGGACCCAGAGTCCCTCAAGGAGTCCTTCACGGACTCGACCGCCTACTGAGGCGGGCCCGCGTCCACGATCTTCTGCGAGAGCTCCAGCGGGTCGAGATGCATCAGCGACTCCATCCACCACGTCATCCCCGCCTGCCCCAGCGCGGGCAGGTCGACCTTGATCGGCTCCTCCCACGCCGGGCTCGCGTTCCCGGCGACCGCCACGTCGAAGGGGCGGCCCGGTTCCAGCCCGGCGACACCGAGCGCACGGTGGGTCTCCGCGATCTCCTCCGCGGTCGGCGTGTGATCCTCCGGATTCGGGAAGATCCCGTCGCACAACGCCGCCCGCCGGACGACGCGCGGGTTGTCGGTCGAACTCGCCACCCAGATCGGGATCCGGAACGGCTCGGGCGGAGCTTCGGCGAGCGCGACCTGATAGTGCGCGCCATCGTGGTCGAAGCGCCTGCCGGACCAGATCGCGCGGATGACGTCGAGCCCCTCGTCGAACATCGCCGACCGGGTCAGCAGGTCGGTCTGCTCGCCGAACCGGCTGAAGTCACCGGATTCGTCCGATCCGAGCCCGGTCCCGAGGATCAGCCGCCCGCCGGAGAGCCTGCTGACCGTCGACGCGTGCCGCGCCACCACCCACGGCCGCCGGCGCGCGGGCGGGGTGATCATCGGGCCGAACAGCAGCCGGCCGGTGGCGTGCGCGATGGCGCCGAGCGTCGTCCACGGATCCGCGATGGGCATGGTGTCCGCGACGACGTGGTCCCACAGGAAGAACCCGTCCCAGCCCGCCGCCTCGGCGCGTACGGCGAGGTCGACGAGCACGCCGGGCTCACCGAACGGGCCGAAAGGCGGTAGATAGACGGCGTGCCGGACCGTGCTGCCGGTCAAGTCGATCAACTCCCCAACGTCATCGTCGAAGTCCCCGGACGGCCGCTTGTTTACGCCGTTCACCCACGTTAGCGTCCCGAAGATGGCGGACGCTGGTGAACGATCGACGAAGTGGCCGGAGCATCGGGAAAGGTTACGCCGGGTGGTGTCCTCGGTGGTCGCCGTCTCACTATGCGCGACACTCTCCGCGGTGAACGCGTCCGCATCGCAGGACGACGGCTGGTCCCGGGACTTCTACTGGGGCGTGGCGTCGTCGGGATATCAGTCGGAGGGCAGCGCTCCGGACAGCAACTGGAAGCGGTTCGTGGACCGTTCCGCCGGCAAGGACGGCGTCGACGAATACCGCGACTCCGTGGACTTCCGGCACCGCTACGCCGACGACATCCGCCTCGCGGCCGGCCTCGGTGTCAACACCTACCGCTTCGGCATCGAATGGGCTCGAGTCGAGCCTTCGCCAGGACGGTGGGACGAAACCGAGCTGGCCTTCTACGACGACGTGCTCCGCCAGGTCCGGGCCGCGGGCATGACCCCGATGATCACGCTCAACCACTGGGTGTACCCGGGCTGGGCGCTCGATCAGGGCGGCTGGGCCGAGTCGCGGACGGCCGACGCGTGGCTGGAGTTCAGCCGGAAGATCGTCCAGCGCTACGCCGGGCAGGACGTCCTCTGGGTGACGTTCAACGAGCCACTCATCTTCCTCAAGAACGAGCAGAAGGTCGGGGCGCTGAACGCGACGCGGTACTTCGCGGCGCAGTCCAACGTCGTCCAGGCGCACCGCCGGGCCTACGACCTGATCCACGAACTCGACCCGACCGCGAAGGTCACCAGCAACCAGGCCTACATCACCGGCGTCAACGGGATGGCCGACTGGTTCTTCCTCGACCAGGTCAAGGACAAGCTCGACTTCATCGGGATCGACTACTACTACGGCCTGAGCATCGACAACTGGACGGTGTTCGCCGCCGCCACCGACAAGTTCTGGGACGTGAAGCTCCAGCCCGAAGGCATCTACTACGCGCTGCGCAGCTACCACGACCGGTTCCCGCGCATGCCGCTCTACATCGTCGAAAACGGCATGGCGACCGACAACGGGAAACTCCGCGACGCGGACTACACCCGCGGCGATCACGTGCGCGACACCGTGTACTGGCTCCAGCGGGCCAAGGCCGACGGGATGAACCTCATCGGCTACAACTACTGGAGCCTCACCGACAACTACGAATGGGGCAGCTACCGCGCCCGGTTCGGACTGTACACAGTGGACGCACTCACCGATCCCGCGCTGAGCAGGCGCCCCACGGACGCCGTTCCCGCCTACCAGGGTCTGGTGGCGGCGGGTGGCGTGCCGCAGGGCTTCCGGCTCAAGCGCGGCCCGGGGACCTGCTCCCTCGTGGACGGGCTGAACAGCTGTCTCAATCCGGCCAAAGTGGACGGACCGCTCATGCCACTGAAGTGACCAGTTCCAGCCGCCTGCCCTCGAACGTCCGCCGCATCCGCCGGTCGTGGGTGACGACCACGAGCGCGCCGGAGTACTCCGTGAGCGCCTGTTCCATCTCCTCCACGAGATCCGGGGCGAGATGGTTGGTCGGCTCGTCGAGCAGCAGCAGGTCGGTCGTGGCCGTCACGAGCCTGGCCAGTTCGAGCCTGCGCCGCTGCCCGATGGACAGCTCCCGGACCGGCTTGCGCAGATCCGGCGCCCGGAACAGGCCCAGCGACAGCAACCTCTCGGCCGCCTCGTCTTCGTCACCGTCCCCGGCGAAGACCGCCAGCACTGTTCGAGCGTCGGCCGCGAGCCCGCCGTTCTGGTGCAGGAACCCGATCCGGCCCGCCCGCTCCGCCGACCCCGTCGACGGAGCCAGCTCGCCGGCGAGGACCCGCATCAGGGTCGTCTTGCCCGCCCCGTTGGGCCCGGTCACGAGGACGCGTTCACCCGGCAGCACGCTGAGCGACGTCCGCGGCAGACGGCCGTCGACCGACACGTCGTCCACCCTCACCACGTACTGATCGGCCTCGGTCTCCCCCGCGGCGATCCGCGCGGTGAACCGGAGCGGCTCCGGCGGCGGCGGAACACGGTCCGCTTCGAGCCGCTGGATCCGCTCGCGCGCCGACCGGATCCGGCTCATCGCCCCGTGCGCCCGGGATCGGGCCCGGAACGCGCCGGCCCCGCTGAAGGCCGCCGGAGCCTTGCGCGGGATCGCCGAGAACCGGTCGATGTTGACGTCCGCCATCCGTTCGTAGCGCGCCTTTTCCAGCCTCCACTCCTCGTACTCCCGGACCCATCGGGCCCGCGCGGCCTCCTTCGCCGCGAGGTAGCCCGCGTAGCCGTCACCATGCCGCTGCACGGTCCGGCGGTCCGCGTCGACCTCGAGGATCGTGCTGGTGACCCGGCTGAGGAACGTCCGGTCGTGGGTGATCGCGACGATCCGGCCGCGGTGCCCGCGAAGGTGGTTCTCCAGCCAGGCGACGGCTTCGTCGTCGAGATCGTTGGTCGGCTCGTCCAGCAACAGCAATTCCGGCGAAGCGGCCAGGGTGGCCGCGAGCGCCAGCCGGGACCGCTGACCGCCGGACAGGCTGCCCAGCGCGCGGCCGCGATCGAGACCCGGCTGTCCGAGCGCGTGCAGGGCGACCTCCACCCTGGTGTCTGCCTCGTAACCGCCACGGGCTTCGTACGCGGCCGTCAAGTCGCCGTACGCGGCCAGGTCTTCGGCGGTTTCGAGCGACGTCTCGGCCGCCCGCAGCCGCGACTCGAGGTCCCGGATGTCGGCCAGCGCGAGGTCGATCGCGTCGCCGACCGTGGCGGAGCCGGGCAGCTCCAGCGTCTGCGGGAGATAGCCGACGCCTCCGGGCGCGGTGACGGTCACCGTGCCGTTGTCCGCCCGGTCCCGGCCGGCGATCAGCCTCAGCAACGTGGACTTGCCCGAGCCGTTGTCGCCGATCACGCCCGCCTTCTCCCCCGGTTTGACGGTGAAGGAGACCTGATCGAGTACGACATGGTCGTCGAATCGCTTGGTGACACCGGAGAGCACGAGTTGTGTTCCGGGATTTCGATACGGGGTACGCACAGGGGCGTCCTCCTGATTCTCGCAAGGGAAGAAGGACATGCGGAAGGACGCGGCCCGGCGGAGCGGGAGGCTCTACGCCAGGGCCGCGTCGAAGGCGAGAATCACAGAGTGAAGAAAATCCCCATGGCGAAGACGGTAGCGGGGGAACGCGGACGGGCAAAACGAATTAAAGGCTGTGTACGGTTTCACAGAGTGGTCTGTGTCCCCATACCGCGACAGCGGCGCCTCGGTGACCGAGAATCGAAGGTGGAGGTTTTCGCGGTCTGAGGGAATGGGGTTCCTCGTGCACGGGTCCAGCGGTCCGGTCGCCCGGTTCTGGCGGCGGCTCTTCCCAGCTCGCAATTCGCTGGCCCGCGGCTCCGATCGGTTCGAAGCCTTCGTACTCAAGCTCGTCGTCCTCGCGGCGCTGCTCGCCATCCCGGTCGCGGCCGCCGTCGGTTCGGCCAACCACGGCAGGCAGGTCGCCGCGGCCGCCGCCGACACCACCGGACGCACACCCGCGACCGCGTATCTGCTGACGGCCGCGCCGGTCCGCATCGTCGACAGCGAGAGCGTCGGAACCGGCGACCCCACCACCGCGGCGACCTGGACCGACTCGCGCGGCGCGCGCCACACCGGCAGTGTCCTCGCGACGCCGGGCAGCCCCGCCGGATCGGCCGTGCCGATCTGGATCGACGCCCGAGGCGAGCTCACCACGGCGCCGAGGAACGCGTCGACGGCGGTGTTCGATTCCGTGCTCGTGGGCCTCTGGCTCTGGTTCGCCGTGGTGGCCGCGCTCGTGCTGTTCCACCGCGTCGTCCGGCTGGTGCTCGACCGGCAGCGCGCCGCGGCCTGGGAGCGCGCCTGGGCGGTCTACCCGCGGTCCGGTTCCTGGCCCTGATCCCTGCGGCGAGGGCAAAGCGCGTCGGTTAGGGTGCCCCGCATGCGCATCATGATCTCGGCGGACATGGAGGGCGCCACCGGCGTCACCTGGACCGAGGACGTCATCCCCGGTACCGAGCAGTGGCAACGATTCCGCCGCCTGTTCACCGGTGACGTCAACGCGACCATCGCGGGCCTGTTCGATTCCGGCGCCACCGACGTGCTGGTCAACGAGGCGCATTCGTCCCAGCGGAACCTCCTCCTCGAAGACCTCGACGGCCGCGCGCGCATGCTCACCGGCAGGCACAAGCCGCTCTCGATGATGCAAGGCATCGACACCGGCGTGGACGGCGTCGTCTTCCTCGGCTACCACGCCGGCGCGGGATTCGACGGCGTCCTGTCCCACACGTACCTGGAGAATCAGATCACCGGGGTGTGGCTCGACGACGTGCCCGCCAGCGAGGGCAGGCTGAACGCCGCGATGGCCGCCGAGTACGGCGTTCCGGTGCTCGTCGTCTCCGGTGACGACAAGGCCTGCGACGACGCCCAGGACTACGCGCCGGAGGCCGAATTGGTCACGGTGAAAGAATGCGTCAGCCGCTACGCCGCGATCTGCCTGCCGCCCGCGAGGACGGCCGAACTGCTGAGCTCGGCGGCGGCGGACGCGATGAACCGGGCGGGCCGGGTCGAGCGGTTCACCACCCCGCACCGGATCGAGGTCGAGTTCGACGCGAGCCACCTCGCGCAGGCCGCGGCGGTGATCCCGACGGTGGAACAGATCGGCGTGCGGCGGGTCGGCTTCGACGCGCCGGACATGACCGAAGCGATGAAGGCGTTCAAGATCGTCACGGCGATCGCGGCCGGGGCGGTGCAGGGTATCTATGGCTGAGTTGGATGTCGTCGAAGTCTGTTCGCGGCTGATCCGGTTCGACACCACGAACCGCGGCGACGGGGACTCCGAAGGTGAGCGCGAGGCCGCCGAGTACGTGGCGTCGCTGCTTTCGGGAATCGGGATCGACTCGAAGATCATCGAGTCCGCGCCCCGCCGCGCGAACGTGATCGCCAGGGTCCCCGGCACCGACCCGACCCTTCCCGCGCTGCTCGTGCAGGGTCATCTCGACGTCGTGCCCGCCGACGCCGCCGACTGGTCGGTGGATCCGTTCTCGGGCGAGGTCCGCGACGGGTTCCTCTGGGGCCGCGGCGCGGTCGACATGAAGGACTTCTGCGCGATGGTGCTCGCCGCCCTCGCCACGGGTGCCCGGCCGCGGCGGGACATCGTCCTGGCGTTCGTGGCCGACGAGGAGGACAAGGGCGAGTACGGGGCGCACTGGCTCGCCGCGGCCCACCGGGACCTGTTCGACGGCTGCGCCGCCGCGATCAGCGAGTCGGGCGGGTACACCTACCACGTCCCCGCCGCCGACGGCCGGACCGTGCGGCTCTATCCGGTCGCCACGGCCGAACGCGGCACGGCACACCTGCGCCTGACCGCCAAGGGCCGCGCGGGACACGGATCGCGCCCCAACGACGAGAACGCGGTCACCCGGCTGGTCACCGCGCTCGGCAAGATCGCCGCGCACCGCTGGCCGGTCCAGCTGACCCCGACGGTGCGAGCGTTCCTGGAACGCACGGGGGAAGCACTCGGCGTCGCGGTCGATCTGTCCGATGTGGACGGAACGATCGCGCGGCTCGGGCCCGCCGGGGCGCTGGTGGTGCCGACCGTCCGCAACAGCACCACGCCGACCATGCTCGACGCCGGCTACAAGGTGAACGTGATCCCGACTTCGGCAGAGGCCCAGGTGGACGTCCGTGTCCTCCCCGGCGCGGAACCGGAACTGCTCGCCGAGCTCGACGCGATGCTCGGCGAGGGCGTCAGCCGCGAGTTCGTCGCACATCAGCCGCCGGTCCAGGCTCCGGTGGATTCGCCGTGGTTCGACGGCATGGCGGACGCGCTGCGCTCGGAGGATCCCGAAGCCGTCGTCGTGCCGTATTGCATGGGCGGCGGCACGGACGCGAAAGCGTTCAGCCCACTCGGGATCGACTGCTACGGCTTCGCGCCGTTGTGGCTGCCGGAAGGCTTCCCGTACCGCGCGATGGCCCACGGTGTGGACGAGCGCGTCCCGGTGGAGGGCCTGCGGTTCGGTACCCGGGTGCTGCGGCACTTCCTGGAGAACTGCTGAGGCACCGCGGCATCCTCGGTTGCCGGAGCGCGAGTGGCGGTTTCGCGTGATTGGATGGACGACACGCGTGTTCAGGCGGACGACTCTCGGCGGCTCCTCGCTGCGCCGCGTGTCGTCCATCCAATCACGCATGTCGTCCGCCGGATCACAACTGCGAGCGGGGCGGTCTCGCGTCTATGAAGGATTGGGGACGTTGAGTGTCCCCAATCCTTCATAGACGACCTCGATGCCAGCGGGTGCCCTCCTGAGCAGCCAGGCCAAGATCACCCAGCGGAACGCGCGCAACGGCGAACTCGCGGGCGACGTCGCCTGATCCTGGTATGTCGAGCGGAACAAGGACGCGAACTACTACGTTTGCGAGTGGCTCGACCACGCATGATCACAGGAGGCCGCCGATGAACACGGTCGCGCGACTCGCCAGGGACGAACGGGCGGACTTCGCCGCCTTCCTGCGAACGCTGTCCCCCGGACACTGGGACGCGCCGACGTTGTGTTCGGAGTGGACGGTTCGCCAGGTGGTCGCCCACGTCGTCGATTACGACGCCCAGCGCTTCCGCGATCTGGTCGGCCAGGCCGTCCGCGGTGGGCTGCGGCTGAACCGGATGAACGCGCTCGGGGTCGCGCGAAGTCCGGACCGGACACCGGAGGAGCTGATCGCCAGGTTCGAGGAACACCTCGAACCGCGCGGTCTGACCTCGGCGTTCGGCGGACGGGTGGCGTTGCTCGACGGGCTGCTTCACCACCAGGACATCCGGCGCCCCCTCGGGTTTCCCCGCGAGGTGCCGCCGGAAAGGCTGCGTCATGCCCTGGCGTTCGCCCGCTACGCACCGCCGGTCAAGGCGGGTAAGCGCGCACGCGGACTCCGGCTCGTCGCCACGGACCTGGACTGGTCGGCCGGTTCCGGACCGGAAGTGCGTGGTCCCGGCGAGGCGGTCCTGCTGTCGATCGCCGGCCGGGACGTTGCGCTGAAGGAACTTTCCGGTCCCGGCGTTGCGATCCTCGCGTCCAGGATGGACGGTTAAGCCCGCTCTAGGGGCCTCACAAGGCCTTGGTCAGCGCGCCGAAGGCCGTGTTCAACCGCTCGCAGTGGGCTGCGGCGACCTCCGTGAGATCGTCCCCGTCGAGGCGTCGCCGCGTCGTGGCCACGGCGACGGTGCGGTACGCGGCGACGATCAGCGCGGCGGCCAGCTCACCGTCACCCGAAAACCGACTGTCGCTTTCGAGCTCATCGGCCACCTCGGCCTCGATCTCGTGCTCGAACTCGCGCAGCCGCGAAATGAGCGCCCGCGACCCGGCGACGGTGCGCGCGAGCGGCTCACCCGCCTCGCTCAGCCCTGACAACGGGTGCCGCTCCTCCGCGAGGGCGAGGGTCGTCCGCCGGAACGCCTCGACGACACTCACGCCGTCCGGCCGGTCCCGGATCGTCGCCCGCGCGATACCGACGGCGTCGGGCAGCCGATCGAGCGCGAGGTCCTCCTTGCGCTCGAAATGCGAAAACACCGTCACCTTCGAAACACCCGCGGCGGCGGCGACCTCGGCGACCGTGACGGCGTCGAAGCCGCGCTCCACGAACAGTCCCGTCGCGACCTCGGCGATATGCGCCCGCGTCTTCGAACCGCCCCGATCTCCTCGCTTCGCCATGTGACAAGCCTACCTTTACTCGGTAACCTTACCGAGTAAGTTTACTGAGTAAAGGTAGGAGTCATCGTGAACCAAACCGACGTGATCGTGGTCGGCGCGGGCCCCACCGGCCTGTTCCTCGCGAGCGAACTGGCCTTGCGAGGAGTGCGGGTGACCGTGCTGGAGCGGCTCGAGGAACCGGATCCGACGATCAAGTCCGGTTCGATCAACGTCGCCAGTGCCGAGCTCCTGGACCGGCGCGGTCTGTTGCCCGCCGCGGAGGAGGTACAGCGCCGTCGCCTCGCCGAAGCCGGCGCCTTCACCGGCGGCCGCTCGAACCGGACCGTGCGTGAGCTGACCGACGCCGCGGGCAGGACTTCCCGGCGGTTCGCGGTCCTGGGGCATTTCGCCGGGATCATGTTCCGGAACGACCTCGTCGACCAGGACGATCCGGTGCTGGCGGCGCATACCGCCGTGGCCAACGGGATCCTGGTGCCCCAGCACGATCTCGAACTGCTGCTCGGCGAGCACTGCGTCAAGCTGGGCGTCGAGATCCGGCGCGGTGTCGAGGTGCGGGGTCTGCGCGGCATCGGCGCGGACGCCGACGTGGTCGTCGAAACCAGCGCGGGTGACTTCACCACCGGGTGGGTCGTGGCCGCCGACGGCGGACGGAGCGTCATCCGAAAGCGGCTCGGCGTCGACTTCGCGGGTACCGGCCCCGAGCTGGTGGGTTATCAGGCCATCGCGGAGTTCGAAGACGCGAGCGAACTGCGCCGCGGCTGGAACTGGACGCCTCGTGGCATCTACACCTACGGACCGATGCCGGGACGCGTCCTCGTCGCCAGGTTCGCGCCCCAGCCCGAAGACAAGAACGCTCCCGTCACCGTCGAAGAGCTGCAGAGCGCGGTGCGCGACGTCACCGGCATCCCGGTCACGATCACCGGACTGCGTGGCCGGGCGACCCGATGGTCGGACAACGCGCGCCAGGCGCGGGCCTACCGGCACGGCAGGGTGTTCCTCGCCGGCGACGCCGCGCACGTGCACTCACCGTTCAGCGCACAGGGCCTCAACCTCGGCCTCGGCGACGCCGTCAACCTTGGCTGGAAACTCGCCGCGACCATCCAGGGGCACGCGCCGTCGGGACTGCTCGACACCTACCACTCCGAACGGCACCCGATCGGCGCGTGGGTCCTGGACTGGACGCGGGCTCAGGTCGCGCTGATGCGGGGCGACGAACGGACCGCTCAGCTGCGGAAGGTCGTCGGCGACGAACTGTTCGCCGTTCCCGGTGCGATCAATCGCATGGTCGCGCTCTCCTCGGGGATCCTTCAGCGGTACGACGTCGCCGACGACACCACCGCCCCGGTCGGCTCGATCGCCGGGGATGTCGAATTCACGTCCGGAACCCGGCTCGCCGACCACGCGCACGACGGTCGATTCGTGCTCGTGGACCGCTCGGCCGATGGCCGATACACCGACGCCGTAACCGGGAGGGAGGAGCGGGTCGTCCACGTGGCGGATCCCGATGCTTCGCAGCCGAGCCTCTTCGTGCGCCCGGACGGGATCATCGCCTGGGCCGACGCCTCCACCGACCACCCGCGGAAGTTGCTCGACACCGCGGTGCGGCGCTGGGTCGGCTGACTCGCTCAGCGCGCGGTGGAGCGGCTCAAGGACTCCCAAGCGGCCAGCTCCGCCGCCCTGGCCTCGTGTACGGCTCGCAACCCGTCGACAGCGTCGTCGCCGAGCGCGAGCCGGAGCGGCGGGGCGTCGCTCTCGAGCACGTTCAAGATCGCTGCCGCGGCCTTCGCCGGGTCCCCGGGTTGCGAGCCGTCCATTCTCTCGACGAAATCCCGGATCGCGCCGGTCGATTCGCGATAGGCGTCGAGCACGCGTGAGCGTTGCAACCGGCTGCCACCGAATTCGGTCCGGAACGCGCCGGGTTCCACGATCAGCACCTTCACGCCGAACGGCGCGACCTCGGCGGCCAGCGACTCCGACATCGCCTCCAAAGCGAACTTCGCCGAACAGTAGGCCCCGAAGCCGGGCGGGCTCTGCTGCCCGCCCATGGAGCTCATCTGCACGATGGCGCCACTCCCCTGTTCGCGCAGGTGGGGCAGGACGGCCTTCGTCACCTCGACGGCACCGAAGAACATCACGTCCATCAGGGATCGCAGGTCGGGCATGGTCAGTTCTTCGACCGCTCCGACCGAACCGTGCCCGGCGTTGTTGACCACGACGTCGATCCGGCCGAACTCGGCGAGGGTCTCCCGCACGGCGGCTTCGACCTGCGCCGGGTCGGTGACGTCGAGCGCCGCGGTGCGCACCCGGCCCTGGCCGAGTTCTTCCAGGTCGGCCACCGTCTCCGGACGGCGTGCCGTGGCCATCACGCGGTCACCGGCGTCGAGCGCGGCCAGGACGAGGTGCCTGCCGAACCCGGACGAGCAGCCGGTGATCAGCCAGACGCGGCCCTCGGTTTCCTTCGTCATTCCTGTTTCCTCCAGTGAAGTTCCTGGCATTCATCGTGCGGAGACCGCGTCCGGGCCGCCAACACCGGTTTCCTGACGCGGCTACAGTCAGAGCCTGTGACCCCCGAGTTACGGCAGTTGCGCTATTTCGTCGCCGTCGCCGAGGACGCGAGCTTCACCAAGGCCGCGCGGCGCCTGCACATCGCCCAGCAGTCCCTCTCGCAGCAGATCACCGTGCTGGAACGGCTGCTCGGCGCGAAGCTGCTGCAGCGCGACACCCGCGGGACCCGGCTCACCGAAGTCGGTTCGCTGTTCCTGCCGGAAGCCCGCGCCGTCCTGGCGCGCACCGACGAGGCGTTGTCGACGCTGAGCCGGGCGGTCCGCGGCGAAATCGGCGCACTGCACCTCGGTTTCCTCACCACCACGGCCAACTACCTGCTCCCGCCGGTGGTACGCGCGATCCGCGAGCGGCTTCCCGACCTCGCCCTCAACACGGACGACACCCAGATCGCGGCTCTCGTCGGCGGGCTCACCGGCGGGCGCTACGACCTGATCTTCACCCGGCCCCCGCTGGTCGACGGGTTCGAGACCCGCACCCTGATCACGGAGGAGGTCTGCGCCGTCCTGCCGGAAGGACACCGCCTCGCGGCCGCGACCGAACTGAAGCTCGCGGATCTGGCCGACGAGCCCTGGGTGCTCACACCGCGAAGTTCGTGGGAGCCCTGGCATCGCCGCTATGACACCGAATTCGCGGCGGCGGGCTTCACCCCGCGCGTGGTCCAGCGGGCGGCGTCCGTCCAGGGCCTGCTCGGTCTGGTCGCCGCCGGCGTCGGGGTCACGAGACTGACCCGGTCTTCACACAGCCTGCGCCGGAGCGGCGTGGTGTTCGTGCCGCTGGTGGGCGACACCGCCCGGACGGTGGTGGCCTGGTCGCCGGAGAACGACAAGCCGGCACTGCCCGGGGTGCTCGACATCGTGACGGAACTGGCCGCCGGAACGGATCTGACGAAGGCCGGCTGACCGGGCATCGCGACCGTCACACCGCCATGCTCACCCTCTTGGGCCACGGGGTCCGTAGAATCCGGTGACGATGCGACGTTTCCGGTGGTGGTGGGGTGCTCTGGCGCTCTCGTTCGTGGTGGTTCTCGTCGGGTTCATTGCCTTTACCGGGTCGGAAAGCCGCCCAGGGCAACCGTCCCCGCGCCAAGGCCCACCGGGGACGGGGCCGCTGACGGTCGTCTCCATCGGCGACAGCACCGTGTCCGGTGAGGGGGCGGGCGACTACACGCCCACGACCAACGGGCAGGGCGGCAACTGGTGCCACCGCTCCCCCAACGCGTTCGTCGAGCAGCTCAAGATCCCCGACGTCACCGCGCGCGTGAACCTCGCGTGTTCGGGGGCGCCCTCGGAACAGGTCGCCCTCGGCGAAGCCAAGCAGTGGACCGAGCCGTCACAGGCCCAGCAGCTCGCGAACCTGATCAAGGACCATCGGGTCGCGGCGGTGGTGATCGCGATCGGCGCCAACGACGAGCCGAAGTTCTCCGCTCAGGTCAACGAATGCTTCAAGGCCTGGTTCTCCCCGCAGAACCCGCCCTGCAGCGCGGCTCTCCGCACCACGTGGAAGTCCAAAGTGGACGCCATGGTGCCGAAGGTGACCAACGCCGTCGCCGACGTGAAGAAGGTGCTGGCGCAGGCCGGTTACGTCCCGGCCGACTATCAGCTCGTGCTCATGTCGTACGCCTCGCCTGTCGGCCCGCAGATCCCGGAGGCCCTGCGCAGCCTCAACGGCTGCCCGTTCCGCACCGAGGACCTGGAGTGGATGCGCCGCGACGGCGTGTCCGTCCTGTCGGACGGGCTGAAGCAGGCGTCGAAGGCGACCAGCGCGCGGTTCCTGGACCTCTCGCGGGCGGGCGCCGGGCACGAGGCGTGCAGCAGCGACCCGGCGAACGAGTGGTTCAGCAGGCTGACGCTGCAGCTGCGTGACCTCGGCCAGGTGGACCGCGCGAGCCACGCGCTGCAGGAGTCGTTCCACCCCAACGCGAACGGCCACGCGCAGATCGCGAACTGCCTCAACGAGTTCCTCGCCGCGCGGGTGGGCAACGCGTCGTGCCTCTCCGGCCCCGACGGCAAACTGCACGCGGCGCCCGAGGTGATCGCGCGCTAGAGCCGGGATCCGTGCCAGCGCCCTAGACGCTAGAGATCGAGAGCGGCGCGCAACGCGATGTCGATCCGCTCCTGGACCTCTTGGTCGATCTCGGCGATCTTCTCGTCGAACCACGGCCGGTAGAGGCGCGTGAGGTTCAGCGTGGAGACCCAGTACCGCGCGTCGACGGCGACGCCCAGGATGTCCTGCGGATCACGGTCCAGCAGTTCGGTGCCGAGCAGCCACGGCCGCTCGGATTCGTTCACCCCGTCCGAGGACAGCAGGACGACGGTGCGCTGCCGTGCCGGTTCGGTCGGGGGGTGGTACGTCCAGACTTCACCCCTGTGCACGCAGATCCTTCTCCGCGGCGGTCAGCTCGGCCTCGTCCGATTCGGCGGACGGTTCGACCGGGGTGCGCTGCGGGGTGTATCCGGTGCGGACGGCCTCCCTGCGGGCCGCTTTGGACAACCACGACGAGACCGAGATCCCGTGTGCCTTCGCGGCCCGCTCGGCGAACTCGAGCGCACCACTGTCGAGTGAGAGAGTGACCTTACGTGTTGCCATACCTTTTATCGTACCAGCGTCGCGCAAGCCCACCCCTTTCTCGTTTCACAGGGTGGGCGAGCGGCCTTCGAACGGCGTCGACAGCACCACCGTGGTCCGGGTCGAGACCTTGGCGGACTCCCGGATCCGGCGGAGCAGGTCCTCCAGGCCGAGCGGCGACGCCACCCGGACCAGGAGGATGTACGACTCGTCCCCGGCGACCGAGTAGCAGGACTCGATCTCCTTGATGTGCTCGAGACGCTGCGGGTAGTCGTCCGGCGCGGCCGGATCGTTCGGCGTCAGCGAGATCAGCGCCGTGAGCGGCAGCCCGATCTGCTCGCCGTCGAGCCGCGCGGTGTACCCGAGGATGACCCCGCGCTGCTCCAGGCGGCGCACCCGCTGGTGCACCGCCGATACCGAAAGCCCGACCCGCTCCGCCAGATCGGTGAAACTGCGCCGCCCGTCGGCGGCCAGTTCACCCACGATGGCCTGATCCAGCGGCTCCAGGGAACCGGTCATGCGTCGAGCACGATCAGGTCGTGCGGGCGCTGGTTGACCGACTCGACGCCGTCCTCGGTGACCACGACGATGTCCTCGATGCGGGCGCCCCAGCGGCCGGGCTGGTAGATGCCGGGCTCGATGCTGAAGGCCATGCCCGGTTCGAGCGGCAGCGCGTTGCCCTTGATGATGTAGGGCTCCTCGTGCACGTCGAGGCCGATGCCGTGGCCGGTGCGGTGGATGAAGTACTCGCCGTACCCCGCCTCGGCGATGATGTCGCGCGCGGCGGCGTCGATCGACTCGGCGGTGACGCCCGGACGGACGGCGTCGACGGCGGCCTTCTGAGCGCGCTGCAGGACGGCGTAGGTCTCGGCGACGTCGGCGTCCCGCGGCTCGCCGACGGCGTACATCCGGGTGGAGTCGGAGTTGTAGCCCTCGGCGATCGGGCCGCCGATGTCGACCACGACGACGTCGCCGCGCTCGATGACCCGGTCGGAGACGTCGTGGTGCGGGCTGGCTCCGTTCGGGCCCGAGCCGACGATCACGAAGTCCGCGTGGGTGTGGCCCTCTTCGACGATGGCGGCGGTGATGTCCGCGCCGACCTCGGCCTCGGTGCGACCGGGGCGCAGCCATTCGTGCACACGGGCGTGCACACGGTCGATGGCGGCACCCGCGTCGCGCAGCGCCTGGATCTCGGCGGCGTCCTTGCGCATCCGCAGCTCGCGCACGATCGGCCCGGCGAGCGTCTGCTCCGCGTCGCCGAGCGCGCCGCGGAAGGCGAGCACGTGCAGCGCCGGGGTGAAGTCGCTGACCGCCACGCGGCCTGGCTTGCCCAGCCGGTCGGCGACCAGTTCGTAGGCGTTGTCACCGTCGACCCAGGTGACGATCTCGATGCCGAGTTCGTCGGCGGGGACGTCGGCGTAGCCGGGCGCCTCCAGTTTCGGCAGCACCAGCGCCGGGACGCCCTCGGCCGGGATCACCAGCGTGGTCAGCCGCTCGAAGGAGCCCCCGGCCTGGCCGATGAGGTAGCGCAGGTCCGAGCCGGGTGCGATCAGCAGGGCGTCGGTGCCGGCGGCGGCCGCGGCGGCGCGGGCCCGGTCGAGGCGGGCGCGGAGACTGGCGGCGTCGGGGGCTGGGTTGTGAAGGGAACGGCGCGACATGATGGCGAGCCTAGTCGGTCCGCGCCCCTCGGCTCGCCGGCCGGTCACCCCCGATCGGGGCGGGATCGTCGAGTCCGCGCCACACCCGGAAGATCGCCGGGAAGGTGCCGGCGATCAGGTACAGACCGCCGAACACGGCGAGCGCGCCGACGAGGCCGATCCCGTCCAGCAGCAACCCGGCCGCCATCGAGCCGAGCGGCATCGCGGCGAGCACCCCGCCCACGAGAAGGCTGAGCACCCGGCCGCGGACGGCTTCGGGGACCCGTTCGTAGACCGCCGGGAGCACGATCGGATTCAGCGCGCCCGCCCCGATCCCGGCGATCACGAGCCCGGCGAGCAGGACCGGCGGCGCGGGTTCCAGCGCGAGCAAGGCGAAACGCGGAGCGCCTTCGATCGCGACGGCGACGAGGATCGCCGTCCGCCGGGAGAACCGGTGGCCGATCCAGCCGTAGATCGCCGAGCCGAGCAGGGCACCCGCCGCGACCGCGGTGATCATCGCGCCGATGAGCGCGGTGCTGTGCAGGACCTGGTGCCCGTACGCCGGGTACAGGACGCCGAGCAGTCCGAAGTCGAGGCTGTTGGTGAGCATCAGCATGCCGACCACCGCGCGCAGTACCGCGTCGCGTTTGACGTACCCGAGCCCTTCGCGCAGTTGCTTGAGGTATCCGCCCGATGGCGGCCTCGGCGGCCCGGCCGCGGCCGGGATCAGCGCGAACACCAGTGCCGAGGAGAGCAACAGCGCGCCCGCGTCGACGAACAGCACGGGTATCGGGCCGATCAACGCGATCAGCGCGCCGGCAGCGGGCCCGCCGGCCATCCGGCCGGTTCTCATCGCCGCTTCGACGGCACTCGCCGCCCGGCTCACGCCGACACCGCCGAGTTCCGCGACGCCGGGAAGCAGCACCTGCTTCGCCGTGTCGGCGGGCCCCCGGGAAACACCCATCACGAACGACAGCGCGATCAGACCGGGCAGGCTGAGCCCCGTCGTGCCCATCGCGATCGGGATCAGCAGCACGGTGACGGTGGTCAGCAGGTCCGCACCGACGCTCGCCCGGCGGGTGCCGACGCGGTCCACGATCGGCCCGCCCAGCAGCGCCGCGACCATCAGGCCCAGCACCTCGGCCGCGGTGACGAGACCGGTCTTGGTACCGCTGCCCGTGCTCTGCAGCACGAACCAGGGGATCGCGAGCAACGTCATCATCACCCCGGCCGAGGAGATCCCCGAAGCCACGACCAGAGCCCCCAGTGGCGTCCGGCTCATGGCGTCTCCGGCCGGGACTTCCGCGGGAAGGCCGCCCAGTGCACGCGGACCTGGGTGTCGCCGTCCTTCTCCGGACGGCGGTAGCGGGCGATCACGTCGAGGATCTCGTCGCTCAGCGCGGCGGCCTCGTCCGGTGTCAGCGAGAGCGGCGAGTCGTGGAAGCTGACCTTGTCGATCCACTCGTCGGCCCAGTCCCGCACTTCGGCGACGAATTGCGCTTCGGCGGCGTAGCGCCGCTCGATCATCGTGTGGGCGTACGCGTTGAACGGACCGGCGAGGTCGGGATCGTCGATGAAGTCCCGGGCGCGCATCTGGTCCCCCTCGTGCACGGCCTTCCACCACCGGTCGCGCCTGCTGCCGCGCTCGGTGTCTTCCGTGATGAGCCCGGATTCGGCCAGCTGACGCAGATGCCAGCTCGTGGTCCCGGAGCTCTCCCCCACCCGTTTCGCCAGCCCGGACGCCGTCGCCGGGCCGTCCTCCCGCAGCAACTCCAGGATCTTGACGCGCAGTGGATGCGACAGCGCCCGCAGAATGCGGCCGTCGACCCGCGCGAGATACCTCTCGCCCTTCCCCATGGCTTCGACCCTACAATCGCAGAGAGTTCTTTGCAAAGAGTTCTCTGCGATTGGACCCAGATATTCGGCGGTTCTGGAGTTTGACTTCAAGTTAAGTGCAGGTTTTACGGTCATGCTCATGACAACGAACCCGACTTACCAACTCGCCGTCGTGATCAGCAGCGTCCGCGAGGGCCGCTTCGCCCCCGTCGTCGCGAACTGGTTCCTCGATCGTGCCAAACAGCGCGACGACGTCACCCTGTCCGTCATCGACCTGGCCGAAAGTCCCGGTGATCTCTCCCCCGGTGTCGCCGCCGCGGACGCCGTCGTCGTGATCGTCCCGGAGTACAACCACAGTTACCCCGGTCCGCTCAAGACCGCGCTCGACGCCACCGGCCCCGAATGGCACGGGAAACCGGTCGCGTTCGTCTCCTATGGCGGGATCTCCGGCGGCCTGCGCGCGGTCGAGCACCTGCGCCCGGTCTTCGCCGAACTCCACGCCGCCACGATCCGGGAGACCGTCAGCTTCCCCTACGCCTGGAACCACTTCGGCCCGGACGGGGTGCACGACGACTTCGAAGGCGCCTCCGCCGCGGCCACCACGCTGCTGAATCAGCTGAACTGGTGGGCCAACGCCCTCCGCGACGCGCGCCGGGTGCGCCCTTACGCGGCCTGACGTGTCCGTGGAGGACCCGGCTGGGGGTCGGGTCCTTCACGGACATCCGGGGCGGGACGTGGCAGGCTGTCCGCGTGACCGGACCACTCGCTCTCCTCGACTCCGCGAGCCTCTACTTCCGCTCGTTCTACGCGCTGCCCGATTCGATGACCGCCCCCGACGGGACACCGGTCAACGCGGTGCGCGGGTTCACCGACACCATCGCGCGGATCCTCGTCGACCGGCGGCCGTCCCGGCTCGTGGCGTGCCTCGACGCGGACTGGCGGCCGAAGTTCCGCACCGACCTGCTGCCCAGCTACAAGGCGCACCGGGTGGCCGAAGAAGTCCCGGAAGGCGGCGACATCGAAGAGGTGCCGGACGCCCTGACGCCGCAGGTGCCGATCATCCTCGAACTGCTGGAGGCCTTCGGGATCGCGACGGCCGAGGCGGCCGGGTACGAGGCCGACGACGTCATCGGCGCGCTCGCGATCCGCGAGCAGGTATCGCCCGTCGAGGTCATCACCGGCGACCGTGACCTGTTCCAGCTGGTCCGCCATGAACCGACGTCCACGGTGGTCATCTACGTCGGCAAGGGCTGGAACAAGGCCGAGGTCCTCGGCCCGGAGGAGATCGCGGAGAAGTACGGGATCCCGGCCGGGAACGCCGGCCCCGGCTACGCCGACATGGCGGCGCTGCGCGGAGACCCGTCGGACGGGCTGCCCGGCGTCGCCGGGATCGGCGAGAAGACGGCGGCGAAGCTGATCACCCAGTTCGGTTCGCTGCAGGAGCTGATCGAGGCGTCGAACGCCGGTGACTCTCGGGTGCCGCTCAAGACCCGGCTCCGGCTCACCGACGCCGCCGACTATCTCGCGGTCGCCCCGACCGTCGGGCGGGTCGCCGCCGACGCGCCGGTCGAACAGTCCCGTCCGGACGTCGTCCCGGCCGAGCCCGCCGACCCGGACAAGGTCGCGGAACTCGCGGAGCGCTGGAATCTCGGCCGTTCGGTGGAGCGTCTGCTGGCCGCGCTCCCGAAGTCATGAGCAACACCGAGGCCGACCCGGCCGAGCTGCTGTGCTCCGAACGGCCGGGCGAGGGCGTCACGGTGCTGACCCCACGCGACGTCCCGCTCGGCGGTCCACGTGCGATCCGGGTCCGGCGGACACTCCCGCAACGCCGGCGGTCCCTGATCGGCGCCTGGTGTTTCGCCGACCACTACGGCCCGCAGGACGTTTCGGAGTCCGGTGGGATGGACGTCGCACCGCATCCGCACACCGGATTGCAGACCGCGAGCTGGCTGTTCAGCGGCGAGATCGAGCACCGCGACAGCATCGGAACCAGTGCCATGGTGCGGCCCGGCGAGCTCAACCTGATGACCGCCGGGCACGGCATCGCGCATTCGGAAGTGTCCACACCGGACACCGCGGTCCTGCACGGTGTCCAGCTCTGGATCGCGCTGCCGGACGAACATCGAGACACCGCACGGGACTTCCGGCACTACGCGCCGCCACTGCTCGACCTGCCCGGCGCGACCGCCCGGGTCTTTCTCGGGAGTCTCGCCGGGACGACGTCGCCGGTCCCGGCCTTCACTCCCCTGCTGGGCGCCGAACTCACCGTGGAGGCCGGGGCGACCTTGGCGCTCGACGTCGACCCGGCCTTCGAACACGGTCTCCTGCAGGACATCGGCTCCGTCACCGTGGCCGGAGTGGCGCTGGGAACGGGGGAACTCGCCTACCTCGCGCCCGGCGCCGGTCGGCTCGAACTGACGAATTCCGGCGGCGAACCGGCTCGGGTGCTCCTGCTCGGCGGAACGCCGTTCACCGAGGAACTCGTCATGTGGTGGAACTTCGTGGGCCGGAGCCATGAGGAAATCGCCGAGTACCGCGAGGCGTGGCAGGCCCAGGCGGACCGATTCGGTCAGGTGGAGGGCTATCAGGGCACCACGGCGTGGCTGCCCGCACCCACGCTGCCGCAGGTGCGGATCAAACCTCGCCGCAATCCCTCGTGAGTGGTAAGGACGGTTAGAACCGTCCTTACCACTCACGAGCCGGAGTGAACTAGAAGAACGTCCCGCACCACGGCGTGCGCGCGGTGTGGAACAGCGCGTCGGCACGGGTGACCGCTGCCTCGTCGAGCACCTCGACCCGGCCGGACAAGGCCAGATCACCGAACAGGCCGTGGCCGAGGTACAGCGACGAAAGGGTGGCGACGTCCAGCCGCAGATCCGCCTCGGCGGTCGTGCGTTCCACGCCGTCCGGGCCGACGACGTAACGACCGTCGTTGCCCGGAAGCTGCTTGTCGCGCACTTCGAGCACCACGGACTCGGCGGCGCCGTACGAACGTGCCCGCAGCGCCGCGAGGACGTCGACGAGGCGCAGCCACAGGTCGTCGATGATCTCGGTGGTGTTCACCGCACGCGGGTCCGTGAGCAGTTCGGCGAGCGGCTCGTCCAGCGGGCGGCCCCGGCCGGCGACGGCCGAGACCAGGTCGATGGACAGCAGGAAGCGCCACAGGCCCGCCCAGGCTTGGGGCGTGGCGGCGTGGAGTTCCCGGATGTCGAGGAGCGCGCCCCGCTCCGGCGCCTGCCGGTCGCGAGTGTCGATGGTCTGGTAGACCACGAAACCGTCATCCCCGTCCGGTCCACTGTGGACGGCCACGCGATACCCGTCGTCTCCGGTGACCACTCGCTCGAAGAACCCGGGCCACCAGTTGGCAGGCCGCGAGACGAAACCCGGCCGCGTTCCCTCGAAGCGGCTGTACAACACCGGAACGCGCTCGACGGCTTCGGCCGGGGTGACGAACCTGACGACGCCTTCCCGGCCGACGCCGTCGCGCAGCCGGGCGCGCGGGCGTTCGACGGAAACGCCTCGGCAGAAAGTGGCCGCTCCATAACCGAAGCGACCGTAGATCACCGCTTCCGAAGCATGCAGCGCGGCGAGCGGGACACCGCGCGCAGCGAGATCTTCCAGCTGTGCGGCCATCATCGAGGTGAGGATCCCGCGGCGGGTCCAGTCGGCGCGGACCCCGACACCGTCGACGGCGGCCGTGACGAGCTTCTGTCCACCCGGGACGGTCAGCTCGACCTCGAAGGAACTGGCGATGCCCACCGGGCTGCCGTGGTCGTCGAACGCGGCGAATTTTCCGGCGGCGGGCCAGGACGGGGCCATCTTCGCCCAGACCTCGTCCGAAGCGGGCTTGCCGTGCAAGGACTCCGCCAGGACTCCGAGACAAGCCCTCTGTTCGCCTTCGGCCACGGCACGCACATGGAATTCGCTCATACCGCCGATCCTGCCGCCCGGGCGGGGCGAACCCAACCCGTTTTTCAGGCGGGCGCGCCGACTTCGTAGCGGCCGTCGTCCCCGGTGACGGTGATCGTCACGGTCTTGCCCTCTCCGCCGATCTGGACTGTGCAGGTGAACGTGCTGCCATCCTTGACCGTCTGGTTCGCCGGGCAGAGCACGTCGCCTACTTCTCTCACCTGATAGGTCTCGGTCAGGATCTTCCGCACGTCCGCCTGCATGGTCCGCGGGTCGAAGACTCTGCCCGGAGCGGCGGAGGACGACCCGCCCGACGTCCCGGGCGAAGCGCTCGTCGTCGGCGGGACCGTGACGGTCTTCGTCGCCGGTGCGGGCGCCGGGGTGTCCGAACACGCCGCCAGCGTCGCGAAAGCGGCACAACACAGACCGACCGTCGCGACGGCTCGCCTGCTCAAGCTTCTCCACCCCCACCGGTGTGATCATCCAACGTCAGAAGAAGGTACCGCACCAGGGATCGACCCGCGTGCCGAACAGCAGGTCCGCGCGTTCCAGTGCGGCCGCGCCGGTGGCACGGACGCGGCCGGCGGCGGCGAGATCCGACGGGCGCCAGCCGCCGAGGTACACCATCGACAGGGTGTCGGCGTGCAGTTCGAGATCCGCCGGGTCGGTGGTGCGGACGGCGCCGTCCCCGGAGAGGCGGTAGCGGCCGGAGTTGTGGTCCAGGAAGGGATCCGTGACCTCGATGACGACCGGCTCGCCCAGGTACGTGCGCGCGTCGAGCATCCTCGCGACGTCGACCAGCCGGAGCCAGCCTTCGTCCTGGATCTTCTGCACGGTCACGTGCCGCGGGTCGGTGAACAGCAACTCGACCGGCTCGTCGAGCGGCCGCTTCTCGGCGGCGATGCGGTCGACCAGGTCCACGGACACCAGGTAGCGCCACAAACCCGCGAACGCGTCAGGACTCGCGTAGTGGAAGGACTGGATCTTCAGGGTCGCCTGAGAGCCGAAATTCGCCCTCTCGACGGTGTAGGTGACGTAGCCGTCGACCCCGTCCTGACCACGGTGCACCGCGGTCGTGGCCGGGGTGGTCGCCCTGCGCAGTTCCCGTTCGTAGCCCGGCCACAGATGCGGGCTCCGCGCGATCATCCCCGGCCGGGTGCGTGGAAGCGCGTCGAAGAGCGAAGGCCATTGCTCGACGGTACTTTCCAGATCCAGCAAGGAGATCTCACCGCCTGCGGGCGCTTCGGGCCGGAAGCGGGCACGGTGCCTGTCGACCTCGATCGACTTCGCCCGCACGGCGACGCCGTACCCGAACCTGCCGTAGATGGCGCCTTCGGACGCGTGCAGCATCGCCGCGGGAACGCCTCGGGCGGCGAAATCCTCGAACTGAGCGCGCATCAAGCCGGTCAGCACGCCGCGGCGGGTCCGGTCGGCGCGGACGCCCACCAGGCTGACCGCGGCGAGCGGCGTGGTGCCGCCGCCGGGCAGCGTCACCTCCGAATCGAAGGACCGGAGGGTGCCGATCAGCTCCTGGTCGAACGCGCCGAACCCGCGATCCGGCTGCATCGACGGCGCGATGGCCGACCATTCCTCGTCGGTCATCTCCTTGGCGTGCAAGGCGCGCCGGAACAAGTCGGTCGCGGCCCGTTCCTCGTCGGACCGCAGCCGCCGCACTGAGAAGTCGCTCATGACCCGATCATGCAGGATCGACCGCGTCCGGCGCCCGCCGTTTATTTGGTGGCGGGCGGCGAGACCTCGTAGTTGCCGGTGTCACCCTTCACGGTGATCGGCACCTCCTGCGGCTTGCCCTCGATCGTGGCGGTGCAGGTGAACTTCACGCCGTCCTTGACCTCCTGGCCGGAGGGGCAGGTGACCGCGCTGATCTCCTTGATCCCGTAGGTCTCGGTGAGCAACTTCTGCACGTCGGTCTGCATCTGCGTGTTGTTGAACACCTGGGTGTTGAACCAGCCCGGCGTGACGAAGCCGAGGATGCCGACCGCGGCGATGATCACCACGAGCGCGCCGATCCCGATGAACAGGCCCTTCTTGGACTTCGGCTTGTCCTGTGCCTCGCCCTGGGTGCCCGGGAACTGGCTCTGGCCGTAGTCGTACTGGCCGGGCTGCTGGCCGTACTGCGGCTGCTGCTGCGGGCCGCTCTGCGGGTAACCGGGCTGCTGCTGGGGCCCGCTCTGCGGATACCCCGGCTGCTGGCCGTACTGCGGTTGCTGGCCCCACTGCGGCTGCTGTTGCTGCGTCTGCGACGGGTCCTGCTGCTGCGGGTATCCCGGCTGCTGCTGGGACGGGTCGTACGGCGCTGGCTGCTGGCCCCACTGCGGCTGTTGCTGCTGGGTCTGCGACGGGTCGTACTGCGGCTGCTGACCCCACTGCGGTTGCTGCTGCGGGCCGCTCGGCGGTTGAGCGCCGCCCGGCTGTTGCCCGTAGCCCGGCTGCTGCCCCCATTGGGGCTGCTGCTGCGGGTCGTTGCCGCCATACGGCGTGCTCATCGTTCGCCTCCGCCTGTTCCGCCATCGTCACCGGCCGACCTGCATGGCCGTCGTGGGCGATCCAACCACAGGTCGGCGCCCCTGCCCACTGTTCCCGGCCGGTGTCGGGCAACTCGCCGCGACCGTGCTCACACCGGCGGCAGGGTACTCCGCCGGTCAGCCCAACGCCTCGTGAGTGGTAAGGACGGTTCTAACCGTCCTTACCACTCACGAGACCCAACCGGCGATGTCACGTGACCGACCGGACGACACGCGTGATCCGGCGGACGACACGCGTGACTGGACGGACGACACGACCGCGCCGCGTGTCGTCCGTCTGATCACGCGTGTCGTCCATCCAGGCACGTGTGTCGTCCGTTCAGTCACACGAAACCGTCACGCCCACTACCGGCCCGAGCCATGGTCGTCTCGCCGGTCCAGTCTCCTCGTGGGCCCAAGGCGTCGGGTGCCTTCAGCCACCACCAGACCAGGAAGTCACGAGGGCGGTCACGCGCCGCCGGCCGCCACGACTCCGCGCCGCAAGGCCTTCACCGCGTCCGAGGCCGCCGCTCCGACCGGATCCGCCTTCCCGAGGACGTCGCGGATCTGGTCCAGCAGGTCGATGACCTGCCGCGACCACCGCACGAAGTCACCGGCCGACAGCTCCTGCCCGTTCGCCTCGGCGGCGGTGAGGACCTTCTCCAGCGACTCGCCGCGCGCCCATCGGTAGACGGGCCAGGCGAAACCGGCGTCGGGTTCGCGGGTCCGGTCCAGTTTGTGGCGCCGCTCGTCCTCGGTGAGCTCCATCCACAGCCGCGTGGTCGCCTGCCACGCGTCGAGCACCTTGCCCGCGGGCAGGCGCGGCTCGCCCGCGGTGTCCCGGCGTGCCTCGAAGACCAGCGTCGAGACGACGGCGGCGAGCTCGGCGGGCGCCAGGCCCTTCCAGACGCCGTGCCGGATGCACTCCGCGGCGAGCAGATCGGACTCGCTGTAGAGCCGGGTGAGCCGCTTGCCGTGTTCGGTGACGCGATCCTCGCCGTCACCCTTCGACTCGGGGCCGAGGTACCCGCGCTCGCCGAGCAGCCGCAGGATGCGGTCGAAGGCGCGCGCGAGCGAGTGCGTGGTCGCGGCGACCTTGCGTTCCAGCTGCTCGGTCTCGGCCGTGAGCCGTTGGTACCGCTCGACCCAGCGCAGGTTCGCCTCGCGTTCGGCGAGGCCGTGGCACGGATGCGCGCGCAGCGCCCGCCGCAGCGCGGCCAGCTCACCGTCCTCGTTGGCCCCGGCGCGCCGCTTTTGCCTGCCGGGCAAGGAGATTCCCGCGTTGCGCAGGCTCGAAGCGATGTCCCGCCGGGTCTTGGGCGAGCGCAGCTCGATGTGCTTCGGCAGCTTGATGTTCCCCAGCGCCTCGACCGGCGAAGGGAAGTCGGAGACCGAGAGCGGCCCGGACCAGCGGTCCTCGGTGACCACCACGGGCCGCGGTTCCCGGATCGGGTCGAGCCCCGGGTCGACGACGACCGCCAGCCCGGCGCGCCGCCCGGCGGGCACGGCGATGACGTCTCCCTTGCGGAGCTTCTCCAGCGATTCGGCGGTTCCCGCACGGCGGGCGGAGGTGTTCTGCCGGGAGAGCGCCTTCTCCCGGGCGGAGATCTTCGCCCGCAGCTCGACGTACTCCAGCATCTGGTCGAAATCGCCGGTGATGGCCGAGGTGTAGCCCCGCAGGGCCTCCTTGTTCCGCTCGATCCGCCGCGCCGTCCCGACCACCGACCGGTCGGCCTGGAACTGCGCGAACGACTGTTCCAGCAGGTCACGGGCCTCTTCCGCGCCGACCTGGGCGACCAGGTTCACCGCCATGTTGTACCCGGGCCGGAAGGACGACCGCAGCGGATACGTCCTGGTCGAGGCCAGACCGCCGACCTGCTTCGGGTCGATCCCCGGCTGCCAGGCGACGACCGCGTGGCCTTCGACGTCGATGCCGCGCCGACCGGCCCGCCCGGTGAGCTGCGTGTACTCCCCCGGTGTCAGGTCGACGTGCGCCTCGCCGTTGTACTTCACCAGCCGCTCGAGCACGACGGTGCGCGCGGGCATGTTGATGCCGAGCGCGAGTGTCTCGGTGGCGAAGACGACCTTCACCAGGCCCTGGACGAACAGCTCTTCGACGGTCTCCTTGAACGCCGGGAGCAGCCCGGCGTGGTGCCCGGCGATACCGCGTTCGAGCGCCTCACGCCATTCCCAGAAACCGAGGACGCCGAGGTCGCCTTCGGGGAGGTCCTTGGTCCGCTCGGCGACGATGCGGCGGACCTTCTCCACCTCTTCGGGACCGTTGAGCCGGAGGCCCGAGCGGACGCACTGGCCGACGGCGGCGTCGCAACCGGCGCGGGAGAAGATGAACACGATGGCGGGGAGCAGGCCGGCGTTATCCAGCCGCTCGACCGTGTCGGTGCGGGACGGCGGCCGGTACCGCGGCATCCGCGACGGCACCCCTCGCCGCCCTCTCGGCCCGCGCAACCCGGCCGGGGCGAAACGTCCGCCGATCTCCTCGGTGCGGCGAAGCAGGCTGGGGTTGATCCGCAATTCGGCGCCGGGCGCGTGTTCCTCCTGGCCGGCGAACAGGTCCATCAGCCGGTTCCCGACCAGCATGTGCTGCCACAGCGGCACGGGACGGTGCTCGTCGACGACGACGGTGGTGTCGCCGCGGACCTCGACGAGCCATTCGCCGAACTCCTCGGCGTTGCTCACCGTGGCCGACAGGCCGACGACCCGGACGTGTTCGGGCAGGTGGAGGATGACCTCTTCCCAGACGGCGCCGCGGAACCGGTCGGCGAGGTAGTGGACCTCGTCCATCACCACGTACGCGAGCTCGCCGATGGTCGAGGACCCGGCGTACAGCATGTTGCGGAGGACCTCGGTGGTCATCACCACGACCTGCGCGTTGCCGTTGATCGAGGTGTCGCCGGTCAGCAGGCCGACGGCGTCGGGCCCGTAGCGGCCGACGAGGTCGGCGTACTTCTGGTTCGACAACGCCTTGATGGGCGTCGTGTAGAAGCATTTCCGGCCCTCGGCGAGGGCGAGGTGCACCGCGAACTCGCCGACCACGGTCTTCCCGGCGCCGGTGGGCGCGCAGACGAGCACGCCGTGACCGTCTTCGAGCGCCTCGCAACCGCGGACCTGGAAGTCGTCGAATTCGAACGACGATTCCGCCGCGAAGCGGGTCAGCTGGGGGTATCGAGCGCGGCGCTGGGAGGCCGTGTAGGCCTCGGCCGGGGTCTGAGAAGGGCTATTGACCACTTCGTCAGGGTTCCATACCCCACCGACAGTTCGCACTCGGTGTGACGATCTCGGGAACGGCCGCCACCCCCGCGTCATCCAAGGGGTGGATCCGTGATCGAGAGGGGACCCCATGGAGATCGCTTGCCCGCGATGCGCGCAGATCGACCAGGTGCAGAGTGTGCCGGCGGTGTTCCAGAGCGGGCAGACGACCCACCGGGTGCGAGGGGGCATGACGGCCATCCCGGCCGGCGACGGCGTGGTCTACACCGCGACGGCGCACACCGGCGTGTCGGTGACCGCGACCGCCGCGTCGCTCAACCCGTATCCGGTGCCCCGCGGCGGCGGCTGCTTCCTGGCGCTCGCGCTGGTGCTGCTGATCCCCGCGTTCGTGTTCCTCGCCTTCGCCAACGACGTGCTGGACGAGAACGTCGCGCCGAGCGCCGACGGCAGGGCCGCGCAGTACGTCGGGGCGTCGATCTTCCCGGTCGGCGCCTTCGCGCTGGTCGCCTTGTTCGCCGTCCTGTTCGTGCTCCGGATGCGGCGCAACGCGCGGATCCGGCGGGGCATCCCGGACGCGCTCGAGTACTGGCGGCAGGCGTGGTTCTGCCACCGCTGCGGCGGGGTGTTCTTCCCGGGCGGCGAACTCATGTCGGCCGCGACGTTCCGCGGGCAGGTGTGGCGCGCCGGCGACTACGCCGGGCTCACCCGACGACGGTGAGCGCGCTGGGGACGCAGGTGACGTCGAGCGGCAGTCTGCCCAACGGCTCGCCGTCGGCGTACACGGGCAGGTCACTTCCCGCCAAGTGGATCTGACTGGCTTTGAGGACCCGCACCGCCGGATGGGCGATGTGGTCTCCCGACCGGACTCCGGGCAGCATGCGAAGAAGGTCCCGCCGGGTCGCCTCGCCGACGACGGTGACGTCGAACAGGCCGTCTCCGGGGTCCGCGCCGGGACAGATCGGCATGCCACCGCCGTAGAACGGGGTGTTGCCGACGGCGATCATGGTGGCGTCGAGTTCGAGTGTCTCGACGTCCGTGCGGAGCACGACCGGCCGGGGCCGGAACGCGGCGAGTTCGGCCAGGATCGCGACGTCGTAGCGGCGCGGGCCGCGAGGCCAGGTCAGCCGATTGGCTCGTTCGGTGACCAGGGCGTCGAAGCCCGAGCACAGCACCGTGGCGAACCATTCGCCGCCCGCCCGGCCGAGGTCGATCCTCCGCCGTTTCCCCTCCGCGATCCGCCTGGCGACGAGATCCGCGGCGGCGTGCGGGCGTTCGGGGATCCCGAGCGCCCTGGCGAAGTCGTTGCCGGTGCCCGCGGGCACGAGCCCGAGCGCGACGCCGGATTCGGCGCAGAATTGGACGCCTTGATGCGCCGCGCCGTCACCCCCGAGGACGACGAGGACGTCCAGCCCGGCCGCGCGCGAGTCGGTCATCAGCGCGCGGGATTCCTCGACCGTATGGGCGACGAGGACGTCGAGCCGGTCCACGACGGGTCGCAGCCGCGCCGCGACCGACTCCATCAGCCGCCCCGCGGCCCCGTCACCGGAGGCGGGGTGGACGGCCAGTGCGGCGTGCATCCCGGGCTCAGGTGACGTCGTCGGTGCTGGTGCGCTTGCCGTTCGTGGCGGCCGACGGCTCCTCGTCGATCGTGCTCGGCGTGTAGTCGAACGGCGCGGCCTCGTCGTCGGCGAGCTGGTCCCAGCCCTCGGTGCCGCGTTCCTTGTCGAGCTTGCGGTCGTGGAAGCGCGCGATCTGGATGGAGAGCTCCAGGAGCACCACCAGCGCGCCGGCCAGGGCGAGCATCGAGAACGGATCCGAACCGGGCGTCGCGAACGCGGCGAAGACGAACACGACCATGATCAGGCCGCGGCGCCACTTCTTCAGCGTCTGGTACTTCAGGACGCCGACGCGGTTCAGCATCACCACGAACAGCGGTAGTTCGAAGCTGACGCCGAAGATCAGCAGCAGCGACAGGATGAACGAGATGTACTTGTCACCGGTGAGGGCGGTGATGAACTGGTCGCCACCGAAGTTCATCAGCAGCTCGAGTGCGTGCGGGATGAGCAGGTACGCCAGGACGGCGCCGGCGGCGAAGAGGATCGACGCGAAGAAGACGAAGGTGAGCGCGTACTTGCGCTCCTTCGAGTAGAGGCCGGGCGCGATGAACGCCCAGATCTGGTAGAGCCACAGCGGCGCGAGCAGGACCGCGCCAGCGGCGAGACCCACCTTCAGCTGGATCATGAAGGCTTCGAACGGGACCGTCTGGAGCAGCTGGCAGGGACCGTTGAGTTCCCCGCCGAGCCTGCGCTGGTACGGGATACCGCAGTACGGGCCGGTCATGATCTGGCCGAGCGACGGGATCGGGCCCACCCTGGTCTGGAACCAGAGGAAACCGATGATCCCGCCCGCCAGGATGGCGAGCAGCGCGAAGCCCAGACGGCGCCGGAACTCGTAGATGTGCTCGATGAGCGTCATCGTGCCGTCGGGATTGGTCCGACGGCTGCGCTTGCGCCGCTTGGTACCGCGGCGCTCCTCACCGGAGGCGGAATCCGCCACTGGACAGTCCGTTCTCGTCAGGGTCCACCGTGAGCGCGCCGCGACTTCGGCGCGCTCATCCGCGAACAGGCTCCGCTTGGCTGACTAAAGAGCGCTCAGCTGGCGTTCTTCTGCGCCTGCTCGGCCGGAGCGGGCGCGGCGGCCTGCTGCTTCTTGAGCTCGTCGAGCTGACGCTGGAGGTCGGCGACCTGCTTGTCCTGCGCGGTCGCGGCCGGCGGCGCGGGCGTGGTGGCCTGCGGCAGCTGCTTGGTCTCGACCTCTTCGGTCTCGGCGGCCTTGTCCTTGTCTCCGGCCATGTCCTTGGTCTCGGCCTTGAAGATCTTCATGGACTTGCCGATGGACCGCGCGGCGTCGGGAAGCCTCTTGGCGCCGAACAGCAGGACAACGACGAGCACCAGGATGATGATGTGCCACGGCTGCAGCGCGTTCATCGTTTGCGGCCTCCTTCTCGAGTCTCTCGTATGTGATGTTACCGGTCTTCGAGCCCACGTCGTTGCGCGATCGCCACGCGCAGCGCGGCCGACCGGGCGCGAAGGAGCCCTGTCCGTTTTCGGGTGTTCGTAGCCACCATGCTCATCGTATGGGTGAGTACGCGCAAGACTCTGCGTAATTTGATTAGCAGAACAAAGAGCACGATCAGCCCGGCGACGGCGAGCGCGATGCTCGGCAGGTACGACACGGCGTCACCCTACTGCTCGTAGGTTGACGTTAGGTGACGAGCCCGGGCCAGCGCGTCGGCCGCCCGTCGACGAACAGCCTCTCCGAGCGCGACCGGGCTTTCGACCTGCGCGTCTCCGCCCAGCCCCAGGATGAGCCGGACCATCCACGACTCGTCGGCGTACCGCATCCGGATGCGCAGCCGCCCACCGTCGAGCTCGTCGAGCTCCTCGCAGGGGTAGTACTCGGCTACCCAGCGTGCGTCGGGGTCGAGGACGAGAACGGCTTCCTGCTGATCGGGACGCGGGCGGAAAACACCATCGGAAATGTCAGTGGGCCGCGCGTGCGCCGGCGGGACGGCGGGTTCGTCGAGCACGGTGAGCTCGTCGATCCGGTCGAGCCGGAACAGCCGGACGTCCTCGGCGCGGCGGCACCACGCTTCGAGGTAGCCGACCGCCTGGACGATGAGCAGCCGCATCGGATCGACGGTGCGTTCGGTGATCTCGTCCTTCGACGCGGTGTAGTACCGGATCCGCAACGCGCGTTTCGCGGTGAGTGCGGACCGGACGGCTTCGCGGGTGCCGGCGGTCTTCTTGCCTTCCCGCACTCCTCCGCCGACGACGATCCCCGACGGCTGCGCCTGCCCCGCGGCGGCCTCGATCTTCGCGATGGCGCGGCGGACCGCGTCGGCGTCGACCACTCCGGGCGTCTCGGCCAGCGCACGCAGCGCGACGAGCATGGCCGTCGCCTCGCCGCCGGTGAGCCGCAGCGGGCGGTTCATCCCGGCGTCGTGTGTGACGACGATGGTGTCGCCCTCGAAGGACAGGTCGATCAGGTCACCGGGGCCGTAGCCGGGCAGCCCGCACATCCACAGCAGTTCGAGGTCCTTGCGCAGCTGCTTGGGTGTGACGTCGAAGTCGTGCGCGGCGTCGTCGATCTTGATCCCGGGCCGGGCGAGCAGGTACGGCACGAGCGCGAGCAGGCGCGGCATCCGCCCGGTGGCGCTCATCGGGCACCGCCGGCGTGCGCGACGGCTTCGAGACGGCTGAAGACCGACTTCGCGAGCACCTCCGGTTCGAGGACGAGGACGTCCGGCCCGTGCGCGGTGAGCCAGTCCGCGGCGGATTCGGGGTAGTACAGCTCGATCTCCACGAGGTCGCCTTCTTCTCCCCCGGCGTCGCTGCGGCCGACCACCCGGCCACGACGGCGGACCCCGGCGGCCCGGCCGTCGGCGACCCAGACACTGGCGGTCGTCGGCGCGGATGGGTCCTCACCGCTGCTGGCGGACACCATCCGCAGCAAGTTGACACCTTCCGGGCGTTCGACCACCCCGGTCGCACCGAAGGCGTCGACCTTCCCGGTCACGCGCGAAAGTCGGAAACACCGGGGAGCGCCACGGTCCCTGTCGTGCCCGACGACGTACCAGCGGCCCTTCCACGACACCACGCCCCACGGTTCGAGGGTGCGGATCTTGCGTTCGGCCGAACCGCTGCGGCGGTACTCGAACCGCACCGCCTGACCGGCTTGGACGGCGGCGAGCAGCGGTCCGAACGCCGGTTCGGCGCGGACGCGGGGTTCGACGACGGTCGGGGCGTGGTCGTCGACCTCGACCCCGGCGGCGCGGAGTTTCACCAGCGCGCCCTGGGCCTCGCCGGTCAGTTCCGGGGAATCCCAGAGCCGGACGGCGAGGCCGACCGCGGTGGCCTCGTCGGGCGCGAGGTCGATCTCGCCGAGTTCGTAGTCGCGGCGCGCGATGCGGTAGCCGTCGATCGCGTCGAAGGCGGAGTTGCGGCCGGTCTCCAGCGGGATGCCGAGTTCGCGCAGTTCGGTCTTGTCACGCTCGAACATGCGGAAATACGCCTCGTCGCTGGCCGCGTCGGCGTACCCGGGCACGATGCCCCGGATCCGCTCGGCGGTGAGGTACTGCCGGGTGGACAGGAGGGCCAGAACCAGGTTGACCAGACGTTCGGCGCGTGCGGTGGACACCCGGCTACCCTAGCCCGCGCCGTCCGACCCGATGGTGAGAGCCGCCGTTCGCGCGTCGTAACGATCCCTGGCGGACTCGACCTCGTCGAACCTGGTCTCGGCCCAGTCCTTGATCCCGGCCAGCAGCTGCCGGAGGCTCCGGCCGAGTTCGGTCAGTTCGTAGTCCACGCGGACCGGCACGCAGGCGGTGACCGTGCGGGTCAGCAGGCCGTCCCTTTCCAGGGTCCGCAGGGTCTGCGTGAGCATCTTCTGGCTGACCCCGGCTATCCGGCGCGAGAGGTCGCTGTAGCGCTGCGGCCCGTCGCCGAGGGCGACCAGCACGAGGCTGACCCATTTGCCCGAGACCTCGTCGAGCAGTTTCCGGGCGGGACAGGCCGCGAGATAGGCGTCGTAGGCCCGTTTCCGTTCGTCCCGGCGTTCCTGTGCCGTGCGCGTGACCACGGTGCGCGTACCTCCGCGTGGGTTGGGCACCTCGAGGTGCGTACTTCCCGATGGAGAGTAACTCCCCATACGTTCGCCGGGGAACGATCCCTTGGAGGAGAACGATGCGCGCAGTGGTGGTCCGCCGGTTCGGCGGCCCGGAAGTCCTGGAATTCGCCGAAGTCCCGGTGCCCGTACCGGGAGCCGGGCAAGTGCGGGTGAAGGTGGCCGCGGCCGGGGTCAACCCGGTCGACGCCGCGACCCGTTCGGGTTTCCTGACCGAGGCGGGGATCGTCCCGCCGCGTGAAGTACTCGGACTCGGCTGGGATGTCGCCGGGACGGTCGACGCCGTGGGCGACGGTGTCACCGGATTCGCGCCGGGCGACCGTGTGATCGCACTTCAGGACCGGCCGTCGGCGGCGCTCGGCACCTATGCCGACTTCGTCGTCCTCGACGCGGACGCGATCGCCGCCGCCCCGCGGACGGTGTCGCTCGCGGAGGCGGCGACCTTGCCGCTGAACGGTCTCACCACGGTCCAGGCCCTCGATCTGCTCGGCCTTCCACCGGGTGCGACGGTCCTGGTGACCGGCGCCGCGGGAGCCGTCGGCGGCTACGCGGTCACCCTGGCGAAGGCCCGTGGTTTTCGCGTGGTGGCGGTCGCCGGTGCGGCCGACGAGACCTTGGTTCGCGGGTTCGGCGCGGAGATTTTCGTGCCACGTGGTGATTTCCTCGCTGATCGCGTGCGGGCGGTGTTCCCCGGCGGCGTCGACGCGGCACTCGACACCGCACTGCTCGGGCTCGAAGCGTTGGACGCGGTGGCGAACCGGGGCCGGTTCGTCGTGTTCGCGGCCGGAGCCGCCCCGATCCCGCTGCGGGGCATCAAGGTCGAGCACGTCTGGATAGCCGCCGACGGCGCGGCGCTCGCCGGGCTGGCGACCCTGGTCGACAACGGTGCGCTCGCCCTCCGGGTCGCCGACACCTTGCCCTTGGCCGAGGTGGTGAAAGCACACGAACGCCTGGCGGAAGGTGGACTCCGCGGGCGACTGGTCCTGATCAACGAATAAGTTGACGCTTAATTAAGCCTACGGTTATCTTCGCATCATGGACAACGAGGAGACCCGGATCGAACTCCGGCGCGAATACCCGGACCCCATCGAGGACGTCTGGTCGGCGCTCACCGATCCCGAGCGCACGGCCCGCTGGATCGGCACCTGGACGGGCGAAACCGGAGTCGGCAACACCATCATGTTGTCGATGACCGCCGAAGAAGGCTCCGAGCCGGGTCCCGCCGTCATCCGCGAATGCGATCCACCGAAACGGCTGGTCATGGATCTGCACAACACCGGCGAGCCGACCTGGCGGGTGGAGCTGACCCTGACTCCGCGCGGCGAGGGAACGGTGCTCGACTTCGTGCACCGGATGCCCAAGCCCGATTGGGACACCTCCGACATCGCCAAGGGCTGGCACTTCTACCTCGATCGGCTCGGCGCTTCCCTCGCCGGCGAACCTGTGCCGGAGTGGGACGGCTACACGCCGCCTAGTTTGGACGCATGAACGATCGAGTACTGCTGATCACCGGCGCTTCCCGTGGTCTCGGCGCGGCCACCGCGCGCCGGGCCGCGGTGGCCGGATTCCGGCTGGCGTTGCTCTCCCGCGACCGCGAGGCGCTGCTCCCGCTCGTCGCCGAGCTTGGCGAGGAAAGGGCACTCGCGGTCGCGGCGGACGTCACCGAGTGGGCATCGCTGTCCGCGGCCGTCGAGACGGTGAAGAGCACCTTCGGCAGGCTGGACGCTGTGTTCGCCAACGCGGGGCAAAGCGTCGTCGTCTCGTTCTTCGGCGACGGCGGCGCGGACCCTGAACAGTGGCGGGACATGGTGCTGACGAACGTCTACGGCACCGCCCTCACCGCGCGGGCGACCCTTCCGTCACTGGCGGAATCGAAGGGGCACCTCGTGCTCACCGGCTCGGTCGCCGGGCGCTACCACCGGCCGGGGAACCTCTATTCGGCGACGAAATGGGCGGTGACCGGGCTCGCCGGGTCCATCCGCGAGGAGGCCGTCGGCACCGGCGTGCGGGTCACGGTCGTGCAGCCGGGCCTGGTCGACACCTCGATGATCCCCGAGGACTCGAAATCCAAGCCGAAACTCGACCCCGACGACATCGCGAGGGCGGTGCTCTTCGCGCTGGAGCAACCGCCCTCGGTCGACGTCAACGAGATCGTGGTCCGCCCGACCGGCCAGGTCCGCTAGCGCGGCAGCAGCGAGCAGGCCAGCCGCCGCCAGTGCGGCATGGCCGATTCACCGGGCTCGACGCCGATGACCTGGACGCCGACGTGGTCGGCACCCGCGTCGAGGTGGCCGTGCAGTTTCGCGGTGACGGTCTCGAGGTCGCCCCAGAACACGAGGTCGTCGACGAGCCGGTCGCTGCCCCGGCCGCCGTCGATGTCGGCTTCGGTGTAGCCGAGGCGGAGATACTTGGCCACGTTGTACTTCGACGTCAGGTAGACGTGCAGATGCTCGCGGGCGATCGCACGCGCTTCGCCCGGGTCGGTTTCGAACAGCACGGCGTGCTCGACGCCGAGGAAGGCCTTCTCCCCCAGCACTTCCCTCGCCTGCGCGGTATGCGACACCGGCACGTGGTAGGTGTGCGCACCCTCGGACCGGTCACGGGCGAGCTCGAGCATCTTCGGCCCGTACGCCGCCAGCAGCCGCCGGATCGGCTGAGCGGGCAGCGGGTTCGCGCTGGTGACCGTGTCGAGTTCGTCGAGGTAGCCGTTCATCGCCTCCAGCGGCTTGACGCCGGGCTGTGCGCCTCCGAAACCGAGCCCGAGGACGTGCCTGCCCGGATAGGCGTCGGCGAGCAGGAGCGCGGCGCCGTGAGCCCACCGCGCCCCACGCGAGCCGATACGCGCGATCCCGTTGACCACGGCCATGCGTTCGGTGGACGCGAGCAGGAATCCGGCGTGGGTCAGCGCTTCGCGGCCGTCCCGTTCCGGGATCCAGATCGCGGGCCAGCCGAGTTCGTCCAGTTCTCGTACCGAATCCCGGAGCATGCTCGCGGGCTGATCCTCGAAGTCGAACGTCCAGATCCCGAAACGCCCCAGTTCCATCTGTCTCTCCTCAGGTCGAGTCCAACGTATCGAAGTATCGCAGATTTTCGATACGTTATTCCCGGCCGGGGTCAGATGGAACGTCCCAGCAGGTCGACGAGCTGCGCGATCCGCTGCTCGTCACGGCGATAGTGCGTCCACTTGCCCACCCGGGTGGACCGGACGAGCCCGGCGCGTTGCAAGAGCGCCATGTACGCCGACACCGTGGACTGCGCGAGCCCCAGCTTCGCCTGGAGATGGCTGACGCAGACCCCGACCTCGTTCTGGTCGGCGATGGCGTTCTCCGGCGGGAAGTGCCGGTCCGGTTCGCGCAGCCACCCGAGCACCTGGAGCCGGATCGGGTTGGCGAGCGCCTTCAACACCTCGACCAGCTGATCGGTGGTCTCCGGCACGGATTCGGCTTGTGCGGTCATGGCCCTCAGACGCTCGTGGTTCGCGATTCGTGTTCCAACCCTACTTGCCACCGAAGCGGGGGGGGGGGCCCCCCCCCCCGCGGGGGGCGGGGGGGGGGGGGGGGGCCGGGGGCGGGGGGGGGGCGGCGCGCCCCGGGCGCCGCCGCCGCCCGGGCCCCACCCCCCCCCCCCGCCCCCCCCC
>NZ_JBVHDI010000019.1:72210-178730 GCF_055563465.1 Amycolatopsis sp. NPDC000009
GGGGGGTCCCGGCCCGCTCGGGGGTGTGTGTCGTTGTTCGGTCCACCACCCCTGCGCCCCCCCGCCGGGCTGCCCCCCCCCGAGCCGGCGTGTTTGCGGGGGGGGGGGCCCCCCCCCCCGCTTCGAGCTCAGGCCGTGCCGAGCCGGGCCGCCCTGCCGTGGGCCCCACTCGCCCAGCAAGCGCCGCGAGCGCAGTCGACCGAGTCGAGCGATCCGGTGTCGAACGACTTCCAGTGCCGTCCGCCGTCCGGGCTCAGATCGCTTCCGCCGGGGCCGACGGCGATCACGGTGTTCCCCAGCCACGCCAGGCCGGAGCGGTAGCCGACCGGGGCCTCGGACGGGGTCCGCCAGGTGCGTCCCCGGTCCGCACTGAGCGCCACCGCCGGACCAGGAGCGTTCGGCGCCGCGTAATCGCCACCGATGGCCACGCCGTGCCGCGGATCCCGGAACGTCACCGAAAAGACCCCGGCGGAGGCGCCACTGGGCAACGGGGTGTCGGCGGCTTCCCAGGTCGCCCCGCCGTCGCCGGAGTGCAGGACCCGTGCGCGGGCGCCGCCACCGGTGGCGATCCAGGCGTCACGCGGGCCCGCCGTGGTGAGGCACTGGCCGCTGGCGGCGAACCCGAACTCTCCGTCGAGCGCGGGAACCATGCCCTCGGCGGGGACGGGCTTCCACGTGCGGCCGCCGTCCGAAGTGGACTGCAACCGGAACTTGCCGTCCACCGGATCACTCATCGCGAGACCGCGCCGTCGGTCGAAGAACGCGACACAGTCGTAGAAGGCGGCGGGGTCGCTGTTCTGGAAGGACAGTCGCCAGCTCTGGCCGCCGTCGTCGGTGCGGTAGATCCGGGAGGCGTCGCCGGGCCCGATCGACAGCGCGACCGCGTGATCGGCGTCGAAGGCCTCGATGTCCCGGAAGTCGAGCGCCTCGGTGCCCGCCGGAGCGACGGGCTTCCAGGTGCGGCCGCGGTCGGTGGTCCGCAGGATGGTGCCCCTGCTGCCGCTGACCCAGGCCGTCCGGGAATCCACCGCGGACAGGCCGCGCAGCTGGGCGTCCGTGCCCGTCGGAGTCTCCGTCCACGCGGGTTCCGGGCAGTCCGGTGCGGCGTGCGCGACGCCGGTGAACGCCAACGGGAGGACCGAACCCAGCAGGACCAGCAACGCACGGCGCATCGGCGCACCTCTCCCTCGGTCGAAGAACCGCGCGGGCAACCCTAGCCTGGCCGACGGCGACGTGGCGAGACCCGAGTCAGCCGGACTCCCGCGAAAGATGCTTCTGCACCTTCTCGACGGTCGGGAAGAACAACCGGTGAGCGACGACGAGGTTGACGGTCGTCAGGATCATGGCGAGAACCGGCAGGAGTGTGTACAGCACAATGCCGGGCGTCACCTCGATGCGATCCTGCGGGTTGTACCGCCCGGAACCGGCGACCCCCGGAACGTAGAAGAACAAGAAGACCGCCATCGCGAAAATCGCTCCTGCGCACAATCCCGCCTCGACTCCTCGCAGAGCGATGGCACCTTTCCTCTCGACATAGCCTGTTCTCACGAGCGTCCGCGAAATCACCATGGCGAGTCCCGACAACAGCGACGCACCGGCCGCGAAAGTGGCCATCCCCATGGTGACGACATTGGCGCCATCACTCGCAGTCGGAAGAACCCGCCCCGCGATCTGTATGACCACCACCATGGCCAGGCCGACTGCACCTGTCCCGATCCCAAGGCTGGTGGCGATTTCCCGAATATTTCCGATCATCCCGGGCGGTAGCCGCCGGTAAGGCCCCTCCGGCCATGCTGTCGGGTACGTCACGACTGACGCTTCCAGCCTGCCGAGTGCGACATTGATTCGGTGTCGGTCCTGGGCCACGCGGCCCCCAGGGAGTTCACCTTGTCCTGAATCGCGGCTTGTTCCACCCCGATGCTGTTGGCAAGCGAAGCACGTCGAGGACTTCGCTCTCGATCTCACCCGCGCGCACCTGCGCCACCCACGACGGGTCGATTTCCATGGCGACGATCTGCCCGTTGACCACTGTGTCGTGGACATGGCCGCCGCGACTTTCGGAGGTGATGCGGCGGTCGGCCACCGCGGCGGCCCGTTGGGTGAACTGGGTCAGCTCGGCGGTCGCGGCCTCCACGAGACGGAGCATGTCTTCAGTACCAAGAGGCGACTCATCGACGATGGCGGCGTTCGCCGCCGCTACGACGGCACTATGGAGTCCGCGCGGATCGACCGACCGTTTCCACTCCCGGGCGAGGATCACCGAGAGGACGTCGGCCTCCGGTGACACGACCACGGTGACGACACCGTCCTGGTCCTGCCCGTTGATCCGGTCTTCCTCAGGGACCGGATCGGTGAAGGACGACTTCGGCGGATCGTCGTCCTGTTCCAGCTCGTCCTCGAAAGCCCACCGATCGTCGTCCATCCGCGCCCTCCCCGGCTCAGAACCCACAGCGACGTACACGGTACCTGGAGTGACAACCGCGCGTCGGCCGATTCTGAGCCGGGTGTCGATCAGAGTGAGCTGATCAGCCGCTCGACCCGTTCGTCCACCGAGCGGAACGGGTCCTTGCACAGCACGGTCCGCTGCGCCTGGTCGTTCAGCTTGAGGTGCACCCAGTCCACGGTGAAGTCACGCCCGGCGGCCTGCGCGGCGGCGATGAAGTCACCGCGCAGCTTCGCCCGCGTGGTCTGCGGCGGGGTGTCCTTGGCCAGCTCGATCTCGCCGTCGTCGGTGACCCGCCGCACGAGCCCCTTCCGCTGCAGCAGGTCGAAGATGCCCCGCCCGCGCCGGATGTCGTGGTAGGCCAGGTCGAGCTGCGCGATCCGCGGGCTCGACAGGTCGAGGTCGTGCTTGTTCCGGTAGCGCTCGACCAGGCGGTGCTTGATCGCCCAGTCGATCTCGGTGTCGATCTTGCTGAAGTCCTGCTGCTCGACCGCCTCCAGCGCCCGGCCCCACAGCTCGACGACGCGCTCGGACTGCGGCGACGAACCTGTCTCCTTGACGTGCTGGACGGCGCGGGCGTGGTACTCGCGCTGGATGTCCAGCGCGGACGCCTCGCGGCCGCCGGCGAGCCGCACCTGGCGGCGGCCGGTGAGGTCGTGGCTGATCTCGCGGATGGCCCTTATCGGGTTGTCCAGGGTGAAGTCGCGGAACTGGACGCCCGCTTCGATCATCTCCAGCACCAGGTTCGCCGATCCGACCTTGAGCATCGTGGTCGGCTCGGCCATGTTCGAGTCGCCGACGATCACGTGCAGGCGCCGGTAGCGTTCGGCGTCGGCGTGCGGCTCGTCGCGGGTGTTGATGATCGGCCGCGAGCGCGTGGTGGCGCTCGAGACGCCTTCCCAGATGTGTTCCGCTCGCTGGGACAGGCAGTACACGGCGCCGCGTGGCGTCTGCAGCACCTTGCCGGCGCCGCAGATGAGCTGCCGGGTCACCAGGAACGGCAGCAGCACGTCGGCGATCCGGGAGAACTCACCCGCCCGGGTCACCAGGTAGTTCTCGTGGCAGCCGTAGGAGTTGCCCGCCGAGTCGGTGTTGTTCTTGAACAGGAAGATGTCGCCGCCGATGCCCTCGTCCGCCAGCCGCCGCTCGGCGTCGACCAGAAGATCCTCGAGGATCCGCTCCCCCGCCTTGTCGTGCGTGACGAGCTGGACGAGGTCGTCGCATTCGGCCGTCGCGTACTCCGGGTGGGAACCCACGTCGAGGTAGAGCCGCGAGCCGTTCGACAGGAAGACGTTCGACGAACGCCCCCAGGACACGACACGCCGAAACAGGTAACGCGCCACTTCGTCCGGGGAGAGCCTGCGTTGCCCGTGAAAGGTGCACGTGACCCCGAACTCGGTCTCGATGCCAAAGATCCGCCGCTGCATCCCACCAGAGTAGGCGGTGAAGACCCACTGAAGGTGCGCCGTTCGGGCGGCGACACGCGGTCGGTACGTTGCGTTCGGTGAAAGGTGTGCGGGAAGTCCCGATCGGGTATCACGCGCATGACATCCTGACCCGGAAGTGGGGAACCCGTGTTAAAGCAGCTCAAGCGCCCTTTCCGCAAGGTCGGACGGACCGATCGGCGGCTGATGGCACGGAGTGCGGCCCTGCCGAGGAGCCGGGCCGACGACGTGATCACCTCGCTCTCCAAAAGTGCGGACAAATCCAAGCTTTGGTGGTGTGTCGCGATCCTGCTCGCGGCGAAGAAGGGGCCGACGCGCCGGGGCGCGCTCCGCGGCGTGGCCGCCATCGCCGGGGCGAGCGCGGCGGCGAACCTGATCGGCAAGCCGCTGTTCCCCCGCCGCCGGCCCGCGGCCGAAGAGGTACCGATGCACCGGAGGCTCGTCCGGCGGCCGACCTCGTCGTCGTTCCCGTCCGGGCACTCGGCCTCCGCGGCCGCCTTCGTCACGGCCGTGGCGATGGAATCGCCCAAGGCCGGCGCCGCCCTCGCCCCGCTGGCCGCGGCCGTCGCCTATTCCCGGGTCCACACCGGCGTCCACTGGCCCAGTGACGTCGGCGTGGGGATCGGGATCGGGGTCGGCGCCGGTCTGCTGACGCGGCACTGGTGGCCGCTGAACGACGACATCCCCGGCCGCACCGCGCACACCGCCGAAGCGCCCGAGATGCGCGACGGTGAGGACATGCTCGTCCTGGTCAACCCGCATTCGGGGATCGACGGCCAGGATCCGACCGAGGAAGCCCGGTTCGCCTGGCCCAAGGCCACCATCCTGTATCCGGACGCGAAGCGTGACCTGCGTGATCAGCTCTGCGACGAGATCGCCGCCCGGGACGGCACCGTGCGCGCGCTCGGTGTCGCCGGCGGTGACGGGACGGTCGCCGCGGTGGCCGCCGTCGCGGCCGACCACGACCTGCCGCTCGCGCTCATCCCGGCAGGCACCCTCAACCACTTCGCCCGGGACGTCGGCATGCGCTCGATGCCCGACGCGGACGCCGCCACCGAAGCGGGCAATGCCGTCGGCGTCGACCTCGGCGAGGTCGAGATCAACCACGACGACGACCACCGCTACTTCGTCAACACCGCCAGCCTCGGCGGCTACCCGGAAATGGTCCGGATGCGGGAGAAGCTGCAGAAGCGGCACCCGAAGTGGCCGTCGGCGGCGATCGCGCTCGCCCGCACCCTCCGGCGCGCGAAGCCGCTGGAAGTGACCCTCAACGGCAAGCACACCAGCATTTGGCTGCTGTTCGTCGGAAACGGCACCTATTCGCCGAAGGGCTTCGCGCCCTCACGCCGCCCCGCGCTCGACACCGGCCTTCTCGACGTCCGCTACCTGCGCGCCGACGTGCCGTATTCGCGGGCACGGTTCATCCTCGCCACGATCACGAACAGCCTCAACGCCAGCCACGTCTACCAGGAACTCGACGTCGCGGAGCTGCACGTCCGGCTGCTGAACGGCAACCGCCGCGTCGCCACCGACGGCGAGGTCGGCCCGCTCGGCAACGACTTCCGTTTCCGGTCGCGGCCCAGCGCGCTCACCATCTACCGGCTCTAGGCGGTCGCGTCCACTGTGTACTGAGGGGTGGGGCAAAGGGTGGCAGGTTGCGAAAGCCACTTTCGCAACGTTGAAGGTTGCGAAAGTGGCTTTCGCAACGCCAGCGCGGGTGGGGAGCGCGAGAGGTCGCCAAGGCGGTAGTCGGTGAGCCTCGTGGGCCGGGCAAGGCCGCGAGGCCACCGCCCACCGCATCCGACACCTTTGCTTTACCCCCTCAAGTACGTGAAGGCCCCCTTCATTGCGTCCAGCGCAATGAAGGGGGCCTTCACGTACTTCGGAGAGGCTCAGTCCTTCTTGGACTCACCGGCGGGCTTGTCTCCGTCGGCGTCGTCCTCCTTCGGCTCCTCCGGCTCGGCGGGCAGCAGCGCGTCGAGCGCCGCACCGGCGACCCGGCGGAACTTGCGGCCGCGCCGGTCCCGCTCCAGGACGGCGACTTCGAGCTTCACCGGGTCCGAGTCTCCGTTCGCGGGGGTGGGGGTGTTGTCGCGCAACGCCTTCACCGCGACGCCGAGCGCCGCTTCCAGCTCCATGTCCGACTCGAAGCTCTCCTTGAGCTTCGTGGTGAGCGTGTCGGCCTGACCGCCCATCACGACGAATTTCGGCTCGTCGAAGATCGAGCCGTCGTAGGTCAGCCGGTACAGCTGGTCCTCGGCGGCGGTCGCGCCGACCTCGGCGACGCAGACCTCCACCTCGAACGGCTTCAGCTGCTCGGTGAAGATGCTGCCCAGCGTCGCGGCGTACGCGTTCGCCAGCGCACGCGCGCTGACGTCCCGCCGGTCGTACTGGTAGCCCTTCAGATCCGCGTGCCGGATGCCGGCGACGCGAAGGTTCTCGAACTCGCTGTAGCGGCCCACGGCCGCGAAACCGATCCGGTCGTAGATCTCCGACACCTTGTGCAACGTGGCCGAGGGGTTCTCGGCCACGAACAGCACGCCACCGCGGTACTTGAGCACGACCACGCTCCGGCCACGCGCGATGCCCTTGCGCGCGATCTCGGAACGCTCCCGCATCAGCTGCTCGGGAGAGGCGTACAACGGCATCGTCACTGTGGTGCTCCGCTCTTTCGGGCTCTCATCGGGAAGGGACAGGGAAGGACGGCTAGCGCCCGCGCTCGGCTCGTGCGGCCACGACGGCCTCTGCCACCGCAGTCGTCTGCTCGAGCGGCAACGCCACCGCACCCTGCTCCGCGGTGACCGTCACGATCGTCGGGAAGATCCGGCGCACCAGATCCGGCCCGCCCGTCGCGGTGTCGTCGTCCGCCGCGTCGTACAACGCCTCCACCGCCGTCCGGATCGCGGCTTCGGCGTCCGCGTCCGGGTCGTACAGCTTCTTCAGCGAGCCCTTCGCGAACAGCGAACCCGAGCCGATGGCGTGGTAGCCCGCGTTCTCCTCGTAGCGGCCGCCCGTGGCGTCGTACGAGACGATCCGGCCCGCGTGCTTCGCGTCCTCGGCGTCGAGGTCGTACCCGACGAACAGCGGCAGTACCGCCAGCCCCGCCATCGCCATCTCGAGGTTGGACTTCACCAGCCCCGCGAGCTTGTTCGTCTTGCCGTCGAGCGAGAGCGAAACACCCTCGATCTTCTCGTAATGCGCCAGTTCGACCGCGTACAGCCGCACCATCTCGATCGCCAGCCCGGCCGAGCCCGCGATGCCCACGGCCGAGTACTCGTCGGTGACGTGGACCTTCTCCATGTCGCGCGAAGCGATCAGGTTGCCCGACGTGGCCCGCCGGTCACCGGCGATCAGCACCCCGCCCGCGAACTTGACCGCGACGATCGTCGTCCCGTGCGGGGCGTCCAGTCCGCCCGCCCCGGTCGAGACCCGCCGCTCCGGGAGCAGCTCGGGCGCCTGCGCCCGAAGGAAGTCCGAGAACGACGAGGTCGCCGACGAGAAGTACGCGGCGGGCAGCGCCGACTTACCCGAGGTGTGTTCCATACGTGCTCAAAGTTCCAATCTGTGTGATCCGCCGGCTCCGCACGGGCGGCCCCGGCCCGGGGCCGCCGGAAGACGAGCTACTCGCCGCCCTTTTGCACGTAGGCGCGGACGAAGTCCTCGGCGTTCTCCTCGAGCACGTCGTCGATCTCGTCGAGGATCGTGTCGACGTCCTCGCCGAGCTTCTCGCGCCGTTCCTGACCCGCCGGACCGCCGTCCTCGAACTCGTCGTCCGAGTCGCCGCCGCCGTGCTTTTCGATCTTTTCCTGAGCCATCTCGCCTCCCGGTGTGGCCGATGTTTCCTAGCCTACCCAGCGGTCCCGACAATCCGTGGGATCCGTGATCGCTTAACCCCGATGAAAGGAAATCCCGCTAGTCCGAACCGGTGAGCGCCTCCACCAGCTCCTCGGCGGTCGCGGAGTCGTCCAGCAACTTCCCCACGTGGGCCTTCGTGCCCCGCAACGGCTCCAACGTCGGGATCCGCACCAGCGATTCCCGGCCGACGTCGAAGATGACCGAATCCCACGACGCCGCGGCGATGGAGTTGGCGTACTTCTCCAGCGTGCGGCCCCGGAAATAGGCCCTGGTGTCCGAAGGCGGGGTCGTGACCGCCTCCCGCACCTCCTCCTCGGTCACCAGGCGCTTCATCGAACCCCTGGTGACGAGCCTGTTGTACAGGCCCTTGTCCAGCCGGACATCCGAGTACTGCAGGTCGACCAGCCGCAACCGCGGCGCGCCCCAGGCCAGCTGGTCCCGCGCGCGGTAGCCCTCGAGCAACCGCAGCTTCGCCGGCCAGTCCAGCCTGTCCGCGCATTCCTGGGGGTCCCGCGCCAGCGCGTCCAGGATCTCGCCCCAGACCCGCAGGACCTCCTTGGAGGCCTCGTCCGCGCCGGTGCGCTCCAGGTTCGCCGACGCGATCTCGTGATAGGCGAACTGGAGGTCCAGCCCGGTGTACTTGCGCCCGTTGGCCAGCGACACCTTCGCCTTCAGCGTCGGGTCGTGGCTGATCTGGTGCACGGCCCGCACCGGTTCGTCCAGTTTCAGGTCGTCGAACCGGACACCCGCCTCGATCAGGTCCAGCACCAGCGCCGTCGTGCCGACCTTGAGATACGTCGAGTACTCGGCGAGGTTGGCGTCGCCGATGATGACGTGCAGACGGCGGTACTTGTCCGCGTCGGCGTGCGGCTCGTCGCGGGTGTTGATGATCCCGCGTTTGAGCGTGGTCTCCAGGCCGACCTCGACCTCGATGTAGTCCGAACGCTGCGAGAGCTGGAATCCCGCTTCCTCGCTCTGCTGCCCGACGCCGACGCGGCCTGAACCCGTGATCACCTGGCGGGACACGAAGAACGGCGTCAGCCCCGCGATCACCGCGGTGAACGGGGTCGAACGCTGCATCAGGTAGTTCTCGTGCGTGCCGTAGCTCGCGCCCTTGCCGTCGACGTTGTTCTTGTACAGCTGCAACGGCGGCTGTCCCGGCACGGTGGCGGCCTTCCGCGCCGCCTCCTCCATGACCCGCTCGCCCGCCTTGTCCCAGATGACCGCGTCACGCGCGTTCGTCACCTCGGGCGCCGAGTACTCGGGGTGGGCGTGGTCGACGTACAGCCGTGCCCCGTTGGTCAGGATGACGTTCGCCGCGCCGAGGTCCTCGACGTCCGGGTCGTGTCCGGGGCCGCTCGGGCCGGTCAGGTCGAACCCGCGCGCGTCACGCAGTGGCGATTCCACCTCGTAATCCCATCGGGCCCGCCTCGCTCGCGGGACGTCCGCCGCGGCCGCGTAGGCGAGCACGACCTGGGTCGAGGTGAGTACCGGGTTCGCCGTCGCGTCGCCCGGCACCGCGATGCCGTACTCGACTTCGGTTCCCATGATCCGCCGCATACCCACCACCCTACGGGGTCCGGGCCGTGCGACGATGCCCCCCATGTCAGGCAGTGACGAACTCGTTGCGCTCTATGACCTCGGCGGAACCGCCGTGGGTGCGGCCACGCGATCCAGGGTCCGCGCCGAAGGACTCTGGCACGCGGCGGGCGTGGTATTGGTCCGTTCGGGTGACGGGAACTCCGTCTACGTGCACCTGCGTACTCCCACGAAGGACGTCTATCCCTCCACATGGGACTGCTGGGCGGGCGGTGTGGTCGCGGCGGGCGAGACCCCCGAGGAATGCGCGCGCCGGGAACTGGCCGAAGAACTGGGCGTTCACGGAGTGGAACTACGGCCGCTCTTCACCCACGTCTACGACGAAGGCACGATCCGCTGCCACAACTTCGCCTTCGAAGCGCGCTGGGACGGCCCGTTCGTCCACCAGCCTTCCGAAGTCGTCGAAGGACGTTGGCTGACGCTCGACGAGTTGCGTTCGTGGCTCGACGACCCTTCGAGCGCGTTCGTGCCGGACGGCCGTCTCGGCGCGCTGGAGTGGTTTCGGCGGGAGAACGCCCGCTAGGCCGAACGGAGGCGCTGCGCGACGATCGGCAGCAGCCGCTTCGCCGCTTCCGTTGCCCTCGTCTCGGTTCCGGCGGTCACGCTGAGGGCGGAGACGAGCTTCCCCTTGGCGAGCAACACGGTGCACGTCGTCCCGTCGCACCATGCGCGCTGGGCGTCGACACCGTTTTGCTTCGCGAGAGTGAGCTTCTTGCCGTCACAGTCCGCCCGGAGGACGACGTCCGAAGCGGCACGATCGGTGTACTCGGTGACCTGATGTTCCAGCGTCGAGCCGCTGGGATACGACCACGTGGCCGAGTGGCTCGTGCCCCGGGTGAGCCCGGTCAGACAGCCGGACACCTTGCTCTCGCCGGGGACGACCTCTTCCTCGGCGACGTCCTCGTCGGTGAGCGACGCGGCGGAAACGGCCGCGGGGACGGGAGCCCTGGTCGACGACGGGGACACCGGGTTGGCCTGCGGCCTGACCGAAGGCTGTGACGGCTCGGCCGCGGGTGTCGATACCGGGTCGTCGTAGTAGGTGTCGAGGTCGTTGGGACGGTCGGCGCAGCCCGACAGACCGAACAGCGCGACCGTCGCCACCGCGAGCACCTGCCGATGACGCACCCTCGAGCCCTCCCCGGCTTCCGCCTGACGTTTGCCGCGAGACTAGTCCAGCCCCTCAATGCCAGCCGAGGCAGGATCGGTGCCGCCAGTAGGCCACCGGTTCCTCCGCGAGCGCGGCCAGCTCCCCGAGTTCGTCCTCGGCGAGTTTCACCTTCGCGGCAACGAGATTCTCCGCGAGCTGGGCTGTGCTCGACGGGCCGATGACCGCGATCGGACGCCAGTCCTGCGCCAGTACCGCCGCGATGGCCACCGCGTCCGGACCCACGCCGTGCTCCCGCGCGATCCGCGCGAGCGGCGACGGCGGCTCGACCACCAGCCGTCCGTTCGCGACGGTTTCCTTGACCAGCACCCGTTTCCCGGCGGCGTGCGCTTCCGCGAGCGCCGGGCCGGCGGAGGGGTCGAGCAGGTTCCACGTCGACTGCACGGCGCTGAAGACCGGCGTCCCGGACACCTCCAGCTCGAACGCCCGGCGGACGGCGTCGGCCTGCGACGGTCCGGACGTCGAGAACCCCACCGGCACCCCGTCCGCGGCGAGTTCCGCCAGCGCGCCGATCAGCCGGTCGTCGGTGAACAGTGGACTGTCCACAGTGAGCGAGTGGACCTGGTAGAGCGAGATCGCCTTGCCCAGCAGGCAGGCGGATTCGGCCCATTGCCCGGCGAACCGCGCCGCGGTGTGCTCCTTGACCTCGTGTACCTCCGCGTCGAGTTTCCACTCCCCCACGTAGCGGTAGCCCCATTTACTCGACACCGTGACGTCCGCGTGGCCGCGGTCGGCGAGCCAGCCGGCGAGGAATTCCTCCGAGGAACCATACGAACGGGCGACGTCGATCCAGCGGACACCGGCGCGGTACGCGTCGTCCAGTACGTCGTAGGTCGCCGCGCGCATCGCCTCGAACGCGCGTCCGGGCGGCAGCGCGTCGACCCGGCCGAGGTTGATGTACGCGGGCCTGCCGAGCGCCGCCAACCCGACGGCGATCCGGTCGCCGACGGGGGTTTCCGAGTCTGTCACCGGGCTCCCTCGTTCTTGTGGCGGAGGATCGCGAGCCACTGACTCGAGTTCTGCGCCTGCCGATGCAGCTTTTCGAGGCGCGCCGCCGGAGCCCGAACGTAACCCTTGCCGAAGACGGGCGCGATCTGACGAAGGCTGGCGCCCTCCTCCCTGGCGGCGAGCAGCGCCCAGTCCGACGCGTCGGCGCAGGCCGCGGAGGCACGGCGCAACTCCCCGAGGATCTCGATGAGTTCAGGAGCGCTTACCTCTCCCGCTCGCACGGCGGCCGCCGTCGTTTCCAGCCAGGCCAGGACATCGGCTTCGGTGATCGGCGCGCGCGGGCGCCCGGAAGATTCGCTCACGGCCCGTAAGTATAGGCCGTTATACAGACGGTTCGGGTGACCGCCACGCGGGAGTCTTCGGACACATCGTCCGAAAACCGCTGGAGCGCAAAAGGATTCCGGGATTCACTGAACCCTTGCTTGAGGATTCAGGAGAAGGACAATTGGGACGTTTCGGTATCGCGATCCGGTTCGCGGCACTCGCGATCGTATGGGGTGCGAGTTTTCTGTTCATCAAGGTCGGGCTCACCGGCCTGTCGCCGGCTCAGGTGGCGCTCTCGCGCATCTGCCTCGGCGCCGTCGCACTGATCGCCATCGCCGCGTGGCGTCGTAAGCCGCTCCCCCGCGACCCGGCGCTCTGGGGCCATCTCGCCGTCTTGTCCGTATTGCTGTGCGTCATCCCGTTTCTGCTCTTCTCATGGGCCGAGCAGTACATCTCGTCCGGGCTCGCCAGCATCTTCAACGCGACGACGCCGCTGATCACCATGCTCATCGCCGCCGCGGCCCTGCCCTCGGAACGGTTCACGAGGGCCAGGACGACCGGTCTCGTCCTCGGGTTCCTCGGCGTGCTCACCATCGTCGGGGTCTGGCAAGGGATCGACGTCTCCCACGAACTGACCGCGCAGCTGGCCTGCCTCGGCGCGACGACCTGCTACGGCATCTCGTTCGTCTACGTGCGACGGTTCATTTCCTGGCGGAACCTCGACGCGCCGACCGTCGCGCTCGGGCAGGTCTGCTGCGGCGCCGTCGTGATGCTGGTGCTCGCGCCGTTCATCGCGACGACGCCCGTGCGTCTCGACACGCCGATCGTCCTCAGCATGATCGCGCTCGGAGCACTGGGCACCGGGCTCGCCTACGCGTGGAACGCCTCGATCATCGCGGCATGGGGCGCATCGAACGCGTCCGCCGTGACCTACCTCACACCCGTCGTGGGTGTGCTGCTCGGCGTTCTCGTGCTCGACGAACCCCTGGCGTGGAACCAGCCCGTCGGCGCGCTGCTCGTCGTCCTCGGGATCCTGGCCGCGCACGGGAAGCTGAGCCCGCGCAAGAAGGTCGAAGAAGCCGTACCCGTATGACGCGAAGGGGCCCTTCACCGCGACAGATGCGGCGAAAGGCCCCTTCGGCTCGTGCTACAGGTACTGACCGGTGTTCGTGGCGGTGTCTATCGCCCGCCCCGAATCCTGGTTCTTGCCGGTGACGAGCGTGCGGATGTAGACGATCCGCTCGCCCTTCTTGCCGGAGATCCGGGCCCAGTCGTCCGGGTTGGTGGTGTTGGGCAGGTCCTCGTTCTCCGCGAACTCGTCGACGATCGCGTCCAGCAGATGCTGCACGCGCAGGCCGGGCTGCTGGGTCTCCAGCACCGACTTGATCGCCGACTTCTTCGCCCGGTCCACGATGTTCTGGATCATCGCGCCCGAGTTGAAGTCGCGGAAGTACAGGACTTCCTTGTCACCGTTGGCGTAGGTGACCTCGAGGAACCGGTTTTCGTCCGTCTCCTCGTACATCCGCTCGACCGTGTGCTGGATCATCGCGTCGAACGTCGCCCTGCGGTCCCCGCCGAACTCGGCGAGGTCGTCCGCGTGGATCGGCAGGCCATCGGACAGGTACTTGGAGAAGATGTCCTTCGCGCCTTCGGCGTCCGGACGCTCGATCTTGATCTTGACGTCGAGCCGGCCCGGCCGCAGGATCGCCGGGTCGATCATGTCCTCGCGGTTGGAGGCGCCGATGACGATGACGTTCTCCAGCCCTTCCACACCGTCGATCTCCGAAAGCAGCTGCGGGACGATCGTGGTCTCCACGTCGGAGGACACGCCCGAACCGCGGGTGCGGAAGATCGAGTCCATCTCGTCGAAGAACACGATCACCGGGGTGCCTTCGGAGGCCTTTTCCCGAGCTCGCTGGAAGATCAGGCGGATGTGCCGCTCGGTCTCCCCGACGAACTTGTTCAGCAGTTCCGGACCCTTGATGTTCAGGAAGTAGGACTTCCCGTCCGCCGAGTCGCCGCGGGCTTCCGCGACCTTCTTGGCGAGCGAGTTGGCCACCGCCTTGGCGATGAGGGTCTTACCGCAGCCAGGAGGCCCGTAGAGCAGGACGCCCTTCGGCGGGCGCAACTGGTACTCCTGGTAGAGATCAGCGTGCAGGAACGGAAGCTCGACGGCGTCGCGGATCTGCTCGATCTGCCGGGTGAGGCCACCGATGTCCTCGTACCGGACGTCGGGCACCTCCTCCAGCACGAGATCCTCGACCTCCGCCTTCGGCACGCGCTCGTAGGCGTAACCGGCTTTCGAGTCCACCAGCAGGGAATCGCCCGGCTTGAGGGGCTGTTCGGCCAGCGGATCGGAGAGCAGGACGACCCGCTCCTCGTCCGCGTGCCCGACCACGAGCGCACGGGGGCTGCCGCCCTCGACGTCCGGGGCCAGCACCTCGCGCAGCGCGCAGACCTCGCCGATCCGCTCGAAGTCACCGCCTTCGACGACGGTGAGCGCCTCGTTGAGCCGCAACGCCTGTCCGCGCTGAAGCGACGAGACCTCGACCGCGGGTGAGACCGAGACCCGCATCTTGCGGCCCGCGGTGAACACGTCCACCGTGTTGTCCTCGTACGCGGTGACGAACACGCCGTAACCGCTCGGAGGCTGGGCCAGCCTGTCGACCTCCTCTCGCAACGCGAGCAACTGGCCACGCGCCTCGCGGAGCGTCTCGACCAGTTTCGTGTTGCGTTCCGTGAGTTGGCTCACTCGTTCCGACGCCTCGGCGAGTCGCTGCTCCAGCACTCGGTTCTGACGTGGCGAATCGGTGAGCTTCCGGCGCAGCAGGGCGACTTCCTCCTCGAGGAAGCGGATCTGACGTGCCTGCTCGTCGGACGTGGTTCCAGCTCCGGTCGTTTCTGAAGGGTCGGCCTCCTCGCGCCGACCTCCGGGAAGGTCATGATGCATCGGGCACCTCCTCGGAGTGCTTTTCATTCCACGGTACCGGCGATCACCGACAATAAAAGGCCTTTCCGCATCACAAGATCGGCGCGTCGCGTTCCGGACGCCCCGCCAGCACGTACCTTCGCGGCGCGCAAGGGGCCATCCCGGTGCCGGGTCCGGCGCACTCATGGTCACAATCCGTCCACCTGGCCTGACCTGCGGCGGAATACCCGGCTCCGTCCGGGTGCAAACGGGATTCCGGTATCAGTTCGGCCCTAATCGAGCGGCGATCCGGCTCGATGGCTAGCATCGGGCGACGTTCGCCGGGGAGGCGGACCCGCAGGTCATGTTGAGCATTTTCGCAGAACAGCTAGGGGGCACCAGCCATGACTTACCCGCCGCAGCAGCCCGGCGGCTACGGACAAGATCCGTACGGCCAGCAGGGCGGGTACCCGCAGAGCGGCCCCCAGCCGCAACAGGGATACCCCGGTGGCGGCCAGTACGGACAGGACCCGTACGGCCAGCAGCAAGGCGGCTACCCGCAGAGCGGTCCTCAGCCCCAGCAGGGATACCCCGGCGGCACGCAGCAGTTCGGCCAGCCGGATCCGTACGGGCAGCAGGGCGGCTACAACGCCTACCCGCAGGAAGGCGGTTACGGCGGCGGAGAGCCACCCAAGAAGAAGACCGGCCTGATCGTCGGCATCGCGATCGGCGCGGTCCTGCTGGTCGGAGGTGGTGTCACCGCACTGGTCATCGCGCTCAACTCGGGCGACGACAGCCAGACCGCCGCGCCGCCCAGCAGCAGCGCCGCCCCGTCGGAGGCCCCGTCCTCGTCGTCGCAGAAGCCGAGCTCGACCCGGACCAGGTCCAGCTCGCCGAGCACTTCGTCGACGAAGAGTTCAGGCCCCGCGCCCGGCGGCAAGGCCTCGCCGCAGGAAGTCTTCGAGAGTGCCGCGACCTCCTACAGCGCAGGTGACAAGAAGACGTTCCTCGACCTGATCTGCCGCAGCGAGAACACCAAGGACGAGGGCAAGCCGCTCGACCCCATCAAGCTCGAGATCACCGAGCCCGCCAAGGAAAGCGGCGACCGGGCGACCGGCCGTTACCGCGCCACCCAGGGCACCAAGATGGCGGAAGGCACCATCACGGCGGCCAAGGAATCGAACCTGTGGTGCCTCAAGGACATCAAGGCCGACAAGAAGTGACCTGTCCGTGACGGTGAGCCACAGGCTTACCGCGGTGGCGGTGGTTTGTGGCGCGGTCGTGGCCGGGGTCGTGGTGGGGCTGCTGCTGGTGGCCCCCTCCGGCTCCGACCCGGCCGCGTCGAGCACCGGCGCGCCCTCGCCACCGCCGGGTTCGTCCCGTCCGGTGCCGGTGGATCCGGACGTGGCGGCGGTGGAGGTGGTCGGCAAGGCGATCGCCGCGGCCATCGTCAACCACGACGCGACGGCGTTCGGGAAACTCACCTGCGCCCAGCAGTCGTCGGCCGATCTGGCCGAGCTCGGCCGGAAATGGGCGGCGGCGGGCAAGGTGACCGCGACCGTCCCGGATCCGCCGGTCGTCAGTGGCGACTCCGCCACCGTGACAGTCCACGTCGAAGGCGTGGGCGGTCAGAAGGACACTCCGTTCCCGCTCAGGAAGCAGGGCGGAAAGTGGTGCGTGCCCTAGGTGTCTACCGGTTTCGGCGGTCGTCCTGGGTGCTGGGTCTGGCCCGCGGGGGTTGCGAAAGCCACTTTCGCAACGTTGAGGGTTGCGAAAGTGGCTTTCGCAACGTCGGGCGTGGCTATCCGTGCTCGACCGCAGCCGGAAGCCAGCCTCGGCTCGAGCCCGAAACTCCGCTCAAGACCGGCTCTACCGCTCAGCCCTTGCCGGAGCGGCGGTGCACCCGCGGCGAAACGGTGCCGTCCGCCAGACGGCGCGCCGTCAGCAGGAACGCGGTGTGCGCGACCATCCGGTGGTCCGGCCGCACCGCGAGACTCACGACGTGCCAAGGCCGCATGAGGGTCTCCCACGATTCCGGCTCGGTCCAGCACTGCTGGTCCCGCAGGGCTTCCGTGATCCGCGAAAGTTGTGTGACCGTGGCCACATAAACCGTGAGCACGCCACCCGGCACCAGGTGCGCGGCCACCGTCTCCAGCTGGTCCCAGGGCGCCAGCATGTCGAGAACGACGCGGTCCACCTCGCCGGTGTGCGTCGACAGGTCCGCGACCGTCAGCGACCAGTTGTCCGGTTTGTGGCCGAAGAACTTCTCGACGTTCCGCTCGGCGTGTTCGGCGTGGTCGTCCCGGATCTCGTAGGACTGCACGGTCCCTTCCGAACCGACCGCCCGCAGCAGCGAACAGGTCAGCGCGCCGGAGCCGGCGCCCGCCTCGAGCACCCGCGCGCCCGGGAAGATGTCGCCCCACATCACGATCTGCGCGGCGTCCTTCGGATAGATCACCTGCGCGCCACGCGGCATCGACAGCACGTAGTCCGGCAGCAGCGGGCGAAGCGCCAGATAGTGGCTGCCGCCGGCCGAAGTGACGACCGAACCCTCCTGCGCGCCGATCACGTCGTCGTGCGCCAGTGCGCCGCGATGGGTGTGGTACTGCTGTCCCTCGGCGAGGACCATGGTGTAGTGCCGCCCCTTGGAGTCGGTCAGCTGAACCCGGTCACCAACACGAAACGGCCCTCGGACCGACACTGAACCTCCATACGCGCGAATGATCGACGTCCGATCCTCGCAGGTGGCCATACCGCGCTACGCCGGGGGTCGGCTCCGGGTCATCGCGGCGCGCAGGTCTTCACGCCTGAGCACTCCCGCGGGCCTGCCTTCGTCGTCCACCACGAGGAACTGCCAGGCGGCCGTTTCCCGGACCCGCTCGGCGATCTCCTCCCCCGACTCCGACGAAAGCAACACGGTGTCGGCGCGGATCGGCTCGGCGGCCATCTCCGCGGGCGCGTGCGGCGACGTCCCGGCCAGGTGCGCGGCGGCCGTCTCGTCGAGCAGACCGGCGGCGACGCCGTCGGCGCGCACCAGGACCACCCCGCGGCCCGCCGAAGCGGCCAGCGCGTCCGAGACGGGGCTTTCCGCCGGAAGCTGGAGAACGGGACGGACGAGTTCGCTCAGCCGCACACCTTCCGGCCACCCCCGGCGGGTTTCGGCCGCGAGTTCGCTTCGGGCGCCGAGGATCACGAACCAGGCCGTCACGACACAGACACCGAGCCGGAGCCAGCGGTCCTCACTGCCCGCCGCCAGCCCCCACAGCGCCCAGACGACCAGCCCGGCGGCGACGATCCCGCCGCCGACGACCGCCGCCCGCGTGCCCTTCTCACGGCGGCCGGTTGCCGCCCAGACCCCGGCACGAACCAGGCGGCCGCCGTCCAGCGGAAGCCCGGGCAGGAGGTTGAAGATCCCGACGGCGAAGTTCGCGACGGCGCACTCGGCGATCAGCAGCCACGCCGCACTCTCCGCCGGTACGGCGAACATGAGCAGACCGCAGAAACCGCCGAGCAGCAACGAAACCACCGGGCCCGCGGCGGCGACCAGCCCTTCCTGCCTCGGCTGGCGGGGAGTCCTGGCGACCTCGGAGAGACCTCCGAGCAGGAACAGCCGCAGCCGCCGGACGGGGATGCCGAGGCGGAGCGCGACGAGGCAGTGCCCGAGCTCGTGCGCGAGCACCGAGAGCCCGAGCAGGACCGCGAACGCGGCCGCGAGCAGCCAGGAGGTCAGTGTCGTCGCGCCGGGCAGGAACCGTCCGACCATCGGCGTGTAGAGCACCACGATGATCAGGGAACCGATCCACCACGAAGGGGCGAGCAGCACGGGGATCCCGGAGACGCGGAACAGCAGGAGCCCACCCTCCGGTGCCACGCCTCGTCGAGGCGGGCCCTGCTCACCCGTCACCGCCATGTGTCGAGCGTAGATGCCCGGATGTGGGCTGCCCGTAACCCGCCCTTCCCGTCCGGGTGGTGTCGGTCATGTCGCTCCGGTGCGTTGCGGTCCCGAAACTGTCGGTGCCCGGCGATACGCTCACCCCATGCCCGACACCGACACGGTCACCGCCGATCCGCCGCCCGGCGCCGAAGTCCCGCGCCGTCGGCCGGCCCTGTCCCCGTCGCGTGCCAGCGACTTCAAGCAGTGCCCGCTGCTCTACCGCTTCCGCGCGGTCGACAGACTGCCCGAGATCCCGACGAAGGCCCAGCTGCGCGGCACGCTGGTGCATTCCGTGCTGGAGCGCCTGTTCTCCCTTCCCCAGGCCGATCGCACGCCGCCGCAGGCCAAGGAGCTGCTCGCGCCGGCGTGGGAGGACCTGTCCGCCGAACGTCCGGAATGGATCGAGCTGTTCGACCAGGACGATCCCGAGGCCGTCACCTCGTGGCTCTCGTCCGCCGAGCAGCTCGTCGACACCTACTTCGGCCTCGAGGATCCGCGCCGTCTGGAGCCCGAGGCGTGCGAGCTGCACGTCGAGATCGAGCTGGGCTCCGGAGTGCTGCTCCGGGGCTACGTCGACAGGCTGGACGTCGCGCCGACCGGCGAGATCCGGGTCGTCGACTACAAGACCGGCGCCGCGCCCCGCGAGATCGGCGAGGCCAAGGCGATGTTCCAGATGAAGTTCTACGCCGTGGTCCTCTGGCGGCTTCGCGGCGTCGTACCGCGCCAGCTGAAACTGATGTACCTCACCGACGGGCAGTCCCTGGCCTACACGCCCGACGAGGGCGAGCTGATCCGCTTCGAGCGCACGCTGGAGGCGATCTGGCAGGCGATCCTCAAAGCGGGCAAGACCGGCGATTTCCGCCCCAATCCGAGCAAACTCTGCGCGTGGTGCGATCACCAGGCGCTATGCCCGCAGTACGGCGGTACTCCCCCGCCGTATCCCGGCTGGCCGGAGCCGGATCCCGGCGAAGAGTCCGTATTGGACCGTGCGGACTAGGGTGCCCTTGTGACAGAAGCCTTCTACGTGCCGTCGGGTGACGGCGTCTTCCTCCCGACCCCGCACACCGCCGGCCCTTGGACCCCGGACGCGCAGCACTTCGGGCCGCCCTCGGCGTTGCTGGTCCGCGCGCTCGAAGAGGTCTAGGCGCCGCACGCGAGCCAGCTGGCACGGGTGACGGTCGAGATCCTCGGGCCCGCACCGCTGAAGGAACTTTCGGTGCGTGCGTGGGTGGAGCGGCCGGGCCGGTCGGTCGAGTGGCTGGTCGCCGAGCTCTCCCACGGTGAGCGGGTCGTCGCCCGTGCGTCGGCGTGGCGGATCGCGACCTCGGACACCACGGCGGTCGCCACCGCGGAAGGTCCGGCACTGCCTTCGCCGGAGGGGTTGCCGACGTCCTCCTGGCCGGAGGGCTGGCACGGCGGGTACCTCGACGCCGTCGAGTGGCGACGCGTCAAGGGCGCGCTGGACGCGGCGGGGCCGGCGACCGTCTGGGGCCGTCAGCGTGTCGCCCTCGTCGATGGGGAGAAGCCGAGCCCGCTGCAGCGGCTGTTCGTCCTCGCGGACTCCGGCAACGGGATCTCGAACTTCCTGGATCCGCGGGAGTGGTGGTTCATCAACTCGGAGCTGACGGTGCACCTCCGCCGTCCGCCGCTGGGCGACTGGATCGGCGTCGACGCGGCCACCCTGGTCGGCCCGAACGGCATCGGTACGGCGACCACCACGCTGCACGACGCCTCGGGCCCGATCGCCTCCGGAGCGCAGGCCCTCCTGGTGCGACCGCGACAGGCGGGCTGATAGACGCGCTTTCTCGGCGGGTTTCCAATAGCCTTCCCGGAACAACAGACACAGGGAGCGCTTCGGCATGCAGATCACCTCGGTGGTCAACCAGAAAGGCGGGGTCGGCAAGACCTCACTCAGCGTGGGCGCGGCGGCCGCACTGGCCGAACGCGGCCGCCGGGTGCTGCTGATCGACCTCGACCCACAGGGCCACGCGACCACCGAACTCCTCGGGCTGGACGAGGTGGCGCACGACATGCCCAGCCTGGCCAAAGCCCTGACCAAGGTGTGGAAGGGGCCGATCGAGGAACTCGCCGTGCGGCATCCGCGCAGCAACCTCGGCCGGGGCGGCGCGTTCGACGTCATCCCGACCTCGCCGGGCATGTTCGACCTGATCCGGCGGCTGGACCAGTTCCGGGTACCCGGCTGGCAGCTGGCCAGGGTGATCCAGTTCGCGAACTACGACCACATCATCATCGACTGCCCGCCCGCGCTCGACGTCCTGACCAACAACGCGCTCGCCGCCTCGCACGGGATCCTCGTGCCGGTGCAGCCGGACCGGACGAGCATCCGCGCGCTGCGCCTGCTCGCGGACCAGGTGCGTTACGTCGAACAGACCGTCGGCCGCCCGCCGATCGCCTACTACGGTCTCGTGCCCGGCCTGTACCGCCGCCCGATCTCGCACTACGCGGCCGCGGCGTTGCAGGAGTTGTACGCGTTCGGGATCCCGATGCTGTCGCACGTCCCGCTCGGTGTCGTGATGAACGAGGCCGCCGCGCACGGCGTCCCGGTGACGACCTACGCGCCGGAAACCTTGCAGGCGCTGTCGTTCCGGGAGATCGCGGAGACGCTGGACGGCTACCTGCAGAACCATCCGGCCGCGGCGATCGTGCCCGCGGACGAGGAGTTCGTCTTCGAGGACTTCATCACCGAGGTGTCGGTGACCCGCAGCGCGAAGGACAACGGCACGCGCAAGAAGCTCTACGACCTCATGCCCAAGAAGCCCAACCGCCCCCGTTAGCCCAAGCGCGTGAAGGCCCCCTTCCCTCGGCTGAGCCGAGGGAAGGGGGCCTTCACGCGCAAACCTGTCGTCAGAGGCGGCAGGCCCGGATGTCCGAAGCCAGGACGGCCTTGGCACCGGTCTCGGCGAGCTCGTCCATGATCCGGTTGACCTCCTTGCGCGGCACCATCGCCCGCACGGCCACCCAGTCGTCGTGGGCCAGCGGCGCGACGGTCGGCGACTCGAGCCCCGGCGTGATCGCGATGGCCGCGTCGAGCAGCGAACGCGGGCAGTCGTAGTCCAGCATCATGTAGTGCTGGGCGAAGACGACACCCTGCAGCCGTGCCTTCAACTGGTCCTTGGGCCGGGTGTGCTCGGTGCCCGCCCGCTGCAGCAACACCGCCTCCGACACGCAGATCGGATCCCCGAAGGCCACGAGGTTGTGCTGGCGCAGCGAACGTCCGGACTCGACGACGTCCGCGATGGCGTCGGCGACGCCGAGCTGGATCGAGATCTCGACGGCGCCGTCGAGGCGGATGACCTCCGCCTCCACTCCGTGCTGCTTCAGGTTCTCGCGCACGAGGCGCGGGTACGACGTCGCGAGCCGCTTGCCCTGCAGGTCTTCGGCCTTCCAGTCGCGGCCCGCGGGTGCGGCGTACCGGAAGGTGGAACCGCCGAAGCCGAGGCCGAGGATCTCCTCGACCGGGGCGCCGGAGTCGAGCGCGAGGTCGCGGCCGGTGATGCCGAGATCCAGCTCGCCGGACCCGACGTAGATCGCGATGTCCTTGGGACGCAAGAAGAAGAACTCGACCTCGTTGACGGTGTCCAGCACGGTCAGGTCGCGAGCCTCATGTCGCCTGCGGTAGCCGGCCTCTCCGAGCATCTCCGACGCGGCGGCGGCGAGGGCTCCCTTGTTCGGCACGGCGACACGCAGCATTGCTTCTCCTTGGTTCTCCGGACGCGAAAGCGTCACAGGTACCGGTACACGTCCTCTGTCGACAGTCCTCGGCCGAGCATGAGCACCTGTACGCGGTACAGCAGCTGTGAGATCTCCTCGGCAAGCCTGTCGTCGGATTCGTGCTCGGCGGCGATCCACACCTCGCCCGCCTCTTCGAGCACCTTCTTGCCCTGCGCGTGCACTCCCGCGTCGAGCGCGGCGACGGTGCCGGAACCGTCGGGCCGCGTGCGGGCGCGGTCGGCAAGCTCGGCGAACAGCTCATCGAAGGTCTTCACAGTCTGGAGATCCTTCCATCCGCGCCCGCGCCGCGCTGCCCCGGGCCGGTGTGGTGCCGGTCGCGTCACACTTCAGAACAGCACCGCGCCGCCTCGCTCGAAGTCGAGCAGCTGCCGCTTCCGCTCGACGCCCCCGCCGTAGCCGGTGAGATCGCCGGTGGAACCGATCACCCGATGGCACGGCACGATGATGCTGATCGGGTTCTTCCCGTTCGCGAGGCCGACCGCGCGCGACGCGGTGGGCCTGCCGAGGCGGTCGGCGAGCTGACCGTAGGAGACCGTCTCGCCATATGGGAGGTCGATCAGGCCTTCCCAGACCATCCGCTGGAACTCGGTGCCGCCGAAGCTCAACGGGAGATCGAAGTCCTTGCGCTGACCGGCGAAGTACTCCTTCAGCTGTTGCTCGGTGTCCACGAAGATCGGCGAGCCCGGGTCGGGATGGCCGAACGTTTCCTCGGCCGGGCGATGCCGTTGCCGGACCATGTACACCCCGCAGAGGCTTTCGCCGTCCGCGACCAGGGTCAGCTTGTCGTACGGGCTGTCGATGACGGTGTGCGTGCGCATGGCGCTCCTCTTCGAATTCAGGCGGCGGGGAGCCGGTTGATCGGGTGGTCTCCGGTCGCCCAGAGGTGCTGGACGGCGTAGGCGCGCCACGGGCGCCAGCGTTCGGCGTGCGCGGCGAACGCGGCCGGGCCGAGCCCGAGCCCCTTCGCGGCGACCTTGACACCGAGGTCGGTCGGCAGGAAGGCGTCCGGATCGCCGAGCGAGCGCATCGCGATGCTCTCGACGGTCCACGGGCCGAAACCGGGCAACGCGTGCAGCCGCTCGCGGGCTCGCTGCCAGTCGCTTCCCGCGCCGAGGTCGAGGTCGCCGCCGTTCAGTTCGGCCACGAGGCCGAGCAGGGTCCGCTTGCGGCTCTGCGGCATCGCGAGGCTTTCCGGATCGAGGTCCGCGAGCGCGGCGGCGTCCGGGAAGACGTGCGTGAGGCCACCGTCCGGGTCGCCGACGGGGGCACCGTGCGCGAGGACCAGCCGGGCGGCGTGGGTGCGGGCCGCGGCCGTGGACACCTGCTGGCCCAGGACTGCGCGGACGGCGAACTCGTCGCCGTCGACCGTCCTCGGCACCCGCCTGCCCGGCGCGGCGGCCACGAGTGGCGCGAGCAACGGGTCCGCCGCCAGCGCCTCGTCGACGGCGACCGGATCGGCGTCGAGGTCGAGCAGACGACGGCAACGGCTGATCGCGGTCGAGAGGTCCCGCAGGTCCGACAACGTGAGCCGACAGCCGATGTAGCCGTCTTCCGGTTTGAGGGCGACGACGGCGGGACCGTGCGGTAGCCGCAGCGTCCGGCGGTACGCGCCGTCGCGCCATTCTTCGACACCGGGGACGCCTGTCGCGACCAGATGCCCGAAGAGGTTGTCCGGGAACAACGGCTTCCGGTACGGCAAACGCAGGTTCAGCGTGCCGGGGGCGGTCGCCGTACGGACGCGGGCCCGCAACTCCGTCGGAGACAGGGCGAAGACCTCTCGCACGGTGTCGTTGAACGTCCGGACGCTGCCGAAGCCCGCAGCGAGGGCGACGTCGATCATCGACAGCCCGGTCGTCTCGATCAGCAGCCGCGCCGTCTGCGCCCGCTGGGCGCGGGCGAGGCTGAGCGGGCCGGCGCCGAGTTCGGCGCGCACATGGCGCTCCACCTGCCGGACGCTGTAGCCCAGCCGGGCGGCCAGCCCGCGCACGCCGTGGGTGTCGACGACGCCGTCGGCGATCAGCCGCATCGCCCTGGCCACCAGGTCCGCGCGCTCGTTCCACTGGGGCGAACCCGGGCTAGCGTCCGGACGGCAGCGCTTGCACGCGCGGAACCCGGCCTCCTGCGCGGCCGCCGCACTGGGGTAGAAGGTCATGTTCTCCGGTTTGGGCGGGACGACCGGGCAGCTCGCCCGGCAGTAGATCCGCGTCGTCAGGACCGCGGTGAAGAACCAGCCGTCGAACCGGGCGTCGTTCGACTGGACCGCACGGACGCAGCGCTCGAAATCCTCATGCACCCGGCAAGCATCACCGACCGCACGGGGCGGGGTCTAGCGGAAATGCGACATGGCGGTCAGGGCAGGAGCGCGGTCAGCGCCGGCACGTCGAGACCCACCAGCGACGAGCGGAACACGCGCCGTTCACCCGGTTCGACGTCGACGTCGTTCGGGATCACCACCACGGTGCAGCCCGCCGCGGCCGCGGAAGCCGCGCCCGGCGGTGAATCCTCGATCGCGACGCACCGGGAAGCCGGGACCCCCAGCAACTCCGCGGCCAGCTGGTACGGCCTGGCGTTCGGCTTGTTCAGACCATCGACCTCGTCGCCGCAGACCGTGGCGGCGAAGTACTCGCGGCCGATCGTGTTGAGCGCGAGTTCGGTCAGCGAGCGTTCGGTGGAGGTGACCAGCGCCATCGGGACACCGTTGGCGCGCAACAGTTCGAGCAGCTCCTGTGCCCCGGGGCGCCACGGGAGCGGGCCGTCGAACAGGTTGGCCGTGCGGTGGCGGATCCACTCCCCCATCTCCGCGATCGACTCGGGCGTCACGGGCCTGGCGCACACTTCGAGGAGGAAGGCGGCCGTGTCGTCCATATTGGACCCGACGAGACTCAGGCGCTGTTCCTCGGTCAGGGTGCCGCCGAGGCTTTCGACGGCCTCGTAGAGCGCGACGTCCCACAGCTTCTCCGAGTCGACCAGCGTGCCGTCCATATCCCACAGCACGGCGGCGAGTCCGTCCAGTGTGGACGGTTCGGTCACGGTTCCCCCTCACGTTCGGATGGACTTCTCCGGCCCACGGTAGCCGAGACGGATTCACGTCGACGGCGAGGTCGCTGCCCGAAATGTCGTGTTACGTCGGCTCCGCGCGGTTCGCCCCGGCGAAACGCCACCGGACATGCCCAACGCCGTACGGCCGCCTGGTCGTAGGCTGGTCCGGTGAGTGAGCCCGTCGACGAGACCCAGCGGCCCGGCCGCGACCACCCGGATGACCACAAGCCGATCATGATCGTCGCCTTCGAAGGATGGAACGACGCAGGTGACGCGGCCAGCCGGGCGGTCGAGCATCTCCAGCTCAACTGGGATGCGACCCCGCTGAGCGAGCTGAGTCCTGACGAGTACTACGACTTCCAGGTCAGCAGACCGACCGTGCGCATGGTGGACGGCGTCACCCGAAGGGTCGACTGGCCGACCACACGGCTCTCGGTATGCCGTCCGGAGGGTTTCAGCCGGGACATCGTGCTGGTCCAGGGGCCCGAGCCCAACATGCGCTGGCGGGCCTTCTGCGCCGAACTGCTGGAGCACATCCAGCAACTGGAAGTCACGACGGTCGTCACCCTCGGCGCGCTCCTGGCCGACACCGCGCACACCCGTCCCGTCCCGGTCACCGGGACGGCGTACGACAAGGACACCGCTTCGCAGTTCGGCCTGGAGCTGAACAACTACCAGGGACCGACCGGCATCGTCGGGGTCCTGCAGGACTATTGCGTGCAGGCGGGCGTCCCGGCGGTGTCGATCTGGGCCGCCGTGCCGCACTACGTCTCGCATCCGCCGTCGCCCAAGGCCACCCTGGCGCTGCTCCACAAGCTCGAAGACGTCCTCGACGTCGAGATCCCGCTCGGCGCGCTGCCCGAGCAGGCCGAGGAGTGGCAGCGGACGGTCACCGAGATGGCCGAGGAGGACGAGGAGATCAGCGAGTACGTCCGGGGGCTCGAGGAGCGCGGCGACGCGGAGACCGAGTTCACGCTGGACGACGTGAGCGGGGACAAGATCGCGGCCGAGTTCGAGCGGTACCTGCGGCGTCGGCGTCCCGGACAGGACGGTCCCGGCCGCGGCTGAGCCTCCGGTCTGGTCCGAAGTCCGTGAAGGCCCCCTTGAGGGACTCTGGGTCTCTCAAGGGGGCCTTCACGGACTGGGACACCAGGTATGCGGCGTGCGTCAAGGCGTAACTCGCGTGCTTAGGCACGTAACTCGCGTGTCTGGAAGCGACACTCGCGAGTTACGCCGCTGATCACGCGAGTTACGCCTTCAAGCACGCGAGTGCGGCGCCACGAGGCGTCAGAAGATGCGCCGCAGCGGGATCGGCCCCCGCGACCGCTTCCGCCACTCACGCGGATAGCCGAGCGAAACCTCCTCGAAGCGCACCCCGTCCGCCTCCGTGGAACGCGGGATGTGCAGGTGCCCGTAGACGGCGACCTCAGCCCGGAAGCGCCGGTGCCAGTCCTCGGTCTCCGTCGTCCCGCACCACAGCGCGAACTCCGGGTAGTACAGCGGCTCGGTCGGGTGACGGTGCAGCGGCCAGTGCGACATGAGGATCGTCCCGTGGTCCTCGGGGATCGCCTCCAGCCGTTCCGTGCTGATCTTCACCCGGTCGGCGCACCACGCCTGCCTGCTGGGATACGGGTCCGGGTGCAGGAAGAACTCGTCCGTGCACAGGACGCCCGCCTCCCGCGCCTGCTCGATGGCCGCCAGCATCGGCAGGCCGTCGGCCGCGGGGGTGCGCCAGCTGTAGTCGTACAGCACGAACAGGGGGGCGATCGTCAGCGGCTTCTCCTGGTGTTCCCACACCGGGTACGGGTCCTCCGGGGTGAGGACGTCGATCTCGCGGCAGCGCTCGACCAGGTGCTCGTAGCGCGCCTGCCCCCGCAGCTGACATTCATCCTTCTGGGTGGTCCACAGCTCGTGGTTTCCGGGCACCCAGACGACCTTCGCGAAGCGTTCGCGCAAGGTCCTGAGCACCCCGATCACGGATTCGGCGCGTTCGGCGACGTCACCGGCCACGAGCAGCCAGTCGTCGGGGGTCCGGGGGACGACCTCGTCGACGAGCGGGGCATTGCCCTCATGGGTGACGTGGAGGTCGCTGGTGGCGAAGAGATGCGGCACTCCACCACCGTAGCTTCACCCGGACCGGGGAACCGCCGGAATCGCGTCACGGCGCAGCCTGCCCGACGCCGACACGCCCAGCACGACCAACGCCGAGACGGTGTGCAGGCCCGCCTGGACGTTCAGCAGGACGCCGCTTCCCAGCACGTCGAGCAGGACGCCCGTCAGCAACGCGCCCAGTGCCGTGAACCCCGCCGTTCCGGCGAAAACGGTGCTCAGGACACGGCCGGAGCGCTCAGGGGACGCGGCGGTCTGGACCAGCGAGAGCAGACCGGAGCCTGCGAGGACTCCGGGGGCGCCGACCAGCCCGAACAGTCCGATGAAGACACCCAGCGGCAGCGACACCGTGAGCGCCGGCAGGTTCCAGATCACCGCCGACGACAGGCCGAGAGCCAGTCCGCCCCAGCCGAGCAAGGCCACGGGCGCGACCTTGCGGGCCACGGTGGCGACGGCGAATCCCGCGGCCAGCCCGCCGAGGGCCTGCACGCCGCGCAGCAGACCGACGTCGCCTTCGGTGCCGTCGAGGATGTCGAGCACGAAGACCACGAACAGGACCAGGAACATCCCCTGCGCCAGGGACGTCAGCACCACGACGACACCGGCGAGCCGAAGGCGTCCTTCGCGGCCGATCTCGCGAAGTCCGTCGATCCAGGCTCGCACCACCGGTTCGTGCGGTCCGGCCGCCTTCGGCGCGGCGACGCGCGGAAACGGGCGCGCCAGCAGGGCCGAGCCGATCACCAGCACGCCGAGATACGCCACCACGACCCAGCCCAGACCACCGAAGCCGAGCAGGAGCCCACCCGCCCAGCCGCCGGCGAGGCGGGCGACGCTGCCGTTGATGCTCATCAGGCCATTGGCGCCGATCAGGTCGCCGGGGGCGACCAGTTCGGGTACGAGCGCGTTGCGGGCGGGTTCGAACAGCGAGGCCAAGCCCGCCTGCGCGGCCATCACCCCGTAGATCACGAAGACCGGGCCGCCGGACGCGACGAACAGCAGCGGCAGCGCCACGAACGCCTGTCCCGCGCACACCACGCACAGCACCAGCCGACGGTTCCAGCGGTCCGCGATCACGCCGGCGACCGGGCTCAGCAGCACGGCGGGCACCAGGCCGAGGACGATGCTCAACGCCGTGGTGGCCGCCGAACCGGTCGCCTGGAAGACGAACACCGGCAGCGCGATCTGCAGCATCCATTCGGCGGTCTCGGAGAAGAAGGCGGCGATCCACAACCGCGCGAAGGCGGGTTCCCTCAACGGTTTCATCTGCTCGGCTTCCCTTCGGCGTCGATGCGGAGGAACGCCCGCAGTCCCAAGTGGACCGGGAGGGCCTCCGCGGGAGCGTCCTCACGGATCGCACCGACGTAGGGCCGCACTAGCGCGTCGATCCCCCGGACCAGCTCCTCCAGCTCGCCGGCGGTGACCCGCAGCGAGTAGTTGTTGATCCCCGACGCGTCCCGCCACTCCTTGCCGAGCCTGTCGGCGGCGTCGAGATAGCGCTCGGTCAGCTCCTTTTCGCGGGCGAGAGTGGTGCCGACGACCGCCAATTGCGCTCCGTGCAGCTCCGGGTCGTCGCCGAACTCGATGCCGACCTGACACGCCCGCCACGGCCGTTCCCGTCCGTCCTCCCCTTCGACCCGCTCCACGAGACCGTGTTGCGCCAGCTGACGGAGATGCCAGCTGCAGTTCGAAGCCGTCGAGCCGACGGCCGCCGCGCACTCGCTCGCGGTCCGCGGGCCGACCGCCATCAGGTGGTCCACCAGCGCCGAACGCAGCGGATGCGCCAGCGCCCGCATCAGCTCGACGTCCTCGATCCGCTTGCGCGGCGGCAACCCGGTCATCGCCCGATCCAATCTGAAAGTACTCTTTCGAAAGTTCTCTTTCAGATTCACAGGTGGCCGTCCGGATGTCAAGTGAGCCTCGATACCCTTGCCAGAGCAGCTGCTGCGCAGTGCAGTAACTGCACAGTTCAACTACTGAGCAAGGAAGCACGTGCCTGACCAGCGAGAACTCGCCACCTCGGCGGCCTTGGAGATCCCCCGCTTCGTCAGCGCGACCGTCCTGTTCCAGACGGCCATGGCGGAGCGGCTCGGGATCAGCGCCACCGAACTGCACGGGCTCCAGCTGGTGATCAGCGGCGCCGCGACCTCGCCGACCCGGCTGGCGCGGGCGCTCGGCATGACCACCGGCGCGGTGACCCGGATGCTCGACCGCATGGAGGCGCAGCATCTGGTCGAGCGCGTCGCCGATCCCGCGGACCGACGCCGGATCGCGATCCGGCCGCTTCCCGACCGGCTGACCGAGGTCGCCGACCTCTACTCCCCCATGGCCCGTTTCTTCGGCGACCGTCTCGGCAGGCTCGACCGCCGCCAGCTGACTGCGCTTCTCGGCGTCCTCACCGACGGACGCGAGTTCGCCGAACAGGAGGCCGCTCGCCTGCGATTCGAAAAGGGGGTTGACTAACGCTACACAGGTTGCGTTAGACTGTCCCCATCATGGACAACTGACATCACGCCTTCCCCGCTCCGAGGCGGCTTCGGTCGAGCACCGCTCCCGTAAGCCATAGGGCCCGGCGGGGTTCCTCATGTCCGAGAAACCCGGTGATGTCGTATGTCTCTTTCCCTGATCGCCAAGGACCTCGTCCACGCCTACGGTGCCCGCGTCGTCCTCGACGGCGTCGACCTGACCGCTTCGGCGGGGCAGCGGCTCGGCCTGGTCGGTGAGAACGGCGTCGGCAAGTCCACGCTCCTGCGCTTGCTGGCCGGGGTCGAAGAGCCGCAGGGCGGCGAGGTGCTGCGGGGCGACGACATCGGCTTCCTCCTGCAGGAGCTGCCTTTCGCGCTCACCGCACGGTTCTCCGACGTCATCGACGACGCGCTCGCCGAAATCCGGCAGGCGGCGGCGAGGCTCGACGAACTGACCGCGGCGCTCACCGATCGTCCCGACGACAAAGCCGTGCTCGATGAGTACGGCACCGTCCTCGAATGGGCCCAGGCACACGACCTGTGGGACGCCGACCGGCGGGCGGAGATCGTGTGCGCGGGCCTCGGGCTCGCCGGGATCGACCCGTCACGCGAACTGGGCACCCTGTCGGGCGGGCAACGGTCGAGGCTCGGCCTCGCGGCGCTGCTGATCCGGCGGCCGGGCACGCTCATCCTGGACGAGCCGACGAACCATCTCGACGACGCCGCGATGGAGTTCCTGGAGCAGCATCTCGCGTCGCTGACCGGGGTCCTCGTGCTGTCGTCGCACGATCGCGTGTTCCTCGACGCGGTGTGCACCGACATCGTCGACCTCGACCCGGCGCTGGGCGGCCCGACCCGGTACGGCGGCACGTATTCCGACTACCTGGACCAGAAGCGGGCCGAACGGGCGCGCTGGGAACAGCGCTACGCCGAGGAACAGGACGAGCTCAAGGAGCTGCGCGAATCGGTGGCCGTCACCGCGCGCAACGTCGCCCACAACCGCCCGCAGCGCGACAACGCCAAGATGCTCTACGACTTCAAGACCGGGAGGGTGCAGAAACAGATCTCGCGCCGGGTCCGCAACGCCCAGCTGCGCCTCGCCGAACTGGAACGCGACCAGGTGCGGAAACCACCCGCGCCGCTGCGGTTCCAGGGCGAGCTGACCGGCGAGCCCGGAGAGGGCAAGACGGCGATCTCCGTGCGGGACATCGAGATCGCCGGACGGTTGCGGCTGGCGACCCTGGACGTCACCACGACGTCGAGGCTCCTGATCACCGGCGGGAACGGCGCCGGGAAGTCGACGCTGCTGTCCGTCCTCGCCGGCTCGCTGGCGCCCGACTCCGGAACCGTCCTTTCCGGACGCGGCGTGCGGATCGGCATGCTGGCGCAGGACGTCGCGTTCGCCGAGCCGGAGAAGACCGCGCAGCGGACCTACGCCGAAGCCCTCGGCGAGGACGCTCCCCCGTTGCGCGGCCTGGGATTGCTTGCCCCGCGCGATCTGGGGACCCGGGTGGGCGCGTTGTCGGTCGGGCAGCGGCGGCGGCTCGCGCTGGCGTTGCTGATCGCCGACCCGCCGGAGGTGCTCCTGCTGGACGAGCCGACGAACCACATCTCGCTCACGTTGGCCGAGGAGTTGTTCACCGCGCTCGATTCCGCGCCGGGTGCCGTCGTCATCGCGTCGCATGATCGGTGGCTGCGGCGCGACTGGGCGGGTGACCACCTCCGGCTGGAAGCCGGTCGCGTCGCCGCGTAGGGCGTTATACACACTGCTGGGGCGGGGAGGTTCCCGCCCCAGCAGTGGCTTCAGAGCTCGATGCCGAGGAGTGCGTCGACCGCGTTCCGGATCAGCCCGGGCGCGGCCGGGTCGGTACCGGAGCGGTTCAGCGCCTGCTCTGCCCAGGCGTCGACGGCCGCGAGCGCCTTGGGCGTGTCGAGGTCGTCGGTGAGGTGGTCACGCAGGCGCGCGACGGTGTCCTCCGCCGCCGGGCCGGTGCCGAGGGAGACGGCTTCGCGCCAGCGCGCGAGGCGTGCTTCGGCGTCCGCTTGCAGCTGCGCGGTCCACGGACGGTCCTCGCGATAGTGGCCGGCGAAGAGCGCGAGCCGGATCACGCCGGGGTCGACCTTGTCGGCCCGCAGCCGCGAAACGAACACGAGGTTCCCGCGTGACTTCGACATCTTCTCGCCGTCGAGGCCGATCATCCCGGCGTGCACGTAGTGCCGCGCGAACGGCCTGTCCCCCGCGACGGCCTCCGCGTGCGCGGCGCTGTACTCGTGGTGCGGGAAGATCAGGTCCGAGCCACCGCCCTGGACGTCGAAGCCGAGGCCGAGGCGGTTGACCGCGATCGCGCTGCACTCGATGTGCCAGCCCGGACGGCCCGCACCCAGTTCGGACTCCCACGACGGCTCTCCCGGCCGTGCCGTCCGCCACAGCAAGGCGTCGAGCGGGTGCCGTTTGCCGGGACGGTCCGGGTCGCCGCCGCGTTCGGCGAAGAACTTCGCCATGGTCTCGGCGTCGTAGTTCGACTCCGAACCGAAGTGCCCGGTCGCGTTGTGCTCGAAGTAGATGTCCGGGTACTCCGCGTCGTCCGCGCGGTACGCGCTGCCGTTCGCCACCAGCTTGGCGATGACCTCGACGATTTCCGGGATGCTCTCGACCGCCCCGACGAACTGCCGCGGCGGGAGCACCCGCAACGCGGTCATGTCCTCGCGGAACAGCGCGGTCTCGCGCATGCCGAGGACGACCCAGTCGTCCTTGTCGCGTTCGGCGCGCTCCAACAGGGGCTCGTCGATGTCCGTCACGTTCTGCACGTAGTGGACGTCGTGCCCGGCGTCCCGCCACAGGCGGTTCACCAGGTCGAACGTCAGGTACGTGGCGGCGTGCCCCAGATGGGTGGCGTCGTACGGCGTGATGCCGCAGACGTACATCCGGGCGGTCGACCCGGGCGCCGTGGGGCGGATCTGCCCCGTCGCCGTGTCGTGGAGCCGCAGCGGACGGGGGGTGCCGGGGATACGGGGCACGTCGACCGATGACCAAGTCTGCATACCCCGACTGTAAGCGGAGCCGCCACGCCGTTCCCGTCCGGTGGGAGACGAACACGGCCGGAGTAATCGATTCGCTATCCCCCGGCCCGTTCGGCGTTGGCGTGGACGGCGTCCCGGATGTACTCGCCGATACCCGGCCGCTGGTCCGGCTCACGCACGAGGAAGCCGAGCTGCACCGGCTCGGTCGCGTACAGCCCGGCGAGCTCCCGGTGCGTCGCGAGGTCGCAGTCCCCCATGAACGCCGAGAGCATCCGGCGGTGCTCCTCGGCGAGGTCCATCGCCTCCCGGCTGCCGGCGGGCGCGCCGGAGTCGAAGACGCTGAGCAGCCGCCGGACCCAGTCCTCCCGGACCTTCTCCGCCTCGATCCATTCCTGTTTGGTGCGCGGCACGGCCGCCGTCCGCCAGTGCGGCGTGTCACCCCACCGGCGGACGGCCTCCTCCGCGTAGCCCTCCGGCTCGCGGAACTCGCCGAAGACCTCGAAACGCTCTTCCGCGGTCAGCGCGGCGCCGGCCTCCTTCGCCGCGATCACCCGCTCGACGGTTTCGGCCATCCGCGTCAGCTCGCCGATCCGGTCGGCGAGCAGCGCCCGCTGGCGCCGCAGGTGCTCCAGCGCGTCCACCGCCGGGTCGTCGATCATCTTCGCGATCGTGTCGAGGCTGAACCCGAGTTCTCGGTAGAACAGGACACGCTGCAGGCGGTCGAGGTCGTCGTCGCTGTAGCTCCGGTATCCCGCCGCCGTCCGCCCGCTCGGGCTCAGCAGCCCGATCTCGTCGTAGTGATGCAGCGTGCGCACGGTGACCCCCGACAGCGCCGCGACCTTTCCGACCGAGTACCCCATCGGGCCAGCGTAAGCGAGTTCAGCGCTTCCTGGTCCGCAGGTAGTCGCCGACCACGGCGGCGCCGAGCCCGTCCAGGTCCGGAGCCACGACACGGCCGCCAGAGCGGCGCGCGATGAGGTCGACGAACTCCGTCAGGCGCGGATCGTCCCCGAGCCGGAACACCGTGACCGACGCGCCCAGCTTCGCCATCCTGTCCACTTCGGACAGGGTTTTGAGCAGGGTCCTCGGCTGCGGCGGATAGTCGAACTCGGCCGTGCCGTCGGGTTCCAGATGCGCCGTCGGTTCGCCGTCGGTGACCATCAGCACCACCGGCTGCGCGTCGGGATGCCGCCGCAGATGCCGTCCGGCCAGGAGCAGCGCGTGGTGGGCGTTGGTGCCCTGTTCCCAAGTTCCCTCCATGCCCACCAGCTCGGCCAGTTCGACCGGCGTCGCGTAACGGCCGAAGGTGATCAGCTGGAGCGCGTCGCCGCGGAACCGGGTGCTGATCAGCTGGTGCAGCGCGAGCGCCGTCCGCTTCATCGGCAGCCAGCGGCCCTCCTGCACCATCGACCACGACGTGTCCACGAGCAGCGCCACCGCCGCGCGGGACCGGTGTTCGGTCTCGACCACCTCGACGTCGGAGACGTCCATCCGGACTCGCCGCTCGCCCACCGAAACCGAACGCAGGACCGCGTTGCGGACCGTCCTGGAGACGTCCCACGGTTGCATGTCCCCGAACCGCCACGGCCTGGTGGCACCGGTCGGCTCGCCCGCGGCCCCGGCGGACTCCGTCTCCCGCTGGCCGGTCTTGCCGCGCAACGCGTTCACGACGTCGGCGAGCGCCGTCTCCCCCAGCCGCCGTAAAGCCTTGGGCGACAACCGGAGCGTGCCGTCGGGAGCACGTTCGAAAAGACCTTGCCGCCGGAGCTCACGTTCCAGTTCCGACAGCCGTCGCGCGTCGACTCCCGCGTCCGGGCCGAGCTGCCGCTCGAGCGCCTCGACGTCGATGTCCTCCAGCCTCGCGCCGGGATAGGACTGGCCGAGCTGTTCGGCCAGCGCGTCCAGTTCGGCGAGATCGGACATCGCCCGGGCGCCTTCGCCGAGGCCGAGCGGATCGTCACCCCGGAAGCGTTCCGACGACGTCCAGTCCTCGCCCGGCCGCAGCGCCCGCAACTGGGCGTCCAAAGTGGACAACTGCTGCGCCAGCCGGGGGTCGCCGAACGCCTGCTGCGACAGTTCCGCCAGTTCGGCCCGCTGTTCCGGCGTCATCGAGTTCAGCATCCGCTGGGCGGCCGCGGCGCGAGCGGCGAGGACGTCGATCAGCTCCTCGACGCTCTTCGGGTTCTCCGGGAAGAACTCGCCGTGCTCGCGCATGAACTCCGCGAACCGCTCCGGGACGTCCTCCCGGCCCTGTGCGTGCGCGGCCAGGAGCGCGTTGAGGTCGGCGAGCATGCGGTTGACCTGCTCGGCCTGTTCCGGCCCGGCGTTCCGCAGCGCCTCCTTCATCCCCTCGAAACGGGAATCCAGCAGCTCACGGCCGAGCAGGTCGCGGATCTTCTCGTAGTTCTCCCTGCCCTCCCGCGAGCGCCAGTCGTACCCGGCGAGTTCGCGCACGGCCGCCGCCGTCCCCGGCGGCAACGCGTCCAGCTGAGCCTCGCGGAAGCGGGCGTCGTCGTCCGGATCGGGGAACAGGTCGCGCCGCTCGGCCTCCAGCGCCTGGTCGAGCAGCCGCTGGACCTCCTGGAGTGTGCCGTCGAGCCGGTGCCGCCGCTGGATCTCCGACCGGCGCTGCCAGAGCCGCCTGGTCAGTTCGTCGAGCCCGGCCGTGCGCGGGGTGCCGCGGCGCAGCAGTTCTTCCAGTGCGGACCGGGGCGAAGCGCCCGCCATGACGTCGCGGCCGATCTCGTCGAGCGCGTCCCGCAGGTCCGCCGGCGGCGCCAGCGGATCCGGGCCGTTGTCCCACGGCCCGTACGAATAACCTTCAGGCAGTGTCATCGCCGCCTCCGCGGGAAAAAGTACGTCGGCGGTAGACTCATCGGCCGTAGACGGTCGTCGAATCGTCGGAGTCCTTGGCGAGTTTCCTCGACAGGAACAGGGATTCCAGCGCCAGTTCGACCGCGGCCGCGATCCGTCCCGCCGGTTCGTCCGGGCCGACGCCCGCACGCGCGGCGACGTCGTGCAGCACGGGCAGCTCCGGCAGTGCGGCGAGGACGTCCTTGCCGGGGACGCGTTCCCCGGTGGCGACCAGATGGCCGGACTCGACGGCGTCGGCCAGCGGCAGCAGATCCAGTCCGGCGAACCGCGAGCGGGCCGTCTCCGCGACCGCCCGGCGCAGCAGGTGCACGAGATGCTCGGTCTCGCGTCCCTCCTCCCCCGGCTCGAACTCGAGCTTTCCGCGCAGGACACCGGGGACCGCGTCGAGATCGACCGGGCGGGCCACGGCGGGTTCCTCACCCGTCAGCGCGGACCGGCGCAGTGCCGCCGCGCCGACCGTTTCCGCCGCGGCGACGGCGAACCGGGCCGAGACGCCCGAACGCTGGTCGATCACCGGGGATTCGCGCAGGTTCCGGACGAACCGCGCGAGCACCTCCAGCAGCGGCTCGCCGACTTCGGCGACCAGGCGGGCCTCCTGCCGGACGACCGCGATCTCCGCCTCGACGTCCAGTGGGTAGTGCGTGCGGATCTCGGCGCCGAACCGGTCCTTGAGCGGGGTGATGATGCGGCCGCGGTTGGTGTAGTCCTCCGGGTTGGCCGTCGCCACCAGCAGTACGTCCAGCGGCAGCCGCAACGTGTAGCCGCGCACCTGGATGTCGCGCTCCTCCATCACGTTCAGCAGTGCGACCTGGATGCGCTCGGCGAGGTCCGGCAGCTCGTTGATCGCCACGATGCCGCGGTGGGCGCGCGGGACGAGTCCGAAGTGGATGGTCTCGGGATCGCCGAGACTGCGGCCTTCCGCGACCTTCACCGGGTCGACGTCGCCGATCAGGTCACCGACCGAAGTGTCCGGTGTGGCCAGTTTTTCCGTGTACCGCTCGTCCCGATGACGCCAGGTCACCGGCAGCGCGTCGCCGAGTTCGGCGGCACGGCGACGCGATTCCGGAGTGATCGGATCGAGCGGATGCTCAGCCAGCTCGGCACCCTCGATGACGGGAGTCCATTCGTCGAGAAGCCCCGCGAGGGTGCGCAGCAGCCGGGTCTTGCCCTGGCCCCGTTCACCGAGGAGGACGACGTCGTGCCCGGCCAGCAACGCTCGTTCGAGTTGCGGCAGCACGGTGCGCGAGAACCCGACGATCCCCGGCCAGGCGTCTTCCCCGGCGCGGAGCTTGGCGAGCAGGTTGTCGTGCAGTTCTTGGTTGATCGACCGCGGCAGGTGGCCCGCCGCGCGAAGGTCCCCGGCGGTCCGGGGCAGGTTTGCGGGAACATCGTTCACCCGTTCGACGCTACGTCGCGACTGTGGCCCCTGTCGACGTGAAGCAACTCCAGCTCCGGCGAACGCGAACGGCAAGCCGGGGTTGACCCTCCCATAGCCGGGTTTCGCCGGAGCACGACTAAAATCAATCCGGTGTGCCGTCCTAGTGCGACCCTCGCGGTCTGGTCTTCGGCGTGGCTGAACGGAGCCGCCGCCTCCGACGACGTCCTTGACGCCCTGCAGGTCTGGGGCGAAGCCCACGACTTCGTCGCCGCGGACGCGGCGGCCGCCGAAGCGTTCGACCTGCCGCTCGCGTTCAACCGGGCCGCGACCCCGGTCCAGCTGATGCTCGCCCTGCGCGCGCAGGGCGCCAAGAGCATGCAGCTGCTGCTCCCGGTCCCCGGCGATGTGCGGGGCCTGGGTGGCGGCGGGCCGTTCACCGAGGCCGCGTTGCGGATCGGAGAGGCCGTCCTGCTGCCGGACCTCGGCTACGGAGTGGTCCCCGAGGCGATCGCCGAAGGGCTCATGCGGTGGACGGTGTACTCGGTACCGATGCCGGGCGTCCTCGAATACCGCCCGTTGGGTGAGGCCGAGCACGGCCTCACCGACGCGATCCGCGCGAGCGCGGGTGCCCTTCAGTCACTGGACGTCGCCAGCGAGCGACCAGGCGTGCGGGCCGAACTCTCGGCGCGCCTGCGGGCCGCCACCGACGCGCCCTGGCCGGCCGGGATGCCCAGCCGGGCGCTGCGGGTGCTCCAGCGTTCCCAGGAGATCGCGGCGATCCTCGCCATCGCCGAAGCCGACGATCCCGGCGGCGCGCTCTCTTCGTCGGCGGCGCTCCGGCGGGCGGAGGCGCTGCGGCCGCTGACCGAAGCGGTCCGCAACGCCCGGTACGCGGCGATCAACGAAGCGGTGCGCGTGTTCGCCGAACAGGCGGACAGGCACCCGTAGGTCTTCAGGTGGCCACCGTGTGCCTTTTCTGGACTTTCTCGGCATAACGGACGGACCACAGCGAAAGCCCGCCGATGACGGCGAGCAGCAGCACCACGCTGAGCGCGTTCATCACGTCGGCCGACAGGGTGTAGACCAGCGGCACCCGGATCGCGGCCTCCAGCAGCAGCGCCACGCCCCAGACCGCCGACATCCGGGTGAACGCCCGCCGGAAACCGGGGACCTCGTCGCTCAGCCGGTCGATCTCCGCACGTTTCGCCGCGCTGGATCCGGCCCGCACGGCGACGAGCACCATGGGCGTACGGCTGAAGCAGCTGAGCAGCAGGACGATCGCGGCGGTCGCGGTGGCGAAGGATTCCTTCAGCAACAGGAATTTCGCGTCCCCGGTGACCAGCGAAAGCACCAGCCCGACCCCGAGTACACCGGCCAGCAACGCGGCGAAGCCGTCGAAGGACCGCTCCCGGACGGCGACCCACGTGATCCGGGCCGCCGCCACCCCCGCCCCGGCCAGCAGCGAGACCTGCTCGCTCTGCCCGGCGAGCCGCAGCCCGTAGTAGGCGGCCAGCGGGAGCGCGACGTCCCAAAGCAGCAAGGACAGCGTGGGGTTCTTGCCGCTCGCGCTCACGAGTCCGGCTCGCATTCGGCCAGGAACTTCAGGACGCGCGCGTTGACCTCGGCAGCGGATTCGCCGGCGATGGCGTGGGTCGCCGACGGCCACAGCTCGACCTGCCCTCGCGACAGGAACTCACGGGCACGGGCGGCCGCGCGTTCCGGGTGATGGATGACGCTGCGCCCGGCGATGAGGGCCAGCACAGGCAGACGCAGGGAGCGCAGTTGCTCGTCGGTGAACAGCCTGGGCGATGGCAGGGCGATGCGGTAGGTCCGCATCCCCTCGTCGATCACCCGCGCGACCGGATCCGTGGCGTCGACTTCCGCGCCGCCGGAGATCCAGTCGAGGAACGACGGGCGCGCCCATCGGTCGATCCCGGGGATCGCGGCGAGCGTCGCGCGGACGACCAGTCCCGCGGTCAGCCCGCCGAACGTCAGCACGGGGTCGATCACGGTGAGCGATTTCAGCCGTTCCGGCGCCCGTACGGCGAGGTTGGCCGCGAGCCAGCCACCGAACGAGTACCCGATCAGGTGCACGGACGGCAGGTCGAGTTCGGCGAGCACCGTGCTCAGCCACGCGGCCTGGTCCGCGCCGTCGCGGATCGGGGCGGTCTGTTCGCTGCGGCCGGCTTCGCCGATGAGGTCCACCGCGAAGACCTCGCCGTGTGCGAGCAGCGCGGCGAGGTTGGGTTCCCACATCACCGCGGTCCCCGCGCGGCCGGGCAGCAGCACGATCGGCGTCGCACCCGGCTGCCCGAAGCGGTACACGCGCGCCACCCCGAACGCGGTCCGGACGTCGTGGATCCCGGCCGGCGCGGGCAAAGCCGCCATCCCTCGGTCGTAGACGACCTCGTACTCGGCGCGCGCCTCCGGCGAGGCGAATCCGCCCACCTTCATTCTCACCCCTCCTTTTTACGGTACGATCGGATTGTAAACAGTTGGTGAGAAGTTTGCAATCCGATCGGACTGCGAAAAGGAGTACGGGTGCCCAAACGAGTCGATCACGAGGACCGGCGGCGGCAGATCGCCGCGGCCGTTCGCCGCATCGCGGCCGACCGGGGACTCGAAGGGGTCAGCCTGAACGAGGTCGCGGCCGAAGCCGGCATCTCGAAGGGGTCCGTCCAGCACTACTTCGCGTCGAGGGACGAGATGCTGCGCTATGCGACGACCACCCTGCGGGGTGGCGTCGAGGAGCGCATCGCCACCCCGTCCGAACCGCGCGTCCGGGACCTGCTCGTCGCCTTGCTGCCCTTGGACGAGGCAGGCCGGGACGACGCGCTCGTCGCGAACGCCTTCCTGGTGCGCGCGCTGAAGGATCCGGAGATCGCCGGCCACTTCCGGACCGGCCACGGCCAGCTCCGCGACGCGGTCGCGGCTCTGCTCTCCGTCGCCCGGGAGGCGGGCGACCTCCTGCCCACCACCGACGCGGCGAGAGAGGCCGACCTCCTGCTCGCCCTGGTGGCCGGCCTCGGCGACGCGGTGCTGCTCGGCTACCAGTCTGGCGACGAGGCCATCGCCCTCATCGACCTGCACCTGTCTCGGATCGCGGCCCGATGAGCCAAACGCCTCGTGAGTGGTAAGGACGGTTCTAACCGTCCTTACCACTCACGAGGACCGATCACTTACGGGCGCGCGGGCCTCTTCGCGGGCTCGCAGCATCCGATCGCGCAAGGCGCCCCGTTGACCGTGCAACCGGCCGCCGGGAACGGCGACAACTTCCGCGCAGGCAACCCCTCGGTGTGCTCACGGATCAGCTCCACGACGAGTTCGGCGAAGCGCGGGTCGGTGTCCGGCGTCGCGGCCCGCGCGAAGCCCATACCGTGCTCCGCGGCCCGCTCGGCGGCCTCGTTGTCGAGGTCCCAGATCACTTCGAGGTGATCGGACACGAAACCCACCGGGCAGACGACCACCGAGGTGACGCCTTCCGCGTGCAGCGCGTCGATGTGGTCGACGATGTCCGGCTCCAGCCACGGCACCTGGGGCGGGCCGGAGCGCGACTGCCAGACGACGTCGTAGGTTTCGATCCCCGCTTCGGCCGCGACGAGACGGGCCGCCTCGGCGATCTGGCGCGAGTAGCGCCGTCCGCCTTCCGACGGCGGACCGGAAGCGGTGTCGGCGGACTCGGGCACCGAATGGGCACAGAACACCGTACGGGTTCCGGGCTGGTTCCCCAGCTTCGCGTGCGCGGCCCGGACCGCGTCGGCGAAAGCGGCGACGAACAGCGGATGGTCGAAGAACTGCCGCAGCTTCACCAGTTCCGGCGCGCCGTCCCCGACCGCCGCGCGGGCCCGCTCGATGTCCTCGTCGTACTGGCGGCAGGCGGAATAGCCGCCATACGCGCTCGTGGGGAAGACGAGGACGCGCTGAGCACCCGCCTCGGTGATCTCGGCGAGGGTGTCCTCGACCATCGGCCGCCAGTTGCGGTTGCCGAAGTGGACGGGCAGATCGATCCCGGCGGCCGCGAGCTGCTTCTCCACCGCGGAGATCGCGTCCCGGTTGAGCCGGTTGATCGGCGACACCCCGCCGAAGTGCTGGTAGTGCTCCGAGACCTCGAGCAGTCGTTCCCGGGGGACCCCACGGCCCCGCGTGACGTTCTCCAGGAACGGCATCACCTCGTCGGGCCCCTCGGGACCACCGAACGAAAGCCAAAGCAGCGCGTCGTAACCCACCCTGCCATCTTGCCGCTGTGGCGCCCCGCACGCTGACCCGGCCCGTTTTGAACCGACCGATCCAAAACCTGGTACGGTCACTGCCATGGCCAGGCCGAAGGAATTCGACGAGCGCGCCGCGATCGGACGCGCCATGGACGCGTTCTGGGCACGCGGCTACGAGGGCACGTCGACGCAGGCCCTGTGCGAAGCCACCGGCTTGGGCCGCAGCAGCATCTACAACACCTTCACCAGCAAGCACGAACTGTTCATGCGCGCACTCGATCACTACGCCGATCGCGGGATCGTGGCCAGGACGGCCTTGCTGGACAAGGCCGGAGCCGGCGTCGAGCGGTTCCGCGCCCTGTTCGCGTACACGATCGACGAAGAAGCCGAACATCCCGGACGAGGCTGCCTCGTGGTCAACACGGTGGCCGAGTTCGGCGAGCGCGACGCCGAGATCACGGCACGGATCGACGCCGACACCCGGCGGCATCTCGCCCTTCTTTCGGCCTGCGCCAAGGAAGGGCAACTCGACGGGACGATCGACGGCGATCGCGACCCCGGCGCGATCGCCGAGTTCGCGCACAGCACCGTGGCCGGCCTCCGCCTGATGTCCCGCCGAGGTGCCGACCGGGCGGCCATGGAATCCGTCGCCGCCATCGCGGTGGACGCGATCGCCGCGAAGTAACACCCGCGACGAACCCTGTGCGCGACGCTGCCCACATTTTGGACCGATCAATACAAAACTGGAGGAACCTCCGTGCCCTTGGCAGTCTGCGTACTCGGACTGAGCGTGTTCGCGCTCGGCACGTCCGAGTTCATGATCACCGGCCTGCTGCCGGGAATGGCGGCCGATCTGAACGTCGGCATCCCGGAGGCCGGGCTGCTCATCTCGGCCTTCGCGATCGGCATGGTCGTCGGCGCTCCCCTGCTCGCGATCGCGACGTTGAGGGTGCCGAGGCGCGCCACCCTGATGGCCCTGCTCGTCGTCTTCGGGCTCTCGCACGTCGTCGGCGCGCTGGGTTCGGGGTACGCCCTGCTCTTCGCGACGCGCGTCGTCAGCGCCGTCGCCTGCGCCGGATTCTGGGCGGTCGCGGCGGCCACCGCCGTCGCGCTGGTCCCGGTCGAGCGCCGTGGCCGCGCGCTGGCCATCCTGGTCGGCGGACTCACCGTCGCGAACATCGCCGGCGTCCCCGCCGGGACCTTCCTCGGCCAGCACGCGGGCTGGCGGGCGGCCTTCTGGGCGGTCACGGCGCTGACCGTCGTCGCGTTGATCGGGGTCTTCACCCTGGTCCCGGAGACCCAGAACGGTGCGGACAAGACCGACGTCACGACCGAACTGCGGCTCTACCGCGGCGGCCGGTTCTGGCTGGCGCTCGGCGTGATCGCGCTCGCGCAGGCGATGATCTTCGCGACCTTCAGCTACCTCGCACCCTTGCTGACCGAGGTCGCGGGGCTGCCGGAAAGCTGGGTGCCGGGAGTCCTGTCGCTGTTCGGGCTCGGCGCGCTGATCGGCATCACCGCCGGCGGCAGGCTCGCCGACGCGAGGCCCTTCGTGACCCTTTACGGCGGCCTCGCCGTCGCCTTGGCCGCCCTGATCCTGCTCGCGATCTCGGGCCCGGCGACCCCGCTCGCGATCTTCGCCGTGTTCCTGTTCGGCGTCGCCGGATTCGGGGTCAATCCCGCTTTGAACGTCCGCGCCTTCGCCGTGGCGGGCAACGCGCCCACCCTCGTCGGCGCGAGCACGACCGCCGCGTTCAACGTCGGCAACACCGTCGGCCCTTGGCTCGGCGGCGAGTCGATCGACGCCGGTCTCGGCTATCCCAGCGTCGCGTGGGTGAGCGTCGGGCTCGGCGTCGCCACCGTCGTCGCCCTCACCTTCGCCGCCGGTGTGCAGCGCACCGACGACACCCGCCTGCTCCGCGAACCCGTTACCCAATAAGGAGAATCATGTCCGAACGAACCCGATCCACCGTCGACGAGTTCTTCCGCCGGATGTCCACAGGAGACACTGACGGCGCCACGGAACTCTTCTCCGACAACGTCGCGTGGGACATCCCAGGTGCCACCGAACTGGTCGCGTGGATCGGCCCGCGCCGGAACCGCGCGGAGATCCGCGAGTTCTACGATTTGCTCGACAAAGGGCTCGTCAAGGACCGGTTCGACGTCGAGCGCGTCCTCGTCGACGGGCCGCACGCGGTCGCGATCGGCCGCCTGCGCTCGACGATCCGCAGCACCGGCAAGGTGATCGAGACGGCCTTCAGCCTCGAATTCGAGGTGAACGCCGACGGGCTGATCACCAAGTACCTGATGCTCGAGGACTCGTGGCACGTCGCGAACGCCGTCCTCTAGCCCGCCGCAGCGGGGACGGCGGCATCCATGATCCCGGTGGCCTGCGAGTACCGACACCTCCACTGCCCGTCGCCGGCGCGGATGTAGGTATCGATGTGCCAGCACTCGTGGGCGGGGATGTCGGTGCCGTCGACGCGTAGAGCGATCAGGCAGCGGTAGCGCAGCACGGCGAGCGTTTCGGACGCCAGCACATCGATCTCGGACGTCGTTTCGAGCCGGCTGTAGGCCAGTTCCCCCGTGGTCAGACGCCGCAGGTACTCGGCCTTGTCCCAGACCGTTCCCGTCGGGTTGCACAGCTGGTAGGCGGGGTCGTGCAGCGCGTCGAAAACCGCCGTATCGACGGTGAGCAGCGCCTCGACTCGCTGCTGCTCCAGCTGTCTGAGGTGGCTTGTGAGACTTTCGGTCATGGCGCAAGCGTAGTGAGCCCGCCGAAGAAGGCCCCTTTCCTCTGCTGAGGGAAGGGGCCTTCAGGGGCTTGAAAAGACCTAGAAGCCGGTGGCGTGCAGACCGCCGTCGACCATGATCATCGAGCCGGTGGTGGCGGGCAGCCAGTCCGACAGCACGGCGCAGACGGACTTCGCCGTCGGGTCCGGGTCGGAGCTGTCCCAGCCGAGCGGCGCGCGGTCGCCCCAGCCGTTCTCCAGGTCGGCGAAACCGGGGATGGACTTCGCGGCCATGGTCTTCATCGGACCGGCGCTGACCAGGTTGACCCGGATGCCCTGCGGGCCCAGGTCGCGGGCCAGGTACCGGTTCACCGACTCCAGCGCCGCCTTCGCCACGCCCATCCAGTTGTAGGCGGGCCACGCGACGCGCGCGTCGAAGTCCATGCCGACGATCGACGAACCGCGCGAGAGCAGCGGCAGCGTCGCGACCGCGAGCGCCTTGAAGGAGTACGCCGAGACGTCGACGGCCACCTTCACGTCCTCGCTCGGGGCGTCCAGGAACGGCGCGCCGAGGCAGGACTGCGGGGCGAACCCGATCGAGTGCAGCACGCCGTCGAGGCCGTCGACGTGCTCACGCACACGGTCGGCGAGCGAGTCGAGGTGCTCCTGGTTGGTGACGTCCAGCTCCAGCACCGGCGCCTCCTCGGGGAGGCGCTTGGCGATGCGCTCGACGAGCGACAGCCTGCCGAAGCCGGTGAGCACGACCTTCGCGCCCTCCTGCTGCGCGATCTTGGCCGCGTGGAACGCGAGCGAGGCGTCGGTGATGACGCCGGTGATCAGCAGGCGCTTGCCTTCGAGCAGTCCTGGCACGGGACCTCCAGTCCGGAGTGGTTTGCGATCGGTACGGGAAAACGGGGACGTCAGTGGCCCATGCCGAGGCCGCCGTCGACCGGCAGCACCGCGCCGTTCACGTAACCGGCCTCTTCGGAGGCGAGGTAACGGACGGCGGCGGCGATCTCCGACGGCTCGGCGTACCGGCCGGAGGGAACCTGGGCGAGGATCTCCTTCTTGCGGTCCTCGCCGAGTTCGTCGGTCATGTCCGTGGCGACGAAGCCCGGCGCGATGACGTTCGAGGTGATGTTGCGCGAGCCCAGCTCACGCGCGAGCGAACGGGCGAGGCCGACGAGACCGGCCTTGCTCGCCGCGTAGTTGACCTGCCCGGCGGACCCGGTGAGGCCGACGACGGACGAGACGAAGATGTAGCGCCCCCATTTGCCGCGCAGCATGCCGCGGGAAGCGCGCTTGGCGACCCGGTACGCGCCGGTGAGGTTGGCGTCGACCACGCGGGTGAACTGCTCCTCGCTCATCCGCATGAGGAGGGTGTCGTCGGTCATGCCGGCGTTCGCGACGAGGACCTCGACCGGGCCCTGGTGCTCCTCGACGAGCTTGAAGGCGGCGTCGATCTGCTCGGCGTCGGTGACGTCGGCCTGCACCCCGAAGAGACCTTCGGGCGCGCCGGAACCGCGGTGCGTGATCGCGACCTTGTGCCCCTGCGCCGCGAGGTCCTTCGCGATCGCCAAACCGATGCCGCGGTTGCCGCCGGTGACCAGTACCGACCGTCCCACAGAGCTCTCCTCGCCTCGTCCTGTCGCGCTGACGGCACTGAGGTTATCGGCTCGCCAGGTTCGCGCCGGAGCCGCGCCACCCCTACCTCCGGGTAACCGCGACCGTCCTAAGCGGATGTTAGGAACCGCGCCGAAACCTTGCCCGGCCGTCACGGATTGTTCACCGTGAGCCGGAACACAGGAGGTCAAAGATGACAACCCGGATCGGCGAATCCTCGCCGCCCGTGAGCGAACGTCGAGTCGTCGGCAACGTGCTGCGCGGCTCGATCGGCAACCTGGTCGAGTGGTACGACTGGTACGCCTACGCCGCCTTCACCACGTATTTCGCCAAGTCCTTCTTCCCCACCAAGGACACGACGGCGGCCTTCCTCGGCACCGCGGCGGTGTTCGCCGTCGGCTTCCTCATGCGGCCGCTCGGCGGCTGGATGCTCGGCCGGTTCGCCGACCGGTTCGGGCGACGAAGCGCACTCGTGCTTTCCGTCACGTTGATGGCGACCGGGTCGCTGATGATCGCCGTGACGCCGACCTACGCCTCGATCGGGATCGCCGCGCCGATCCTGCTACTGGTGGCCCGGCTCGTCCAGGGGCTCTCGGTCGGCGGCGAGTATTCGACCTCCGCGACCTATCTGTCCGAAGTGGCCACTCCGGGCAAACGCGGCTTCTACTCCAGCTTCCAGTACGTGACGCTGTACGGCGGCCAGCTGCTGGCGCTGGGTCTCCAGCTGCTCCTGCAGGCCGTCCTGACGGAGCAGCAGCTGACCTCGTGGGGCTGGCGGATCGCCTTCGTCGTCGGCGCGCTCGCCGCGGTCGTGGTGATGGTCCTGCGCCGCGGGATGGACGAGTCGGCCAGCTTCGAAGAAGCCAAGGCCTCCGGCACCGGCAAGGACGCGGGCGACAAGGGCACGCTGCGGGCGCTGATCAAGTACCCCAAGGAGATCGCGCTCGTCGTCGGCCTCACCCTCGGCGGCACGGTGTCGTTCTACACCTTCGCCACCTACAGCCAGAAGTTCATGGAGAACACCGCGGGCATCCCGCGCCGGACGGTCACGCTGATCCTGTTCTGCGCGATCCTCGTCGCCGCGATCCTGCAGCCGTTCGCGGGCAAGCTGTCCGACCGGATCGGCCGTCGTCCGCTGCTGATGTTCTTCGGGATCGCGGGCACCCTGCTGACCGTCCCGATCATGACGCTGATGGGCGGGACGAAGGAGCCGGTGCTCGCCTTCCTGCTGATGCTGGCCGGCCTGGTGATCGTCACCGGGTACACCTCGATCAACGCGATCGTGAAGGCCGAGCTGTTCCCGACGAAGATCCGAGCGATCGGCGTCGGCCTCCCCTACGCGCTCACCGTGGCGATCTTCGGCGGCACCGCCGAGCTCATCGCGCAGGCGCTCAAGGGGGCGGGCCATGAATCGGTGTTCTTCTACTACGTCGCGGGCTGTGTCCTGGTGTCGCTCATCGTGTACGGCACAATGCGGGAAACCTCGAAGACCTCGGAGCTGGACAAGAAGAAGCAGCCCGAGCCCGAGCTCGTGTCCGGCCGCGAAGGCTAGGCGGGAAGGTGTGGCCGTGCGGGTGCTGCTCGTCGAGGACGACGCCGGTGTCGCCGACGCGATCGCCGAAGCGCTGCAAACGCGCGGCCACACCGTCTCCCACGCGCTCCGCGGCAGCGACGCGCTGCACCGGCATCGCGCGGCCGACGTGATCCTGCTGGATCTCAACCTGCCCGACATGCACGGGCTCGACGTGCTCAGGAAGGTCCGGCAGGTCTCGCCGGTACCGGTGCTCGTGCTCACCGCGAGCGGTGACGAACGGTCCGTCGTGCGCGGGCTGCGGCTCGGTGCCGACGATTACCTGACCAAACCCGTCCGGCTGGCCGAGCTGCTGGCGAGGATGGACGCGGTCGTCCGCCGCGCCGCCGTCTCCGCCGTGCCGCAGGACGGCGTCGTCCGGGTCGAGGACGTCGAGATCGACCTCGGCGCGCGGCGCGTGCTGGTCGGCGGCAACGACATCGGGCTCACCGCCAAGGAGTTCGCCGTCCTGGCCGTGCTCGCCGCCCGGCCGGGCACGGCGGTGAGCCGTCAGCAGCTGATGGACGAGGTCTGGGGCGACGCGTACCTCGCCGTCTCCCGTTCGCTCGACGTGCACCTGACCCAGTTGCGCGCGAAGCTCGACAGGCCGGGCCTGCTGACCACGATCCGGGGTTTCGGCTACCGGCTGGGCCGGGACTGACCGGTGCGCGCCCGGCTGCTGGTCGTCCTCGTCGCGCTCGCGCTGACCGTGGTCGCCGCGTTCGCGATCCCGCTGTTCGGGTCGACCGCCGCGCAGCGCACCCAGCAGCTGGTGATCGCCCGCAACGCCGATGTCGACCGGTTCGTCGTCCTGGCGCAGCAGGCCGTCGACGCCGCCGACCCGACCGCGCTGGCCGTCGACGCCGAACGGTATTCGTCGTTGTACGGCGAAGCCGTCGTGGTGGTCGACGCGCGCGGGGTGCCACTGGTGGAAACCGGCGGGATGACGGCCGCGGAACCAGTGGTCCGCTCGCTCGTCGAGGCCGCGCTGCGCAATCAGCCCGCCAAAGGCCCCGAACAGCTGAGTCCGTGGTCGGCGGATCCGGTCCATTTCGCCCGTCCGGTGGGCACCGGGACCCGGGTGGCCGGTGTGGTGGTGCTGCGCGCGTCGGTGACCACCGCGGCGGCCGAGGTCGCCGCCCGCTGGTCCGCGATCGTCGCGGGCGCGGTACTGGTCGCGGCGGTGTTTGTGCTGCTCGCGGTCCTGCTGGCGCGCTGGATGGTGCGGCCGTTGCACGAACTGGAGACCGGCGTGCAGGCGGTGACCGAGGGGCATCGGGCCCAGGTCCCCGACCGGGCCGGGCCCCGCGAGCTGCGTTCCCTCGCGACGTCGTTCAACCGGATGTCCGACGCCGTCGTCGAGGCCTCGGAACAGCAGCGTCGGCTGGTCGCGGACGCGTCGCACCAGCTACGCAATCCCATGGCCGCCTTGCGATTGCGCGTGGATTCGCTCGCCGCGCAGGTCGACGGGGACGGCCAGCGGGCCTACCGCGCGACCGTCGCGGAGGTCGAACGGCTGGAGTCCCTGCTCGACGGCCTGCTCGCGCTGGCGCTCGCGGAAAGCGCCGCGACCCGGCTCGCCGCGGGCGAGTCCGGCGACGAACCCTGCGATCTCCCGGCCGTCCTCGCCGAACGGGTCGACGCGTGGCGTCCCTCGGCCGAAGACGCTGGAGTCGGCCTCGCGGCGGCGGAAGGCCACGACGAGCCGGTGCCGGTGCGGTGCGCGGAGAGCGAGCTGGCCCAGGTTTTGGATGTCCTGCTGGACAACGCGGTGCACTACGCGGGACGCGGCGCGACGATCACCACCGGCTACGAGACCGGGGACACGACGGCCACGCTCTTCGTGTCCGACAACGGACCCGGTCTGTCCACAGAGGACCGCGAACGCGCGACCGAACGGTTCTGGCGGGCCGGGGGCGACGGCGCTCCGCGCGGAACGGGCCTCGGCCTCGCGATCGCGAGGCAGCACGTGCTCGCCAGGGGCGGGAAACTCGAACTGCGCGAAGCGAAACCGCATGGGCTCGAAGTCCGCGTCGAACTGCCTCTCGCGACAGGGGAAACGCCGTGACCGTCACGCGACGCACCGCTCTCCTGGCCGGGCTCGCGACGCTCGCGGGCTGTTCGACAGCGGGCTATCGGGGCCCGGAACGCGAGGTCGTCATCGCGGCGGGCGAGTACGGCGGTTTCTACCTCGCCTTCGCGGAACTCCTCGCCCAGCAGCTGAACCGGGCCGAACCGGCGCTGCGCGCGATGGCCGTCGCCACCGAGGCCAGCGTCGAGAACCTGCGGCGGCTGCGAGACGGCCGGGCGGATCTCGGGCTCGTCCTGGGTGACGTCGCCGAGTCCGCCTTCGCCGGCGCGGACCCGTTCTCCGTCCCGATCGCGTTCTCGGCCATCGGCCGCGTCTACGAGAACTACCACCAGCTCGTGGTCCGGGCGGACGGCGGCGTGCGCTCACTCGCCGATCTGACCGGCCGGCCGGTGGCGATGGGCGCGAGCGGATCCGGCGTCGCGGTGTTCAGCACACGCCTGTTCGCCCGCGCCGAAGTCCCGGTGAAGGCGAAGAACCTTCTCTTGGGTGAAGCGATCAACGCGCTGGCGGCGCACGAGGTCGACGCGTTGCTCTGGTCCGGCGGGATCCCCACTCCCGCGCTCGCCGAACTGAACCGGACCACCCCGATCACCCTTCTCCCGCTCGACGCCCATCTCCCCGCCCTGCGCGCCGGTTACGGCCCGGTGTACGACCAGGTCCACGTCCCGGCGCAGGCCTATCGGGGTGTGGGCGAGCTGCGGACGATCGGCGTCGCGAACCTGCTGCTGGCCAGCCCTTCGCTGCCCGACGACGTCGCGGCGGCGGTGGCGCGGGTGCTGGCCGGGCACGCCGCCGATCTCGTCCCGGCGGCCGCGGTGGGAACGCAGTTCCTCGACGTCCGGACGCTGATCGGCACCGGCAAGGTGCCCCTGCATCCCGGAGCCGCCTCGGCCTACCGTGCCCTGCACGGGTGATCCGGGCTCCATCTTCAGAGGGATGCGCGGCGCACCGGGCGCTGCCATGGTCGGAATCAGGCGGCCATCGGGCCGCCCCGATCCGGAAGGTCTCCAGCAGTGGGCGAATTCATGCGGTCGTCACAACAGGGTCAAGTGGGGACAGTGTCATCGAGACACACCAGGGTGGTACGGGGTTCGGCGCTGATCGCGGGCCTCGCGCTCGCGGGCGGGCTCGCGACGGCGGCCCCCGCCGTCGCGGCAGACCAGGCCAAGCTCACCGCACCGGCCCTCACCGGCCACTACGAGGTCGGCACGACCGACCTCCACCTCGTCGACCGGTCCCGCCCCGATCCGTGGAAACCGGAGCGGCGCCGGGAACTCATGGTCACCGTCACCTATCCGGCGGACCGGTTCGCCGACGGCCCGCGCGCGCCGTGGCTCACGCCGGGGATGAGCGCCGTCATCGACCAGGCGTTGTCCGGCGAGGACTACCTTGGCCTCCCGCCAGGCTCCATCGACTGGGCCTCGGCGAAGCGGCGGGCCGAGATCGGCGTCCCCGCGGCGCCCGGCGCACCGAAGCCGGTGGCGCTCTTCTCCCCGGGCTTCGGCGGGCCGCGGGAGACGTACACGGCGATCGTCGACGATCTGGCGAGCCGCGGCTACGTCGTCGTCTCGCTCTCGCACACCTATGAGAGCGCCGCGGTCGAGTTCCCCGGTGGACGGCTCGAAACGGCCGTTCCGCCGGGCGAGGGACCCGAGTTCATGAAGAAGGCGCTCGACGCCCGGGTCGCCGACAGCCGGTTCGTCCTGGACCAGCTGGCGAAGATCACCCGCGGCCAGAACCCGGACGCGGGGAACCGGCCGCTCCCCCGCGGGCTCGGCTGGTCGCTCGACCTGTCCAGGGTCGGGGCCTACGGTCACTCCTACGGCGGGTTCACCGCGGGCGAGACGATGGTCCACGACCGCCGGGTCGACGCGGGGATCAACCTCGACGGCGCGATGGCGACCGCGTTCGGCTACCCGCCCGGCAGCGCCTACGTGCCCGGCGAAGTCACGAAACGCGGTCTCGACCGGCCGTTCCTGCTGATGGGCGCCGAAGGTGTCGACGAGAACGGCAAACCGCTCGAACACACGCACCGGCAGCCCGGCTTCGACCGCAGCTGGGCGGATTTCTGGGCCAACCAGCGGGGCTGGAAGCGAGATCTGCTGCTGCGCGGCGGAAGCACGCACATGGCGTACAGCGATCTGCAGGTCGTGGTGCCGCAGCTCGGCTCGCGAGTGGCGCCGGAGAAGCGTGAGGCGGTCATCGGCACGATCGATCCCCGCCGGTCGCTGGCCGCGCAACGGGACTACATCGGCGCGTTCTTCGATCTGCACCTGAAGGGCCGGGACCGGCACCTGTTCGACGGCGAGTCGCCGCGCCATCCGAACATCGACTTCATCGAGTGAGCCGGGACGATTCAGGCATCTTGCGAAGCGTCGTGAGTGGTTGGAACCGGCGGTGGCTTGGTTTCGGCTGCGCCGGCAGCCACGACATTGGCGCGTGAAGGACTCCCGTCAGGCGCTCACGTGAGTGGTCGCGTGTCGTGAAGGGCCCCTTTGAGACGATGAAGGTCTCAAAGGGGCCCTTCACGACACAAGAGCTCGACGCCAGGCCATCGGAATCACCGAACGAGCCGCCCACTCATCCTCGAACCAAGGGAAGAAGCCCTTCACGTAGGTTGGAAGCGTGACCGAGCCTCGGAAACCGATCGTCGAGATGCCGCTGCGCGTGCGCTACCACGAATGCGACGGGCAGGGCATCGTGTTCAACGCCCACTACCTCGCCTATGTGGACATGGCCATGTTCGAAGTGGAGAAGGTCCTCTTCGGCTCCCACCAGGAGGCAGTGGCCCGCGGTGTCGACGTCGTCGTCGCCGAGTCCAACCTCCGCTACCGCGCGCCCTGCCGCTACGACGACGAACTGGTCGTGGCCGTGTACCTGGATCACCTCGGCACGACCTCGCTGATCATCGATTTCGAGATCACCCGCGGCGGCGACCTGTGCACCGAGGTGAAGACCCGGTACGTCTTCGTCGATCCGAAGACGCTCGAGAAGGCGGCGCCACCCGCGTCGGTGCGCGAGGTGTACGCCGCCCTCCTGCCCGCTCAGGCGGACTGAACGCCCGGCCGCCGGTCTTCGACGACGTAGCTGGCGCGCGTGCTGATCGGCGCGCCGGGGGTGTTGACGAACGGCACCACCCGGAAGTCGCTCCGCCAGCGCTGCCGGTTGACGTTGACCCGGACGTATCCGCGCTGGCTGTTGAAGAACTTCATGTGGGGATTGGCCTTCAGCAGGTTCTCCCCGCCGGGCGTCATGTCCGCGCCGTTGCCGCCGCTGGTGATCGACGTCCCGACGAACTCGCTCGCCACGGTGGGCGAATCCGGGTCGGTGAAGTCGCGCTTGAGGTCCCAGGCGTAGTTCTGGTGCCGGTCACCGGTGATGACCACCAGGTTGCGCACCCCGCGGTCCTGCGCGGCGGCGAGCACGCGGTCGCGGTCGGCGACGTAGCCGTCCCACGGGTCGAGGTGGACGTTCGTCGCCTCGCCCGCGTCGGTGTCGGTCTGGCCCATCGGCGCCTGGTTGCCGAGGATCTGCCACCGCGCGCGAGACCGTGAGAAGCCGTCGAGCAGCCAGATCCGCTGATCCGAGCCGAGCAGGGTGCGGTTCTCGTCGAACCGTTCCGTGCAGTTCGCCGACTGGCCGTCACCGCACGGCTGGTCGTCGCGGTACTGGCGGGTGTCGAGCATGGTGAAATCGGCCAGCGTGCCGTAGCTCAGCCGCCGGTGAAGACGCGCGTCCGGTCCCTTCGGCAGCTGGGCGATGCGGTACGGCAGGTGCTCGTACATCGCCTGGAACGCCTCGGCCCGCCGCTGCCGGAACACCGCGCGGTCCTGGTCCGGTTCCTTGTCGATCTGCGAGATGTCACCCGCCCAGTTGTTCTCCACCTCGTGGTCGTCGTTGACGTGGATCCACGGGAAGGCGGCGTGCGCGGCCATCAGCGGCGCTTCGGACTTGTAGAGCGCGTACTGGAGCCGGTAGCGGGCCAGGTCGAAGGTCTCACCCTTGAACTGCGGCCCCACCGGCGTTCCGCGGCCGACCCCCGTGACACCGCTTTCGTAGAGGTAGTCGCCCAGGTGCACGACCAGGTCGAGGTCCTCCGCCGCCATGTGGTCGTACGCGGTGAAGTGCCCGGCCTCCCAGCTCTGGCAGGACGCGAACGCGAAGTTCAGCTCGCGCGGCGACGACCACACGACCGGCGCCGTGCGGGTGCGCCCGACCGGCGAGATCTCGCCACCCGTGCGGAAACGGTAGAAGTACTCGTGGTCCGGCGCGAGGCCGTGGACCTCGGGGTGCACGGAGTGACCGAGTTCGGGCGTGGCGACCACGGATCCGCGACGGACCACGGCGCGGAAGCGCTCGTCGAGCGACACCTCGTACTCGACGCGGACCGGCGTCCGCGGCATACCGCCGAAGCCGTCGGCCTCGTAGGGCTTCGGCGCGAGCCTGGTCCAGAGCACGACACCGCCGGGCAACGGGTCGCCCGACGCGACCCCGAGGGTGAACGGGTTACCGGCGCCGCCGGCGAGCGGCATCGCGCCGGCGGCGTTCCAGGCACCGGTCCCCAGCAGGACGGCGGCCGCGCCGGCGGAGCCATATCCGAGGAAGCGACGCCGCGACAGGGGGTGAGGGAGCGAAGGCATGAAGCCCTCCTGTGGTGGGATGGTCACGGGCGGGCCTCATGCTCGTCCGGCTTGATGGCCACCCGGCCGCGCTCAGGCGAAGCGCCCGTGAACGAAAGACGATCAACCCTCGTGTTCCGCATCCTGTTCTACCGCCCGGAAATCCCGCCCAACACGGGTAACGCGATCCGCTTGACCGCGAACACCGGCTGCGAGCTCCACCTGGTGGAGCCGCTCGGTTTCACGCTGGAGGATAAGCAGTTGCGGCGAGCCGGGCTCGACTACCACGACCTCGCGCGCGTCCACGTGCACGCGGATCTCGACGCGGCCTGGGCGGCTTTGCTGCCAGCCCGGGTCTACGCGTTCAGCGCTTCGGCGACGCGGCTGCACACCGACGTCGCGTACGAGCCCGGGGACGTCCTGATGTTCGGGCCGGAGTCGGCGGGGCTGCCCGCCGAGATCCAGGAGTCACCGCAGGTGACCGACCGGGTGCGGCTGCCGATGCTGCCGTCGAGCCGGTCGCTGAACCTGTCGAACACCGCGGCGATCAGCGTCTACGAGGCTTGGCGGCAGAACGGCTTCGCGACCCCGTAGCTCCCGGCTCCGGCGCACCCGCAGGTGTCGCGAAAGTGGCTTTCGCGACGTCGACGCGGGCGCCACCCGGGAGCTGTCAGGCCACGTCCGTCGATCGCCCGAGCCCACGTTGCGAAAGCCACTTTCGCAACGTTGAAGGTTGCGAAAGTGGCTTTCGCAACACGCGACCGCCGGCCAATCTCGGGCAAGGCCACTACGGCAGTCTCTGCCCCAGGAACAGCGAAGCCGCCGCGCCGATCATCAACACCAAAGTCCCGAGAATCAACCAGGGACGACTCGCGTCGGTGTCCTTCAGCTCGTACCCGATCTGCTCACCGAGGTCGTCGTACACGCGTTTCAACTCTTCAGCGCTGGCCGCCTTGTAGAAGTCGCCGCCCGAAAGCCGCGCGATCTCCTCCAGTGACTCGACGTCGACCTTGACTTCCTGCGGTTTGCCGTCGATGTCGACCGAACCGTGCGTGGTCCCGAACGCGATCGACGAGATCGGCACCTGAGCCTGCTTCGCCGCCTGCGCCGCCGTGTAGCCACCGCGCGGGGCGTACAGGTCGTCCGGAACGGTCTGCTTTCCGTCACTCATCAGGACGATCCGGGCGGGCGGCGGGCCTTCCGCGCCGCCCACGATCGCCGAGAAGCTCTCGATCGACTGCAACGCGGCGAAAATCCCTTCACCGGTGGCCGTCGACTGCGCCAGCTTGAGATTGTCGATCGCCTTCACCACACCACCGCGATCGGTGGTCGGCGCGACCAGCACGGTCGCCGTCCCCGCGAAGGAGATCAGCCCGAGGTTCACCCCCGGGGTCATGTTCTGCGCGAACGAACGCGCCGACTCCTGGGCCGCCTTCAGCCGGGTCGGAGCGACGTCGGTCGCCTCCATCGACAGCGAGGTGTCGATCACCAGCATCACGGTCGCCCGGTTCCGGGGCACCTTCTGCTCGGCCGTCGGCCCGGCGAGCGCGACGGTGAGCACCAGCAGCGAAAGCACGATCAGGATGGCGGGAACGTGCCGCACCCATCCCTGGCTCTTCGGCGCGACCTTCTCCAGCAGTTCCAGGTTGGCGAACCGCATGGTGCGCTTGCGCCGCGCACGCTGGGAAAGCACATAGCCCACGGCCACCGCGGCGACCGCCAGCAGCAGCAGGAACCACCACGGCGAGGCGAATCCGGTGAGGCTCACGCGACACCACCGGACCAGCGGCGCTTGCGGGCCACCACGAACCGGACCATGTCCGCGATCCAGTCCGAATCGGTGCGCAGCACCAGATGCGCGGCACCGGCCCGGCGCAGCGCGGCCGCGACCTCCTGCCGGTGAGCGTGCGCCGCGGCGCCGAATTCCTTGCGCAGCAAGGCCGAAGCGTGCACTTCGCGCTGTTTCCCTGTCTCCGGGTCGGCCAGCACGACGGTGCCCACGTCGGGCAGGTCGATGTCGCGCGGGTCGAGGACTTCGATGGCGATGAGATCGTGGTGCCCGCCGAGCGCGCGCAGCGGCCGCTGCCATTCGGTGTCGCCGAGGAAGTCGGAGATCACGACGGCCAGCCCGCGACGGCGGGGCGGGCGCCGAAGCTTCTCCAGCGCCGCGGCGAGATCCCCGCGGACACCTTCCTCGGCACGCGGGGTCTCGGCGATCTTGCGGACCAGCCCTCGCGCGTGCGGGAGCCCGCCGCGCGCCGGGATCCGCGTGATGCTGCCCGCCCCGTTGGAGACGAGGGCACCGATCCGGTTGCCGCCTCCCCCGGTCAGATGGGCGACCGCGGCCGTCGCGCAGACGACCAGGTCGCGCTTCTCACACAGCGCGGTGCCGAAGTCGAGGCTCGCGGACACGTCCGCCACCAGCCACGTCTCCAGTTCACGGTCGGCGACGGTCTCCCGGATATGCGGGCTCGTCGTCCGTGCGGTGACCGCCCAGTCCATCCGGCGGACGTCGTCACCGGGCTGGTACGGCCTGGCCTCCCCCGGTTCCGAACCGGGCCCCGGCACCAGGCCGAGATGGTTTCCCTGCAGCAGACCATCGAGACGGCGGCGCACGTCGAGTTCGAGCGTGCGCAGGCCCGCCTCCATCCGCTCCCCGCGGAGTACCGGCGGAGCCCAGGAAGGACGTTCGCCCTTCTCGTTCTTCACGCTTCCCTACCTGACCGGCGCGCCGGCCGGGACCGGGCCGCCCTGACCGGCGCCGCCCTGCGGACGCGCCGAGACCTGCGGCAACGGCACGGTCTGCAGCACCCGCGTGATGATGTGGTCGATGGGCACGCCGTCGGCCAGCGCGTCGTAGGACAACACGAGCCGGTGCCGCAGCACGTCCGGAACGACGTCGACGACGTCCTGCGGCAGCACGTAGTCCCGGCCGCGGACCAGTGCCAGCGCACGGGACGCGGCGATGATGCCGAGGCTGGCACGCGGCGAGGCACCGTAGGACACCCAGCCCGCGACGTCGGCGAGGCCGTGGTCGTTCGGCGTACGGGTGGTGAGCACGAGACGGACGACGTAATCGACCAGCGCGTGGTGCACGAAGACCTGCGAAGCGACGTTCTGCAGCCGGACCAGTTCGGCCGGGGTCAGCACCTCTTGCGGGGTGGGCGGGGTGACGCCCATCCGGTAGATGATCTCCCGCTCTTCCTCGGCCGTCGGGTACTCGACGACGATCTTGAAGAGGAAGCGGTCACGCTGCGCCTCGGGCAGCGGGTACACACCCTCGTTCTCGATCGGGTTCTGCGTGGCGAGCACGAGGAACGGGTCGGGCATCGGGAAGGTCTGGCCGCCGATCGACACGTGCCGCTCGGCCATCACCTCGAGCATCGCCGACTGGACCTTCGCCGGTGCGCGGTTGATCTCGTCGGCGAGCACGAAGTTCGCCACCACCGGGCCGAGTTCGACGTCGAACCGCTCGGCGCCCTGCCGGTAGATCCGGGTGCCGAGGATGTCGGCGGGGACGAGGTCCGGGGTGAACTGCACCCGCGAGAACGAACCGCCGACCACGCGGGCGAAGGTCTCGACGGCGAGCGTCTTCGCGACACCGGGAACGCCTTCGAGCAGGAGGTGGCCCCTGGCCAGCAGGCCGACCAGCATCCGCTCCACCAGCCTGTCCTGGCCGACGATGATCCGCTTGACCTCGAACACGGTCCGCTCAAGCAACTGGGCGTCCCGCGCCGGCGTTCCGGGCTGCTGTTGCGCGCCGTCGGCGTAGCCGGGCTCGGTCACTGTGCCTCCTGTGTTCCCCGCTTGCGTACATGCGTCCGGATGTGACCGTAGTGGTCGGTGACACAGCCGTTCGTGACGGTAGCCAACCCGATCAGCGGTATGACGGCTGTGAAGGGGCTTCGGCCGCCTGTCCGGACGTGTCGCCGGCCGCGACCACGGAGGGCGGGAAATTCACTTCCGCGCCTCCCGTGTGGAAACAATTCGACCCGATTCGGAATTGGCAGATCGCGCACTTTCCGCCGGCTTTTCGCCCTGCCTGCAACCGAACCGCGATGACGGTTCGGTAACGGTATCGAGTACCGAAGCGGCGACGGTAACAATTCTTCCGGTCACCCCCGATAGCTACCTTCGCGGGTCCGCTCGACAGGCCCGGGACGCGATTTCACACAGCGCCCATCGGTGAGGAGAAACCGTCAATGCCGTTCCCTCTTTTTCTGGCCGCGGGTGCGGTCGCGGCTACCGCCACTGTGGTCAAGGCCGTCCGAGACAAGGAGTTCCGACGCAAGGTGGGAAGCTGGCTCGAAGCCCTCGCCGAAGCCGGCGCGGACCATGAAGCCCGCAAAGCCGAGATCGCGAACCTGCTCGAGATGGAGGAAGGAACCGGGGTGGCATACCTCGAGCGTCTGGCGTCCGCGGCCGAAAGTGATGCGCAATGGTCGGCTTTCTGTGCGGCGCTCAGAGCCGTCCAGTTCGAGCAGGACGAATCCGAAGACCGGCGCCGCAAGGCCAGGATCTTGACCGCTCATGCCGAACGGATTCGCTGACCAGCGCCCCCGCCGAAGCGGGGTCGCCCGGGGCTCCTTCCGGAAGACGGCGAGCCTCGCGGTCGCGGGACTCGCCGCGCTCGCCGGGATCGGCGCATGCGCCCCCGACGAGCGGCAGCAGGCCTTCGAGGAGCAGATCATGCCGATCGTCTTCCAGGTCGCCAAGAATGTCGCCGTCCGCCTGCCGATGCCCTATAAACTCGTCGCCCAGCTCGGTGTCCACGCCACCGAGGAGGCGGCCAAGCTGCAGTCCGAGAATCGTGACGCGACCTACCTGTCCATCGGCCAGGTGATCAACGGCGAGCGCCGCGTCTCCATGTTCCGGATCGACACGACCCGGAAGCTGCGCATCGACATGGACGGGAGATTCGTCGCCGAGATCGAACAGAACCTGATCACCATCGAGGCCGATCCGGCCGGCGACTCCACCATCGTGATCACCGACGCCAGGTCGAACGAGCCGGTCTTACGGGGCGGCAGGTTCGCCTTCGACGCACGAAACCTGCACTACGATCTGGACGCCGGCCGGTTCGGCGACCCCTCCGAACCGGCCTTCGCCGGAACGGTCGACCTGGTCGAGCCGAGATTCGCGGGAACCTTCGACCCCTGGTCGGGAGGCCGTGCCGCTTTGCGCAACGGTGCCTTGGCCGCGGACTGGACCGAGGGTCCGCCGACCAGACGAGGCTGCTCGGGCCTGCCGGAAGCCGCGTGGAACCGTACCGAGGTACTGGAAGGCCTCTTCAGTGGCAACCGCTGGAAGCATCTGGAACCGGTCTTCTGCGTCCGGACCAGCGCCGGGCACTACGGCGCCCTCATCCACCGCACGCCGGCGGCGGGAAAGACCGTGCTCACGTTCGAGTACATCCTCTGGAAGAACCCTGGCGAGTGAGGGGCGGCCAGATCGGGACGGGGGTCAGCAAGGGCGGCGGTCGCGTGGTGGGGCAGGTCTCGTGAGTGGTAAGTGTCGTTAGAACAACACAAAACACTCACGACCCGGTCCGCTTCGCCCCGGATCGCCGCTCACGACTCACCTCCACCGGTCCAGGTCCTCCGGCGTGTCGATGTCGGTGCTCTCCCCCGGTTCTTCGGGTACGTCGACGATCTCCAGCCCGCCCAGCGTCCGCCGCAACGACGCGTTCTCCACCGTTTCCGGCAGTGCGCCGCGCAAGGCCTCCGCACGCCAGGCGCCGAGCAGCCACTGCCGCTCCCCCGAGGCGTCGACCAGCACCGCTCCCGAAGCCCGGCCGATCCCGGCCAGCAGCCTGTCCACAGTGGACTTCCGGACCCCCGCGAGATCACCGGCCAGCACCACGACGAGCTCCGAACGCACCAGCGCGAGCCCGGCGGCCAGCGCGGCCACCGGCCCCGCTCCGGGCGAGGACTCCCTTGTCCAGACGACGTCGCCGAATCCCGGCCGTTCCGGGCCGACGACGATCACCGGATCCGCGTCCGCGAGCGCGGCCAAAGCCCTGGCCAGCAACGGTTTCCCACCGACGGGAAGCGCGGGTTTGTCCACACCGGACAGGCGGCGCGCGGCACCGCCCGCCAGTACGATCCCCGCGTAGGACACGACCTAGCCGATCAAGCGGGTCGCGTACGGCATGATGCCGCCGTAGCGCACCGGCGCGATGCGGACCCGCAGACCGGACTGCGGCGCCTCGACCATCTGCCCGTTGCCGAGGTACATCGCGACGTGGTGGATACCCCGTGCGCTGCCGCCCCAGAAGAGCATGTCGCCGCGGCGCATCTGGGACAGTGGCACCTTCCGCCCGGCGTTGTACTGGTAGCCGCTGTAGTGCGGGAGCGACTTCACCCCGGCGAACGCGTAGATCATCAGGCCCGAGCAGTCGAAGCCGATCTTGTTGTAATCGCCGTAACGGTCCGCCGTGCCACCGTCGCGGATACCGCGCGTCGGGCCGGACGTATTGCCGCCGCCCCACGCGTACACCACTCCGAGCTGCGACAAAGCCCGCCGGACGACGGCTTCGACACTCGCCCCGGCGGGGGCCGACTGGACGGGCCTGGCGGTCGGACGGCCACCGCCGCCCTGACCGGGGCTGGGCCTCGACGCGGCGAGAGCGGCCTGACGGGCGCGCTCCTCGTCCTCGCGGGCCTTCTGCGCCTTCCACTCCTCGTAACGCTGCCGCTGCCCCTGCAGGCCGCTGACCTTCTGCTGCGCTTCGAAGAGCTGCTTCTCGACACTCGCCCGGTCGGCTTCGAGCTTCTGGTTCTGCGCGGCCTGGGTGTCCTGCGCGTGCTGTGCGGCGCTCTGCGCGTTGTCGGCCTCGTGTTTCGCCGCGTCGGCCGCGCGCTTGCGCTCCTGCGCGATCTCCAGCTTCTTGCGCGCGGTCGCGTCCTTGTTGGACTTGTCCGTCTGCGCGCGCTTCATCGTGTCGAGCGCGTTGAGCCTGCTGCCGCCGACCGCGTCGAGCATCTGGGCGCGGCCGAGCAGTTCCTTCGGGCTGTTGGCCGTCAGGTACGCCGAAACCGAGCCGATCTTGCTGCCCTGCTGGAAGCTGGCGGCGGCGAACCGGTCGAGGTCGGCGCGGGCCTTGTCGATGGCGGCCTGCGCCGCGTCGGATTCGGTGCGCGCGGCCTTCGCGTCGCGATCGGCCTGCGCGGCTTCGTCCTGCGCGGTCTCCGCGTCGACCCTCGCCTTGTTGGCCTCTTCCATCTTCAGCTCGACGTCGTCGTTGAGCTGGGCGAGCTTCGACTCGGCCTGGGCCAGCTGGTTCGTGAGCCTGCCGACGTCACCCGCCTTGGCGTTGGCCTCGGCCTTGCTGGAGTTGATCTCGGAGTCGCTGGGGTTCGGCGGGGGCGGCGGTACCGCGATGGCGGTACCCGTCACCCCGAGCAACAGGGCGATTCCCAGGGCGCCGATGGTCGCGCCACGGCGGGCACCGGCCCCAGACCCGGTTTCACCACGCACGATCCACCCACCTCCCGATCTTGAACGACGACCTCACTGTGCCACTGCCGTCACAGCATTACCAGAAGCACCACCAGGAACTTACACACCGTAGGCACCATTTCCCCTCAACGGGGGACGAACAGACGAACGTTTCGTCACTCGAACGGCCGCAGGTGGATGAGACCTTCGTGACCCGCGTGTCGGCTTGCCAGGTAAAAAGGACGGGCGTACTGTTTGAAGAGACGAACGAGGTGTGCCATCCCGCGTCCGGACCTACGGTGGGGGTGCGCAAGACTCGCTCCCGGCCGACCCGAACGGCCTGGAGAACTCACCGAACTGACCCGCCACTGGAGTTAGAAGTGACCGCACCCGCCAGCAAGGACAGCTTCGGCGCCAAAGACACGCTGAAGGTGGGCGACGCCTCCTACGAGGTGTTCCGCCTGAACAAGGTCGAGGGCTCCCAGCGCCTTCCCTACAGCCTGAAGATCCTGCTCGAGAACCTGCTGCGGACCGAGGACGGCGCGAACATCACCGCCGACCACATCCGCGCGCTCGGCAACTGGGACGCCAAGGCCGACCCGTCGATCGAGATCCAGTTCACGCCCGCCCGCGTGATCATGCAGGACTTCACCGGCGTGCCCTGTGTCGTCGACCTCGCCACCATGCGCGAGGCCGTCACCGACCTCGGCGGCGACCCGGACAAGGTCAACCCGCTCGCCCCCGCCGAGCTGGTCATCGACCACTCCGTCATCATCGACGTCTTCGGCCGCGCCGACGCCTTCGAGCGCAACGTCGAGATCGAATACGAGCGCAACCGCGAGCGTTACCAGTTCCTGCGCTGGGGCCAGGGCGCCTTCGACGAGTTCAAGGTCGTCCCGCCGGGCACCGGCATCGTGCACCAGGTGAACATCGAGCACCTCGCGCGCACGGTCATGGCCCGCAACGGCCAGGCGTACCCCGACTCCTGCGTCGGCACCGACTCGCACACCACCATGGTCAACGGCCTCGGCGTGCTGGGCTGGGGCGTCGGCGGCATCGAGGCCGAGGCCGCCATGCTGGGACAGCCGGTCTCCATGCTCATCCCGCGCGTCGTGGGCTTCAAGCTCACCGGCGAGATCCCGACCGGCGTGACCGCCACCGACGTCGTGCTCACCATCACCGAGATGCTGCGCAAGCACGGTGTGGTCAGCAAGTTCGTCGAGTTCTACGGCGAGAGCGTCGGCGCGGTGCCGCTGGCCAACCGCGCCACCATCGGCAACATGAGCCCGGAGTTCGGCTCCACCGCGGCGATCTTCCCGATCGACGAGGAGACCGTCCGCTACCTCAAGCTCACCGGCCGGTCCGAGGAGCAGGTCGCGCTCGTCGAGGCCTACGCCAAGGAGCAGGGCCTCTGGCACGACCCGTCGCACGAGCCGGAGTACTCCGAGTACATCGAGCTGGACCTGTCGACGGTCGTCCCGTCGATCGCCGGCCCGAAGCGCCCGCAGGACCGCATCGAGCTCACCGACGCGAAGAACTCGTTCCGCAAGTCGATCCACGACTACGTCGGCGGCGAAGAGGTCCCGCACACCAACGTGGACGAAGCCGTCGAGGAGTCCTTCCCGGCCAGCGACCCGGCCGCCCTTTCGTTCAAGGACGAGGGCGCGGTCGACATCCAGTCGGCGGCGAACGGCCACAGCGGCCGCCCGACCAACCCGGTCAAGGTCAGCAGCGCCGACCGCGGCGAGTTCATCCTCGACCACGGCGCCGTGGTGATCGCCTCGATCACCTCCTGCACCAACACCTCCAACCCGTCGGTCATGCTCGGCGCGGCGCTGCTCGCCCGGAACGCGGTCGACAAGGGCCTCGCGGTCAAGCCGTGGGTCAAGACCTCGATGGCGCCGGGTTCGCAGGTCGTCACCGACTACTACGACAAGGCCGGCCTCTGGCCGTACCTGGAGAAGCTGGGCTACCACCTGGTCGGCTACGGCTGCACCACCTGCATCGGCAACTCCGGCCCGCTCTCGGACGAGATCTCCGCCGCGATCCAGGAGAACGACCTCACCGCGGTTTCGGTGCTCTCGGGCAACCGGAACTTCGAAGGCCGCATCAACCCCGACGTGAAGATGAACTACCTCGCGTCGCCGCCGCTGGTCATCGCGTACGCGCTCGCCGGCACGATGGACTTCGACTTCGAGAACCAGCCGCTCGGCCAGGACACCGACGGCAACGACGTCTTCCTGAAGGACATCTGGCCGTCGGCCAAGGAGATCCAGGAGACCATCGACTACGCGATCACGCAGGAGATGTTCACCAAGGACTACGCCGACGTCTTCGACGGTGGCGAGCGGTGGAAGTCGCTGCCCACCCCCGAGGGCAAGACCTTCGACTGGGACGCGGAGTCCACCTACGTCCGGAAGCCCCCGTACTTCGAGGGCATGCAGGCGGAGCCGTCCCCGGTCACCGACATCTCCGGCGCGCGCGTGCTGGCGAAGCTGGGCGACTCGGTCACCACCGACCACATCTCCCCCGCCGGCGCGATCAAGCCGGGCACCCCGGCCGCGCAGTACCTGACCGAGCACGGCGTGGAGAAGAAGGACTTCAACTCCTACGGCTCGCGTCGGGGTAACCACGAGGTCATGATCCGCGGCACCTTCGCGAACATCCGGCTGCGCAACCAGCTGCTGGACGACGTGCAGGGCGGCTACACCCGCGACTTCACCCAGGACGACGCCCCGCAGGCGTTCATCTACGACGCGGCGCAGAACTACGCGGCGCAGGACATCCCGCTGGTCGTCCTCGGCGGCAAGGAGTACGGCTCCGGTTCGTCCCGTGACTGGGCGGCCAAGGGCACGAGCCTGCTGGGTGTGCGTGCGGTGATCACCGAGTCGTTCGAGCGCATCCACCGGTCCAACCTGATCGGCATGGGCGTCATCCCGCTGCAGTTCCCGGCGGGCGAGTCGGCCTCGTCGCTCGGCCTCGACGGCACCGAGACGTTCGACATCTCGGGCATCACGAAGCTGAACGACGGCGAAACCCCGCGCACGGTCCACGTCACCGCGACGAAGACCGATGGCACCAAGGTGGAGTTCGACGCGGACGTCCGCATCGACACCCCTGGTGAGGCGGACTACTACCGCAACGGCGGCATCCTGCAGTACGTCCTGCGGAAGATGACCCAGGCGTAAGCACGGCACGCGAAAGGTCCCTTTCCCCGCACTTTTGGGGAAAGGGACCTTTCGCGTTTTTCGGTAGCGTGGCCTTATGACCACGGGGAGAGTTCAGGTCCAGAACGGCGAACTGGCGTACGAGGTCCGGGGTGAAGGCGATCCGGTGATCCTGCTCCACGGCGGGATGCTCGACTCCCGGATGTGGGACGCGGAGATGTCGGCGCTCGCACGTCACCACACCGCCATCCGGTACGACGCGCGCGGACACGGCGACTCTTCCACCCCGGCGGCGCGGTTCAAGCACTACGAGGATCTCCGCGAGCTGTTGACCGCGTTGGGACTCCACCGCGCTTCGCTGGTCGGGCTGTCCGGCGGCGGGCGGATCGCGGTCGATTTCGCGCTGACCTACCCGGATCTCGTCCAGGATCTCGTGCTCGTCGCCACCGGCCTCAGCGCGATGGCGACGAAGGACCCCTTCGTCCTGGAACAGACCGAGAAACTCGAGGAGGCGGGCGCCAGGGGTGATCTTCCCGCCGCCATCGAGTACATCCTGCGCATGTGGGTGGACGGGCCGCGGCGCGCGCCCGCGGACGTCGATCAACGGGTCCGGCGGCTGGGTCAGGAGATGTACACGCAGACGATCGTCCGGCACGGACTATCGGGCTTCACGCGGATGGACGAGCTACGCGCCATCGAACGTATCGGCGAGCTGACCCCGCGCACCTTGACCTTGGTGGGAGAGCTGGATTCCACGGATATCGTCGCCATCGCCGACCAGATCGAAAGCGAAGCCCGCGACGCCCGGAAACTGGTCGTCCCCGGGGTCGCGCACATGATCAATCTGGAGAAACCCGCCGAGTTCTCCCGGATACTGCTGGACTTCCTGTCCGGCTCGTGAGTGGTGAGGACTGTTCTAACCGTCCTTACCACTCACGAGGTCTTCTTCCCGGTGCTCCGGGCGGCGGTCGACGACGCGACCGAGCGGGCGCAACAGCACGTTGACCCCGACGATCACCACGGTCCCGGCGAGCGCGACGACGTAAAGCCCCGCTCCCGCAAGGGATCCGACGGCCGCCGAGCACCACAGCGTGGCCGCGGTGTTGAGCCCGCGCACGTTCAGCCCGTCCCGGAGGATCACCCCGGCGCCGAGGAAACCGATACCGGAGACGATCTGGGCGGCGACGCGGGTCGGGTCGGCGTCACCGCTGGTGTTCAGCCCGCCGAAACCGTGGGCGGACAGCAGGACGAAGAGGGTCGCGCCGACGGCGACGAGGGCGTTGGTGCGGAGCCCGGCCATCCGGGCGCGGTACTGGCGCTCGATGCCGATGACGGCGCCGAGGCCGACGCCGGTGCCGACCCTGAGCAGCATTTCGAAGGTGTTCATGATTCCGGCTCTTTTCTGGCGTGCGTACACAAAGCCAGACAGGGAAAGGAGACCGGAGAAGGTCAGCGCACCGCGCACCCGGGTGAACGGCGACCACGTCCGGTCGGTCCAGAACTGTCTTCCGGCATGTGCCGCTCACCTCGCTTTCGTACTCGATCGGTGTTGATCAACCTTCGGCACTTTACCACCGGACGGCCCGAGCGCGGCGTGGATCGTGTCACGTAGCCAGCGCTGGGCCGGGTCGGCGTCGAGCCGTGCGTGCCAGAGCTGGCAGACCTCGATCGGCGGGAGATCCGCGGGGATCGGGAACCAGCGGATGCCGAGCGACCGGCCGTACTGCTCGGCGAGCCGCTGAGGCGCGAGCCCGACGTAGTCGCTCGACGCGGCCAGGAACGCGGCGACGGCGGAGGTGGGGACGACCGCCGCGACCCGGCGCTGGAGACCGGCGGCCTCGAGCACGTCGTCGAGTGGCCCTCTGCCCCGTCCGCGTCGAGATGCGGACACGTGCGGATACCGGCAAAGCTGCGTCAGCGTCGGGCGGCGCACGCCGCCGAGCGGGCCGTCCGCCCTGACGATCGCGACCACTCGTTCGCGGTACAGCAGCGTCGAACGGATATCGGGCGCGGTGATGTCGCCCGCGCCGATGTCCAGATCCACCGAACCGTCGCGCAAGGCCTCGGTGCTTTCGCTGCCTTCGGCGACGAAACGCAGGACCACCCCCGGCGCGACCGCGGCGGTCGCCTCGGCGACGGCCGTCACCAAGGTCGCGGCGACACCGTCGTTGATGCGGATGGTGAAGGTGCGTTCGAGGTCCCCGATCGCCAGCTCGCGGTCGGCGCTGATCAAGGCCGACGCCTCGTCGAGCAGGGACCGCACCCGCGGGGCCGTCCGGAGCGCGAACGGCGTCGGCACCATCCCACGGCCGGCGCGCACCAGGATCGGGTCGCCCATCGCCCGCCGCAACCGGCCCAGCGCCCGGCTGGCCGCGGGGATCGACAGATGCAGCCGTTCGGCCGCCGCCGTCACGCTGCCCTCCCGCAGCAACGCGTCGAACACTCGCAGAAGATTGAGGTCCAGCTGGTCGGCCATGGTTGCATGGTACGCAACTCTGGATTGCCAAAGTTGCGTGGCGCGAATAACCGGCAGGCTCATAGCGTCGTGGACATGCCACTCCGACTTCAAGTCCGCGACTCCCCCGAGGCCGCGACGGACCGGCACGGCCTGCCGGCCGTCATGTGCGCCTGTGTCGTGCTCATGGTCGGGATGGTCGCCGCGATCAACCTCGCCGTCCCGATGCTGGCCGCGAGCGACCTCCACCCGTCCGCGTCGGCACTGATCTGGATCGTCGACACCTACGTCGTTTTCTTCGCCTGTCTCGTGATCCCCGGCGGAGCGGCGGGCGACCGCTTCGGCCGCAAAGGCGTCCTGCTCGCCGGTCTGGCACTGTTCGCGCTCGGCGCGTTGCTGTCGGCACTCGCGCCGGACGTACCTTTCCTGCTGACCGGCCGGGCGATCACGGGGATCGGGGCCGCCGCGGTGCTGCCCAACACGCTCGCCGTCCTGCTGCACGCCGTCCCAGCCGAACGCAAGGGCGTCACCATCGCGACCTGGGCGTCGATGACCGGGATCGGTGGTGTCGTGGGGAACGTCGGCGGCGGCGCGGTCCTCTCGGGCGGGTCGTGGCGCTGGCTGTTCGCGGCCGCCGTCCCGGTCTCACTGACGCTCGTCGTACTCGTCGCCCGGATCGCGCCGGTGTCACCGAGGCACGAGCGGCCGCTCAGTCCGCTCGGTGCCGTCCTGCTCGTCGGCGCGTCGGTGGCGTTGCTGCTAGGCATCGTCGAAGGCCCCGAAGCGGGTTGGGGCAGCCCGATCGTCCTGACCGGATTCACCGGTGCGATCGTGCTTTTCGCCCTGTGGACGTACGTGGAGCTGAAGGCCGGGCACCCGCTGCTCGACCCCCGGTTGTTCCGCGTGCCGGCGCTGCGCAGCGCCTGTCTCGGCATGACCACGATCTTCTTCGGAATGTTCGCGCTGTTCTACGTCAACGCGTCTTTTCTCCAATACGGCAAGGGTTTCAGTGTGCTGCTGACCGGGCTCGGGATCATCCCGCTGACCGTCCCGGTGATCCTCGGCGCGCGGAGCGTCGGCAAACTCGTCCAGCGCCTCGGAGTCGACGCCGTCATCACCCTCGCGTTCGTCTTCTGTGGCGGCGGCCTCATCGGACTGTCCACAAGCGACACCGCGACGCCGTACGCGGTCTACGCGGCCTGGCTCGTGATGACCGGGATCGGTGTCACGCTGGCCCTTCCGACGCTGTCCGCCGCGATCTCCGGTTCGCTGCCTCCGGCGCAGGCCGGTGTCGGCGCCGGGCTACAGGCCACCACACGCGAATTCGGCAGCGCGCTCGGGGTCGCGGTCATCGGCACCGTCCTCACCGGACGGTTCGTCGCCGCGCTGCCGTCCGGCATCCGCGCGGACCACGATCCGCACACCGTGGCGCAGGCGCTGGCGGCCGTACCCGGCCGCTCTCCCGAAGTGATCTCCGCGTTCGTCACCGGCGCGAGCACGGCGCTGCGGGTGATCGGCGTGAGCGTGCTCGTCCTCGGGGCGCTCGTCGTCCTCCAATCACGGCTCTCCCGCGAAACCCAGTAGAAGGAGCATTCCATGCACGTATTCGTCACCGGGGCGACCGGCTGGATCGGGTCGGCCGTCGTCGACGAGTTGCTCGACGCCGGTCACGAGGTCACCGGCCTCGCCCGCTCGGACGCCTCCGCCGCCGCCCTGGAACGGAAGGGCGCCGGCGTCCGCCGCGGCGACCTGGACGACCTCGACGGCCTCCGCGCGGGCGCCGAAGAGGCCGACGCCGTCATCCACCTGGCGAACAAACACGACTGGGGCAACCCCGCCGAGTCCAACCGGGCCGAACGGGCCGCCGTCCAGACCTTCGCCGACGCCTTGACCGGGACGGGCCGGGCCTTCGTTCTCGCCGCGGGCCTCTCGACCCTGGTCAAGGGACGCCCCGCCACCGAAAGCGACCTCTCCCCCGCCTTCGGCCCCGATTCCCATCGCGGCGGAGCCGAGAACCTCGCGCTCGAGTACGCCGAAAAGGGCATGCGTGTGATCAGTGCCCGCTTCGCGCCGTCGGTGCACGGCGTGGGCGACCATGGGTTCGTCGCCGCGCTCGTCGCGGCCGCCCGCAAGCACGGCGTGTCCGGTTACGTCGGCGACGGCACCGCCGCCTGGGCCGCCGTGCACCGCACCGACGCCGCCCGGCTCGTCCGGCTTGCGCTGGACGGCGCGCCCACCGGCACGCTGCTCCACGCGGTCGCCGAAGAAGCGGTCACGACTCGGGAGATCGCCGAAGCCATCGGGCGAACGCTGGGCCTTCCAGTGGTGTCCGTGGCGCCGGAGAACGCCGCCGGGCACTTCGGCTTCGTCGGCCGGTTCTTCGCGCTGGACATGTCGGCGTCCAGCGCGCGAACCCGCGAACTCCTCAAGTGGACCCCGCACGGACCGAGCCTGGCCGAGGACATCGAAGCCGGCTCCTACGCCTGACCGAGAGGAATCATCATGTCCGAAGTGACTGCTTTCATGCTGGTGAAGACCACACCGGACTGGCTCGGCCTCACCGTCGAGCAGCGGGTGAAGGCCTTCAAGACCGAGGTCCTCCCGGTGATCGAGAGCAGGGTGAAGGGTGTCCGGTCCCGGTTCTTCGACACCGAGTTCTACTCCGCGCGAGTGACCGACGTGTGGGTGTGGGAGGCGGACGACCATCAGTCGTACCAGTTGCTCATCGAGGCGCTGCGCGAGACGCCCTTCTGGGACCGGTATTTCGAGGTGGTCGACCTTCTGGTCGGGGTCGAGAACGCGTACGCGACGAATTACGGTCTCGACGCCTACGCGAGCGTCAACGTCTGAAGGCGGCGGGAGCGCCTCGCCGGTAGCCCACCAGAAGGCGGCCTCCCACACCTTCGAGGACAGCTGCGGCGACCCGCCGCATCGGAGCCGGATCACCCGCGCAGACGACCTGCCGGTAGCCGAGCAGGAGTTCCCGGCAGAGCTCCGGATCGGCCTCTCTGAGCCGTCGCAGGAGCCACTTGCCGTGGGATCGCCACCGGCCACCTGCCAGGAGTACCAGCTCGGCGACCGCGATCAACAGCCGATCGGCGATGAAGACCAGCTCATCGGGATCGTCGGCCCCGTCGAGATCGTCCAAGAGGTCGGTGAGCAGGTATCGATGGTCCTCCAGATCGGTCGCGGACAACGGCGGAGGCCCGGCGCGCAGGCGCGCCCGGGCGTCCGCCCGCGTCCGACGGCCGAAGCCGTCGCGGTCGAGAAGAACGACCCCTTCCCCGCACATGTGCAGCAGAGGCGAGCGGCGGTCCGCTGTCTCCCGATCGGCGAAGCTCTCGTACGACTCGGCGGTATGGCAGAACAGTTCGACCGGCACGCCGTCCAGTTCGGTCGTTTCGCGGAACGGCGCGGGCGGTCCGTCGAGGAACACGACGACGTCGAGATCCGAACTCGCGGTGCGCCTTGCGGTGTTCGCGCTTCCTCCCAGGATCGCGGCCCTCGCGGCGGGGAAACGAGCCTCGACCACTTCGCGAGCGATACGGACGGGATCCATCCGTCCAGCATGCCGGTGGGGTGAGCCAGGCGCACCGGCGGCCGCGACCAAGCCGAAGCCGGTGCCCTGGTTACCCACCCGGATCTCCTGGACGAGCAGTTCGTCCGGCCGATCCGGCCCTCCCCGTCCGGAACCCTAGGGCCGGGTGTTCGGGACCGGTCCCGAACACCACGAAGGCCACCGCCGTGGCGATGGCCTTCGTGTTCATCAGCCCTGGATCAGGCGGTTTCGAACGGCTGGACGTTCGGCTGGAAGACCTGGCCGTTGGCCGGCACCTTCAGGTCGATCAGGTAGTCGGCCGTCACCTTGTCCACCCCGAGCGAGTCGCCAAGGATGCAGTGCCCGAAGGCGTCGACCGAGAGAAGGCGGGCGTTGCCCAGCTGGTCGGCCATCCGCTTCGAGAACAGGTACTGGGTCGCCGGGTCGTAGTAGTTGCCGACGACCAGCACCGGGGTGTCGGTCTTGGCCTGCCACGGGCCGCGGTAGACGTCCGGCTTCTTCGCCGGCCACACCGGGCAGCCCGCCACGTCCGCGAACGCCTGGTAGCGACCGAAAGTGGGCGATTCCTTCTCCCACTTCGCGGCGATCTCCGGAACCTTCTCCTGCTTGATCGTGATCTTCTTGTCCGAGCAGTTCACCGCGAAGTAGGAGTCGTCGCCGGTGTAGGGGCTGTCCGGGTTCGCGTCCGCGCGCCCGTTCGCCCCCGACCGAAGCACCTTCAGCTCGACGGCCTGCGCCGTCTGCGCCTGCGCGGCGGGCGGGTGGACGATGTTGTACAGCGCCTGCAGGTCGTCGGCCAGCGGCGGGAACGACGTCGGCGAGTACAGCACCCCGGCCACCGTGCTGGTGAACGCGTTGATGTCGTAGCTGCTCCCGTCCGGCAGCTTGATCGGCTGCTGGCGCAGATAGCCGCGGATCTCGTCGAACTTCTCCCGCGGCGTACCGGCGCTGAAGGAGCACTTCGGCCCGACCTGCGCGCACTTGCGCAGGAAGGCGTCCAGCGCGATCTCGAACCCGCGAGCGCGCTCGCGGTCGTACTGCACGCCATCGCTGGTGCGCAGTGCCGGGTCGACGTTGCCGTCGATGACGATCGCCCGGCTCTGCTTCGGGAACATCGACGTGTACGTCGACCCGATCAGAGTCCCGTACGAGAAGCCGACGAAGGTCAGCTTCTGGTCGCCGACGGCCGCCCGCATCTTGTCGAGGTCACGCACGACGTCCTTGGTGGACATGTGGTTCAGCAGCGCGCCCGCGTTGTTCTTGCAGAACTGGCCGTAGTCGCGGTACGAGGCCAGCGTCCCGGAGATCTCCTGCCGGGTCAGCGGCACGGGGATCTGCGCGGAGAAGACGTCGTTCGCGTCTTCCTGCGTGGTGAAGCATTTGAGCGGGTTGCTCGCCCCGACCCCGCGCGGGTCGAACCCGATCAGGTCGAACCGGTCCAGCACCTGCGGCTGGAAGAAGTTCGCCGCGCCGATCGGCATCCGGAACCCGGAACCGCCGGGACCGCCCGGGTTGAGGAACAGCGAACCGACCTTCTTGTCAGGCGTCTTCGCCGCCCGCTTCAGCATCGCGATGTCGATGGTGCCGAGCGCCGCGTTGTCGTGGTCGATCGGCACGCGATACCGCGCGCAGCTGTAGAACTTGACCTGGTCGGCGGGAACACCGCGGATCTGGTCCGCCGTGCAGGCACCCCAGTTCACCGGCGCCGTCACGCCGACCTGGGCGGCGGGCGTCCCGGCCTCCTGGGCGGCGACCGCCGTCCCGGACCCCCCGGTCAACGCGGCGCCGGCCACGAGTGCCCCTACCAGTGCGAAACCGCGCACCGGCCTCCTTGTGGATCTCGGCAAAACGACTCCTCCCTCGGCTGGCGACGTGACGGACCACGTCGCTCGGCGCGCCGTCGACGTCACGGCGCGTAACACCAAGCGAGCCTCGCACAAGCCGGTAACCCAGTCACCGGCCGAAAGGATGGTACGAACCTATCGAGTGGTTGTCTTCAACTCGAAAATCGGTAACACACGGCGAGCGGTTTGCTCTTCCATGGAGTAACCGGGCCAGAACTCCAGCAGCAGTTTCCACATCGCTTCGTACTCGTCTCCGCGCAGTTCCCTGGCCCTGACCGGGATCTCCTTACCCGCCAGCGCGACGACCGCGTCGGGATTCGACCGCAGATTGTGGGTCCACGCCGGATCTTTCGGCCTCCCCCAATTGGAGCCGACGAGCACGAAGTCCTCACCGTGCGGGAAGTACAGGAGATTGGTAGCGCGCGGCAGCCCGCTCTTGCGGCCGGTCGTGGTCAGGCGCAGGGAAGGGAGCCCGGCCAGCGCGACCAGGCTCACCTTCCCCTTGAACAGCCGGTGGAGTCTCTTGTCCACCCAGATGATCCCGCCCGCGAGCCCCATCAGCCACGGTTTCGTGCCGAGCGCGCGGGCGAGCGACGTGAGAGGGTTAGTCACGGACAGATCTTGCCAGGCTCACCCCGAACCGCGATTCCGAGTCCGTCCACCATTTCTCCACCGAGAAACCGGCGGCGGCCAGTTCCGCGGCGATCCCCTCCCGCCGGAACTTCGCGGAGATCTCGGTGCGCACGTATTCGCCCTCGTCGAACTTCACCTGCAGACCGGCACCCGGGATGTCGACGGTCAGCGCTTCGCGGGCGCGCAGGCGCATTTCGATCCATTCGTTCTCCTCGTCCCAATACGAGACGTGGTCGAAGGCGGCCGGGTCGAAGTTCGCGCCGAGACCGTTGTTGATCACGTGGAGCATGTTGCGGTTGAACTCGGCGGTGACCCCGGCCGCGTCGTCATAGGCGCGCTCCAGGGTTTCCCGGTCCTTCACCAGATCCGTCCCGAGGAGGAACCACTCCCCTTCGTCGAGCACGTCGCGGACCGAGCGCAGGAAGGTGACACGGTCGGCGGGGAGGAAATTGCCGATCGTGCCGCCGAGGAAGACCACCAGCCGCGGGCGATCGCCCGGCAGCAGATCGAGATGCCGGGTGAAGTCACCGACCACGCCCCGGACTTCGAGGCTCGGGTAGTCGGCCGTGATGGCTTCCGCGGCGTCCGCGAGCGCGGTTTCGGAGACGTCGAGCGGGACGAACTCCTTCAACGTGCCGTGGCTCGTGAGCGCGTCGAGCAGGAGCCTTGTCTTCTCGCTCGATCCTGAACCCAGCTCGACGAGGGTGTGCGCGCCCGAGCTTTCGGCGATCTCACCACCGCGTGCCGCGAGCACCTCTCGTTCGCTCCGGGTCGGGTAGTACTCGGGAAGGGCGGTGATCTTCTCGAACAGTTCGCTGCCGCGGGCGTCGTAGAACCATTTGGGCGACAACCACTTCTGGTCCGCCTCCAGGCCGGCGCGGACGTCCGCGCGCAGCTGTTCGGTGATATCCGATTCGCTGTGGTGTACGTCGAGGTCGACTTCGGTCATCGTGCCTCAGGGCTCCGATCGGCTTCGAGGGGAAGGATTTCCACGCCCGCGCCGGTGACCCGGACGGCGTGTCGGTCGGGAACGGGAGTCCAGCCGGGATCGTCGTCGCACGGTTCCGACGCGACGAGCACACCGCCTCCGGTGTCCCGATAGGACAGGGAATGCGTCCACGCGGTACCGACGAGCGTCCGGCCGTCGGTCAGCAGGAGATTGAGCCGCGAACCCGGCCCCGCCTCCTCGACCACTCCGGTCAGCCACGTGACGGACGCGAGCGGGTCTTCACCCGACTCCAGCCGCTCACTCAGCAACGCCCACAGCAGTACCGAATCCGTGGTCGCCTCCAACGTCAGCAGCCGGGTGATCGGCAGTTTCGCGGCGAGCTCGGACATCGAGTCCGGCCAGCCCCGCACCAGCCCGTTGTGGCTGAAGAGGTGACCACCGCCGGTGAACGGCGCGTTCGCCGCCTCGACCACGGGCATCCCCGTCGTACCGTTCCGGACCGCCGCCAGGAAGGCGTGGGACCGGATCGATCCGGCCAGCGCCGGGAGGTCCCCGTCCGTCCACAAGGGAGCGGACCTGCGCAGCCGCAGCGGTTCGGCGCCTTCGGCGTACCAGCCGAGGCCGTATCCGTCGGCGTTGACCGAACCACCGCCCCGCATGTCACGAGGGGCGTAGGACTGCACGAGCAGCGAATGAGGGGCGTGAAAGAGCATCTCGGCCGGCGAACGCGGCTCGCCGAGATACGCGAGGTGACGGCACATCGCCCTCAGGCCACCTCGCTCGGACGGGCGTCCCGGGCGCAGCGGAACCCGGAGAAGATCTGCCGCCGGATCGGGTGATCCCAGTTGCGGAACGTGCCGCGGATGGCCGCCGCGTCCGTGCCGAAGGAGCCACCCCGCAGGATCCGGTAGTCCCCGCCGAAGAACACCTCCGAGTACTCCTTGTAGGGGAACGCGGCGAATCCCGGATACGCTTCGAAGCCGCTGCTGGTCCACTCCCACACGTCACCGATCAGCTGGTGCACGCCCAGCGGCGAGGCACCCGCCGGGTACGCGCCGACCTCCGCGGGCCGCAGATGCCGCTGCCCGAGGTTCGCGTGATCGGGAGTGGGTTCCTCGTCGCCCCACGGGAACCGGCGCGACCGGCCGGTCGCCGGGTCGAACCGGGCGGCCTTCTCCCATTCCGGTTCGGTCGGCAGACGACGGCCGGCCCAGGCGGCGTACGCCTCGGCCTCGTGGAAGGAAACGTGGACGACGGGTTCCGCGGCGGGCACCTTCTCGTAGACGCCGAACCGCGTCCGCCACCAGCCGTCCTGCTCGCGTTTCCAGAAGCGCGGCGCCTGGATGCCGTGCTCGCTCCGGTACGCCCAGCCACGCTCGCTCCACCACTTCGGGTCTTCGTAGCCCCCGGAATCGAGGAACTCGGCGTACGCCCCACAGGTGACCGGTGTGGCGTCGATGAAGAACGCTTCCACCGCGACCTCGTGCGCCGGGCGCTCGTTGTCCAGCGCCCACGGCTCGGCGGAGGTGCCCATGGTGAAGACGCCGGCGGGTACGAACACCTCCGTGGGCAGTGGCCCGGACCGCGACGGCGGAGGCTCGGGCGCGTGCAGCACCGGATCGCCCTTGCGGAGCTGATGGGTGGCCAGCATCGTCTCGTCGTGCTGCTGCTCGTGCTGGGTGATCATGCCGAAGGCGAAGGCGTCCTCGGTGAGCCGCCTGCCTTGCAGTGGAACGGTTTCCAGGATGTCGAAGGATTTCTCCCTGACCTCGCGGACGTACCTGCGCGCCTCCTCCGGGCCCAGCAGCGGCAGTGCCGGACGATCCGCGCGGGCGTGCTGGAACGCGTCGTAGATGTCGTCGATGTCGGGCCGGAGCGCCTCACGGCCGCCCACGTCGCGCACCAGCCAGAGCTCTTCCTGGCTGCCGATGTGCGCGAGGTCCCAGACCAGCGGCGACATCAGTTTCGAATGCTGGCGGACCAGGTCTTCGTCGTCCACGTCCGTCAGCGCGACGCTGCGCTCGCGGGCCCTGGTGAGCGCCTCGGCCGCGTGCGCCCGCAGGTCTTGCGGGCTCAGCGCGCGAAGCGGGTTGGTCTCGGTGCTTTCCACGCTCATGACTGGTGGCTCCTCGAACCGCGCAAGAGGGACTGCACGCCCTCGCTGATCTCCGTGATGGTCTCCGGCGGCAGACCGGTGGTGCCGAGTTCGGCACAGGCGAGGTCCACCACCTTGCTCGCGACGGTGGCGATCGCCGGGTCGGCCAGGCCGTACCGGGCCGCCCGCTCCCAGCCGCCCGTGACCGGTTCGCACAGTTCGAGCACCTTGTCCACTGTGGACGGCCGGGCGAGCAGTGCGGCCAGCAGGGCCACCGGGTGCAGCCAGTTGGCGGCGGGCTGGGCGTCCAGGTACCGGATCTCCAGATACCCCTGTGGACGGACCGGGGTGAAGAAGGTCGTCAGGTGATAGGCCAGGTCGTCCTCGGTCGGCCTGTCGAGCCCGGCGCCCTCGCCCCGTCCGTCGATCCAGTCGGCGAAGGTCAGGGAATCCGGAGCGTCCCAGCGGCCGTCGTCACCGGGGAGCACCATCAACGGGGTGTCCAGGATCCTGCGTGCCCACTCCCCCGCCGGATCCCGGGTCGGTTCCGCCGACCGGGTGCGGACCCGTTCCGTTTCCATCACGGCGAGCCAGCGCGCGGACGCGTGGCCGGTGTCGCGTCCGGCGTGGACCCGGGAGTTGGCGAAGGTGGCCAGCAGAGGCGGACCCAGCGCGTGGACCGCAGCCCAGCGGTCGGCCAGGTCGCCCGCCTCCCCGGTGTCCACACAGACCTGCAGGCCGGCGGTGCTGCACATCATGGTCGCGCCCCCGGCGCCCATGGGGGCGAAACGGCGTTCCATCGCCGCGTAGCGCGGCGTGCCCAATTTGCGGGCGGGGGCGCGATGCCGGTCTATCCCGGAGTCCCCCAGGTACAGGCCTCGTGCGGCGAGAAGATTTTCGAGGTGGGCCAGATCGGCCGAGACGACGGCGTCCAAGTGACGCAGCGTGGTCTGTGGCCGGGCGGAGATCTCCACCTGGCATCCGGGCTCGAGGCTCAGTGGTGAACCTGCCGGAAGCGGGAGGGCGGGGCTGTCGGGGCGCAGGGTCCGCGGCGTATGCGGGCCGAGCGCGGTGGCGAGATCGTCGGGATCGAGAGGCCGGGCGGGCTCGTCGGCGTAGTGCACGGTGAATTCCAGCTCTACGCCGAGAAGTCTCGGTGGCCCGTGCTTGAAGCACACGGAAGCCACATACGCCTCGCCCTCGGCGCGGTCCGAAAGGACCTTCGCCGTCGCGTTCGACGCGCTCCCGGACTTCTCGGGGAAATCATGAACAGTAGTCATCTTTCCGCCGTCCAGTCGGTTGTCCGATAACTGAGATACCTTGACTTCGGACGCTACACGCGGGGTCCGACAAATTCAGGCCGGTTCTCGCCGGGCAGGATCGCCCGACCACCTCTCAGGACCGGGCGATTCAGGGCAAAGCGGGCTCCGTGCCCAGCCCCAGCGCGGCGGCCGCGTCGCGGACCGCCTCGATCACCAGCTGCAGCGCCGGTCGCCGCGACGAGGTCGTCCGGTAGGCGATCGAAACCGTCCGGAGCAACGGTGTGGTCAACGCGACGACGTCGATCCCCGGCGGCCGGAGGCCGAGCCCGAGATCCGACACGAGGGTCACCCCGAGCCCCGCCCGGACCATCGCCATCGCCGTCGACTGCTCCTCGACCTCGTGGTTGATCTTCGGCTCGAACCCGTGGCGGTGACACGCCGTGCGCACCGCGCGGCCGAAATGGCTCTTCGGGCTGGCGAGGATCCACGGATGCTCGGCCAGTTCGAGCAGCGACGCGCTCCCCGCGGGGACGGCGCCGGCGGGCACCGCGGCGTGCAGCCGTTCGACCGCGATCACCGCGCGTTCCAGCCCGGCGTCCCACGGCATCGGCGCGTCGGAGTAGTCGATCACGAACGACAGATCCAGTTCGCCGTCCCGGACGGCGTCGGCCGTGTCCTCGGGGGCGAGCTCACGGGTCCGGACCTGGATCCCCGGATGCGCGCCCGCCAGCGCGGTCAGCGCGTGCGGAAGCAGTCCCGAGGCGACCGACGCCCACACTCCCGCCATGAGCCGTACCGAGACGGTCTCCTGCGCCTCCTCCAAGGCCAGTGTCGCCCGCTCGACGGACCCCAGGATCTCCTCGGCGTGCTCGGTGAGCAACAGCCCCAGTTCGGTCAGCTGCACCCGCCTGCCGAAGCGTTCGAACAGCTTCGCGCCCACGTCCCGCTCCAGCTGCGCCAGCTGTTGCGACACCGCCGAAGCGGTGTAATGCAGCGAAGCGGCGGCCGCCGTGACGGTGCCACGACGGCTCAGCTCGCGGAGCATCCTCAGGCGGTGCAACGAAAGCTCCATGACCCCAAACGTAATCGGGCGCGGTCACGGACGCCGGATGGCGCGTTACACCAGTTTCTCTGCACGACATCGTTCAGATTCGGTAAATGGACGCCCGTGCCCGGCAGGGCGCACCCTCGGAAGTGGCGCAGGACGACCCCGAATCCCGAAGGAGGTGGCCGCATGGCCGCGAGGAACGCCGAACCGCTGATGAGGCTCATCTGGACCGACCCCGTCACCGGTGCCACCGGCTACCTCGTAGTGCACAGCCTGGTCTCCGGTATCGCGACCGGCGGGACCAGGATGCGCGCGGGCTGCACGATGTCGGAGGTCGAGGACCTGGCGAGGGGGATGGCGAACAAGACCGCGACCTTCGGCCTGCCGGTCGGCGGCGCCAAGGGCGGTATCGACTTCGATCCGAAGGACGAGCGCGCCTTCGGTGTGCTGGAACGGTTCTGCGCGTTCCTGCGACCGTGGATCGACAACCACTGGGTGACCGCCGAGGACCTCGGTGTGCCCCAGCATCTGATCGACGAGGTGTTCGCGAAGCTCGGGCTCGAGCAGTCGTATCACGCGGCGATCCGCCGTTCGGCCGACCCGGCGCACACCCTTCGCCGCGTGCAGGCCGGGTTGAGCACACCGGTACCCGGCGGGCTCCTGCTCGGCGACGTGATCGGCGGTTACGGCGTCGCGCAGGCCTGCCTCGGTGTCGCGGACGCGTGGGAATGGGCCGCCGAGAACACCACGGTCGCCGTCCAGGGCATTGGCACCATGGGCGGGGGCGCGGCCTGGTACCTGCACGAAGCCGGCATGAAGGTGGTCGCGGTCGCCGACGCGGCCGGGACGCTGTACCGGCCCGAAGGCCTCGACATCCCGGCGCTGCTGGAGCTGCGGGACGCTTATGGCGAGATCGACCGCGGCCGGCTTCCCGCCGACGTCCGGCTGCTTCCGCGCGACGAGATCGTGGCGACGGACGCCGACATCCTCGTCCCGGCCGCGATCTCCTACGCGCTGCGCGCCGGGAACCAGGGCTTGGTCAAGGCGAAGGTCGTCATCGAAGCCGCCAACGCGGCGACCACTCCCGACGCCGAAGCGGGACTGGCTGCTCGCGGCATCCCGGTGATCCCGGACTTCGTCGCGAACGCGGGGGCGGCCGCCTGGGCCTGGTGGCTCCTGCTCGGCGAGGTCGGCGCCGATCCGGCCGACTCGTTCCTGCGCCTGCGGACCGAGATGCGGGCGAAGGTGGCGCTGCTGCTGAGTTCGTGGAACCTCGACCGGATCTCCCCGCGCACCACCGGCCTGCGGCTCGCCGAAACCACCCGTTCGGACGCCACCACTCACGAAACCGCGCCCGCCCTGGTCATCCCCTGAGAGTGCGCGTGAAGGCCCCCTTCCCTCGGCTGAGCCGAGGGAAGGGGGCCTTCACGCGCGGTCCGTCGCTCAGGAGGCGAAGCGGTCCGTCGCACCGATGAGGACTTCGCGCATCGGCTCGTCCTGGGTGCTGTGGCCGACCTCGTCGATGAGCACCAGCTCGCTGCCGGGCCACGCGTGCGCCAGTTCCCACGGGGTGCCGATGAGATTGCCCAGGTCGAGACTTCCTTCGGCGAGCACGGCCGGGATGTGGGCCAGCTTCCCGGCCTCCCGCAGGACCACGCCGTCGTCCAAAAAGGATCCGTGGCTCCAGTAGTGCGTCACCAGCCTGGCGAAGGCGAGCCGGAACTCCGGCGTCTCGAAGCTCTTGTACGGCGGGGACGTCGGGACGACCGCGTCCTCCCAGGCACACCAATCCGCCGCGGCCTTCTCGTGCACCGCCGGATCCGGGTCCATCAGCAGTTTCAGGTAGGCCGCCGCAAGGTCGCCATCGCGATCTTCTTCGGGGACGCCGTCACGGAACTTCGCCCACGCCTCGGGGAAGACACCGCCCAGACCGCGGGTGAGCAGATCTGTCTCGCTCCGGCGTCCGGTGGCCAAGCCCATCAGGACCATCTCCGAGACCCGGTCCGGATACCGCAGGGCGTAGACCAGCGCGAGCACCGAACCCCAGGATCCGCCGAAGAGCAGCCATTTCTCGATGCCCAGATGCTCGCGAAGCCGCTCCATGTCGGCGAGCAGGTGGCCGGTGGTGTTGGCGGAGAGGTCGGCCTCGGGCTCACCGGCGTGCGGCGTGCTCCGGCCGCAGCCGCGCTGGTCGAAGAGCACGACCCGGTACTTGGCCGGGTCGAAGTACCGGCGCATGCCGGTGCTGCACCCGGTTCCCGGGCCGCCGTGCAGCGTGACGGCGGGTTTGCCGTCAGGGTTCCCGCAGACCTCCCAGTACACGAGGTGCCCATCGCCGACGTCGAGCATCCCGTGGTCGTACGGTTCGATTTCCGGATACAGCCGTGTCACGTTCTCGTCCTCCAGACCCCGCCTGAAATACAACAGCGCTGTCACAATAACCGGGACGGGTGCCTCGGCGCGCGTGCTTTAAGTGTCCGTGAAGGCCTCCTTGAGGGACCCTGGGTCCCTCAAGGAGGCCTCCACGGACTCGGCCTGTGGTCAGCCTGCGAGGGTCCCGGAGACGTGCCGGAGCGCGTCGGCCAGCTCCGCCGGGGCCGCGGGTCCGATGTGGACCACCGCGTCGTTGCCGTGCCCGGTGGTGTAGCTGAGGTACCGGCCCCAATCCGTGTCGGCGAAGTGGAGCGGATCCTCGACGGCCACGTGCCTGCCGATTTCGTCCCGCTTGCCGACGTAGAGCTCACCGCTCCCCTCGACCGGCCGCTGCACGAGGCTGACGATGTCCGCGATCACCGGCGGCAGCGAATGCGTGTCCGGGCCGCGCCGGGCCGCCTCTTCGAGCTCGTACGCCCGGACCGTGCGAAGCCTGCCGCCGCCCGCCGGAACGGGCGGCAGCTGTTCGATCAGCGTTTCCGGCAGCCGCCGCCGATCGATCTCCTGCAGCCCGACCCAGTCACCGGACGCCACGGCCAGCACCGCCTGCAAGCCCAGCGAGGCGGCGAGGACGCCGTAGGTCTGGCCCCCGGCGTTCACCCAGCCGTAGTACTCGATGGACGGTTTCGTGAGCACTGGAAGCCAGTCCAGGAAGTCGACCGACGCGCGGCCGCTGGAGTCCAGCAGCCCCGCTTGTGCCAACGCCGCTTCCACTCGTTTGTCCGCCTCCGCACGAGCCGTCCTGGACAGCCAGCGCGGTTCGGGACGCAGCGTGATGTGCAGGTCGCCGACGCGTTCGCGTTCGGCGAGCGCCGCCAAGGCTTCGACCGGGACGTCCACCCGGCCCGTTCTGACGGTCATCCGCGCTACTCGCCGATGACCGGCGGACTGGTCCGCTGGTCGGTGCCGAAGATCGCGTCGGGGTCGGCCTCGATCAGGTAGTCGGGACGCTGGTGCTCGTCGTCGTCGTCACCGTCGGCACGCCTGCCGCCCGCGCCCATCGGGCCCATCGCGCCGGTGCCACCACGGCCGGCACCACCACGGCCACCGGCCAGGTCTCCGCCACCCAGGCCGCCGAGCCCGCCCATGCCGGAACCCCTGCCCGCGCCAAGACCGCCGGAACCGGACCCACCCGGACCGCCCGCGCGGCCGCCGGCGCCGCCCTCGCCGCCGAGAAGCCTCCCGGCCGCGCTGTTGGGCCCGGGAACGTTGCGTCCGCTGGTGCCGCCAGGCGGGTTCGGCCCGGTGCCACCACCGGAGTTGTAGTTCTGGCCCGGCCCGTTCGGGAGACCGATGACGTTGTCCGAGTCACCGGGTACGCGTCCTGGGTTCCTGCCCGGGATGTCGGTCGTCGGTCCCGGCTTGCCCTTGCCGCCGCCGGTCGGGCGCGTGGTGTCGTCGTCGCCGGTACCCGGCGGCTTCCGCGTCGGCGTGGTGATGTTGCCGTCGGGCCTGTCCCTCGGAGGCACCGGGCGGTCCTCGTTGGTGCCCGGCCTGTTCTGGTTCTGGTCGCCGCCCGGCTTGTTCTGGTTCTGGTTGGTGCCGTTGTCGTTCGTGCCGCTGGTGTCGGTGCCGTCGTTGTCGTCACCGCCGCCGTTCCTGCCGGGCTTCACCGGGATGTACGGCGGGATCACGACCGGGGGCGTGACGCCGGGGGTCTTGACGCTGACGTTCGCACCGTCGTTCTTCAGCACGCCGTAATCGGTCGGCAGGCTGGAGCTCGTGCTGCTGGTGACCGAGTCGTACTGGTCCATCACGCGGACGTTGTTCTGGTTCGCCGCCTCGTGCTTCGCGACGCCCTCTTGGTAGTTCTTGATGTCGTTGTTGACCATGAACGGCCCGGCGATCGGGATCGCGCCCTTCAGGCCGGTGGTCCAGGGGTTGGGCTTGTCCGGCTTCGGCGGCACGGGGACGACTGTCTGCCCGGAGTCGTCGAAGCTGTCGGCCTGCATGGTGACCGAGGCCTTCGTGGTGAACAGCGGGTCCGCGGTCTCCTTGAAGGCCTGTTCGAGCGGGCCCGCACCGGCGTTCGCCGCGTCCGCGGCGGACCCGGTCCAGGAGGACGCCATCCGTGACTGCAGGGACTTGATGGCCATCCCACGCTCGACATAGGCCTCTGAGAGTTTCGCGATGCGATCGGCCGCCGAACGCAGGTTGCGGGTATCGCCCTGGGTGAAGTTCTCGAAGATCTGTTTGCCGTCCACCCTCATGCCCCCTTGAGTGTCTTGAGCAGGGCCGACGCGACCTTCTGCGCGGTCCCACAGGAATCCTGTTCGTTCTCGTAGCCCTCGGCTTGGGCGCTGATCGCCAGGTCATCGGCGACGCCGACCGAAAGGTCGCAGTTGCCACGCGCTCGCCGGTCCTGCAGTCCGTAATAGACGGTCGGATAGCCGTCGACGTCGGGGCCGGGCTCCAGGAACTTCAATTGCCCGGCTTCCTTGGCCTTGTGCAGGCCTGTCAGGCCACCCATGCCCTTTTCGCGGTTGCCACTGCCGAGGATGATCTGCAGGCTTTCGGCCTTGCCCCGGATTCCCCAGCTGCAAGCGGGGTTACTGGTGTCGTTCTTCGGTTCTCCGGGCTCGGTGAACCCCAGTTCCGCAGCCGCGGCTGCCGGGAGCAGCTTGCACGCGTCACCGACGAACGCCGAAGCGTCCAGGGGATTCGTCACCTTCGGGACGTTCGGGTCTTCCGGCGCGGCCGAGGGAGCCGATGACGGTGCCGTTCCCTGGGTGGGGCTCGGTGTACCTGGAGTCTCCCCCGTGCACCCTGCGACCACGGCGGAAACGAACAAGAGCGCCACCGCGGCGGCACGATTTCTCAACACGTTCGGCATCCTCAGGTCGTGCGCAGGGTGTTGGCCTGATCGGTGGCCATCGTCTTCGTGCGAGCGAGCTCGAGTTTCTTGATGTACCCCTCGATGTAGTCCTTCATCGAGTCGTTCTGGTTCTGCAGGGAGATCAAGGAGGTGATCCCGGAATCGACGTAACTCGAGCTGGCTTCGTCCTTTCCCGGCGGCATCAGGTCCTCCGAGATCCGGCGGATCTCGTCGCCGTCCTTCACGACCTTCTCCAGCTCGTCTTCCCACAGCCCGATGACGGTCTTCAGCTCCTCGGGGCTCATCTCGAACCCGCCGCCACCACCGCCGCCACCGCCGTAAACGGTCGGTTCCTTCGGCGTGGTCAGGTCACCCCAGACGGCCTTGATCGCGCTCGCGGCGTCGCCGATGATGTTCACGCCCGCACCTTCCCCTCAGCATTCACGCACCGTGACGGACAAAGCGTAGCCAAGCGGCGGACGGCGTGTCAGCCGATCCGGCCGAGTAGTCCGACGTGTCGCGAAGCCGTCTGGTTCCCGCGGCGGCCGATCATCCCGCGAACCGGTCACAGTACGTACGTACGGATTGCATTGACCGGGTTCTCGGTGACAGGATTCCAGGATGCCACGGGTCAGCCAGGATCACCTCGACGCACGCCGGCGCCAGATCCTCGACGGCTCCCGCGTGTGCTTCGCACGCTATGGCTACGAGGGTGCCACCGTCCGGCGGCTGGAGGAAGCCACCGGCCTTTCCCGTGGTGCGATCTTCCACCATTTCCGCGACAAGGAGTCCCTCTTCCTGGCCTTGGCCGAGGACGACGCGGTGCGCATGGCCGACATCGTCGCCGAGCAGGGCCTCGTCCAGGTGATGCGCGAACTGCTGACGAACCGCAGCGAGCACCCCGCCGACTGGCTCGGCACGCGGCTGGAAGTCTCCCGGCGGCTGCGCACCGACCCCGAGTTCCGCGCCCGCTGGGCCGAGCGGTCCCACCAGCTGACCGCCGCGACCCGCCGCCGTCTGCTGCGCCAGCGCGACGCCGGGATCCTGCGTGACGACGTCGACGTCGACGTCCTGACCGCCTACCTCGAGCTCGTTCTCGAAGGTCTCGTCTCGCACCTCGCGATGGGCCAGCCGGGGGACGATCTCGGCCCCGTTCTCGACCTCGTCGAGGAGAGCGTGCGGCGGCACCGGGCCCACGCGGCCGGGGGAACGCGTTAAGATTGTCCTATCGCCGCAGGACAGCGGCGGTATCTGTTGGTTTCCGATCGAGGAGTGACTCTTTTCGTGCGCGACGCGCAGTCACCTGGTGACAGTATCGAGCCGGGTGGCACACCCGGCTGTTCCGTGGCTCTTCCCGCCGACCCCGCCGGCAGGGAATGATGGAAGTCCTGCTCGCCGTTCTCGGCATTCTCCTGTTCCTCCTGCTGACCGTCGGCACCGGCCTCGCCGTCGCCGCCGAGTTCTCCCTCACCGCGCTCGAGCGCAGCACGGTCGACGCGAACGTCCGCCAGGTCGGTGACAAGCGGGCGCACACCGTGCAGAAGGCCCATCGCACGCTCTCGTTCCAGCTCTCCGGTGCGCAGGTGGCGATCACCATCACCACCCTGATCACCGGTTACCTCGCGGAACCGGTGATCGGTGACCTCCTCCACCCGCTGTTCACCGCCGTCGGGTTCTCCGAAGGCGTGGCGAACGGGGTGTCGCTCGCGGTAGCGCTGATCCTGGCCACGTCGCTGTCGATGATCCTCGGCGAAATGATGCCGAAGAACCTCGCGATCGCCCGGCCGCTGCAGACCGCGCGCGCCGTCGCGGGGTACCACTCACGGTTCTCGTCGCTGTTCCGCTGGCTCATCACCTTGATGAACAACAGCGCCAACTTCCTCGTCCGCAAATTCGGCGTCGAGCCGCAGGAGGAACTGCGGTCGGCCCGGTCGCCGCAGGAACTCGGCTCGATCGTGCGGTCCAGCGCGGAGAGCGGCACGCTCGACACGTCGACGGCCGAACTGCTGGACAAGTCGCTGCGTTTCGGCGAGCGGACGGCCGAAGAGCTGATGACACCCCGCGTCCAGCTCGAATCGCTGACCGTGGACGACACCATCTCCGACCTCATCGAGATTTCGCGCCGCACCGGCTTTTCGCGTTTCCCGGTCTACACCGAGGATCTCGACGACGTGCAGGGCGCGGTGCACATCAAGCAGGCGTTCACCGTCCCGGCCGCGCAGCGCGCCACGGTACGGATCGGTTCGGTCATGCGGCCGATCCCGACGGTGCCCGAATCGCTGCCGGGCGACTCGCTGCTCAACCGGCTGCGTGATTCCCGGTTCCAGCTCGCGATCGTCGTCGACGAGTACGGCGGCACCGCGGGCCTGGTGACGCTGGAGGACGTGGTCGAAGAGATCATCGGCGACGTCCGCGACGAGCACGACGACCGGGAAGCACCGTCCTCCCAGCAGGTCGGCGCCGACAACTGGCTCGTGTCCGGGCAGCTTCGCGCCGACGAGGTCACCGACGAGACCGGGTTCCGGATGCCCGACGGCGACTACGAGACCATCGCCGGCCTGATCCTCGAACGGCTCGGCCGGATCCCCTCCCCCGGCGACGCCACCGATCTCGACGCCTGGCGGCTCACGGTGACCAGAATGGACCGTCTCCGCATCGCCGAGGTCGAAGTCCGGCGGATCAGCGAGACCGCCACGTCCGCCGAGCAGGAGCCCGCCCGATGAGCGACTGGTTCAACATCTTCCTCGTCGTGGTCCTCCTGCTGGCCAACGCGTTCTTCGTCGGCGCCGAGTTCGCGCTCATCTCGTCCCGGCGCGACCGGCTGGAAGCCCTGCTGGAGCAGGGGAAGACCCGGGCCCGGATCGTCATCAACGCGAGCAGGAACGTCTCGCTGATGCTGGCGGGCGCGCAGCTCGGCATCACCATCTGCTCGCTGCTGCTCGGACGGCTCGGCGAGCCCGCCGTCGCGCACCGGCTGGCCGGGTTCTTCGAACTGTTCGGGATTCCCGAGGTCCTGCTGCACCCGATCTCGTTCGCGATCGCGCTGGCGTTCATCACGATCCTGCACGTCCTCATCGGCGAGATGGTGCCGAAGAACCTCGCGATCGCCGAGCCGGAGCGGCTGGCGCTGTGGCTGGTCCCGGTGCACGTGGCCTGGGTGAAGCTCGCCAACCCGTTCATCTGGCTGCTGAACTTCGTCGCGAACTCGCTGCTGCGGGTGTTCAAGGTCGAGCCGAAGGACGAACTCGAAACCGCCTACACCTCCGACGAGCTCGCGGAACTGCTCAGTGAGTCGCGGCGCGAGGGGCTGCTGGAGCATTCCGAGCATCAGCGGCTGAGCAAGACGCTGTCCTCGGTGGAGAAGACGGTGGCCGACGTGCTGGTCCCGACGGCCCAGCTGACCACGCTGCCCTGCTCGCCCACCCTTGGCGACGTCGAGCGCGCGGTGTCCTCGACCGGGTTCTCCCGCTTCCCGGTCTGCACCGACGACGGAACGCTGACCGGCTACATCCACGTCAAGGACATCCTCGACCTCGTGGGCGAGGATCCCACCACCGTGGTGCCGCCGGACAAGACTCGCGCGCTCACCGAACTGCACGCCGACGCCCGGCTCGACGAGGCGTTGTCGGCGATGCGCAAGGAAGGCAGCCACCTGGCGCGGGCGCTGAGCCCGGCGGGGGCGGCGGTCGGCGTCGTCGCGCTGGAGGACCTCGTCGAGGAATACGTGGGAACCGTCCGCGACGGTACCCACGTCATGTCATGACCGGCCCGATCGTTCTTCCCGAGCCCGTCTGGCGGGCCCGGGAGGACGAGCACGTCACGCGGATGCGGCGCTGGACGACACCGCACCAGCGCCGCCGCTCACGGGACGAAAAGCATCCGGTGCTCGACTTCCTCTTCACCTACTACTCGCACCGTCCGGGGCATCTCGAACGCTGGCAACCGGGTCCGGGAGTCGTGCTCGAAGGCGCGTCCGCCCGGCGGTTCCTGGAGCGGAAGGGTTACCTGGAGACCCCCGAGGGCGTCATGCTCGATCCAGCGGGCTTCACCGAGGGCCGGGCCAAGACCGCCGAATTCGTCCTCGGACTGCTTTCCGCGACCGCGTCCCGCTCTCCGAGACTCAGTTGTTTCGGGCTGCACGAATGGGCAATGGTTTACCGGGAATCGGCGGATGAGGTGCGTCACTCACAACTCCCGCTCCGCCTCGGTTCGGCCGGAACCGACGGTGTGGTCGAGTCGCTGGAGATCCGGTGCGGGCATTACGACGCGTTCCGGTTCTTCACCGAGCCCGCCCGGCCTCGCAACACGCTGCGGCCGGCGCGGGAGAACCAGGCCGAGTTCGAACAGCCGGGCTGCCTGCACGCCAACATGGATCTCTTCAAGTGGGCGTACAAACTCGATCCGTTCGTGCCCGCCGAGCTGGTCGGGGACTGTTTCGAGCTGGCGGCGGACATCCGGGAACTGGACATGCGGGCCAGCCCGTACGATCTGGCGGAGTTCGGGTACTCGCCCGTGCGGATCGAGAGCCCGGAAGGCCGCGCCGAGTACGCACGCGCGCAGGCCGCGTTCGCCCGCCGGGCGGCGCCGCTGCGTGAGCACCTGATAGCGCATTGCCAACGGCTCCTCGCCGAGTTAAAGAAGGTGCCCGCGACACGCGGAAAACAACTGTGAGTCGTCACATTCCCCGTAACATCCTCCCCTGTTAGAGTGATAACGGTTTGATTGCATACGCAGCGCGAGCGCGCACGTTTCGAAAGGACAACGATGGGGCGACACAGCGTGGCCGAGGAGCCGGTGCCGCATCCCCTCGACCCGCCGAAGCGGCCTCAGGGCCGCGGTGAGGCGACCGGTTCACACCGGATCGTCGGGAAGAAGGCCCCGCGGCGCCGGATCGCCAAGTGGCCGATCGCCTGTCTGGTCCTCGTGGTCCTGGTCGCGATCGGCGTGTTCGGCTGGAACTGGGCCGACGGCGAGCTCAACACCCGCGCCGAAGCCCAGGCCAAGGCGTGCAGCGCCGGCGACACCCCGATGCGGGTCGTCGTCACCCCCAGCATCGAAAAGCCCGTGCGCGCGGCGGCCGAGCGGTGGAACAACGCCGCGACCGTGGTCCGCGACCACTGCGTGGTCATCCAGGTCGACGCGCTGTCCTCCGCGTCGGTGCTCGACGGCCTCGTCGGGCGAACCAATCTCGACTCCATCGGCGGCCTTCCCGCCGCCTGGATCCCCGAGTCCTCCTACTGGGTGACCGAGCTGAACACCGCCAAACCCGAACTGGTCGGATCGCCCGCCCAGTCGGTCGCGACGGCGCGTTCGGCCGACTACCCGCTCGTCGGGCTCGCCGGCAAGAGCATCGACGAGGTCCAGATGCGCGCCGCTCAGACCTTCCGTCAGTACCTGCAGCAGCCTGCCCAGCAGGCCGACTTCGCCGCCGCGGGTATCAAGGCCACCTGACAGGCCCCGAACCACGGGAAAGGCCCCTTCGCCGCTCGGGAAGGGGCCTTTCCCGTACCTCGACTCTCGTGAGTGGGCACCTACGTGGATTCCGGCTGCGGTCCGTGAAGGCCTCCTTGAGGGACTCTGGGTCCTTCAAGGAGGCCTTCACGGACTTGGGTAGTGGCCACATTCGCCCCACGTGCACCAGTAGTCACAGGGGTCGTGCGTGAAGGCCCCCTTCCCTCGGCTGAGCCGAGGAAACTCGACCTTCATAACTTGGGTTAGAACCGTCCTTACCACTCACGAGCCGAAGGTGTCCGGATCCGGGCCGGTGCGCGTCCCGTCGTCGAATTCGGCGAGCGCCGCGAGGTCGTCCTCAGCGAGTTCGAAGTCGAAGACGTCGAAGTTCTCCCGGATCCGGGACGGCGTCACGGACTTCGGGATCGCGACCGTGCCGAGCTGCAGATGCCAGCGCAGCACGAGCTGCGCCGGGCTCTTGCCGTACTTGGCGGCGAGGGCCGTCAGTGTCGGGTCCGAGAGCAGCGATCCCTGCGCGAGCGGGCTCCACGCCTCGGTGACGACGCCGTGCTCGGCGTGGAACTCCCGCAGCGCCTTCTGCTGGAGTCGCGGGTGCAGCTCGACCTGGTTGACCGCGGGCACGATCCCGGTCTCGTCGAACAGCCGCCGCAGATGCGGGACGTGGAAGTTCGACACCCCGATGGCGCGTGCCCGGCCGTCCGCGTAGAGCTTTTCCAGCGCCCGCCACGTTTCGACGTACTTCCCGCGGGCAGGCATCGGCCAGTGGATCAGATAGAGGTCCACGCGGTCCAGGCCGAGTTCCGCGAGGCTCGCGTCGAACGCGCGGAGCGCTTCGTCGTAGCCGTGGCCCGGATTCGGCAGCTTGGTGGTGATGAACAGTTCTTCGCGGGGCACGCCCGCCGAGCGGATCGCCTCGCCGACGCCGGCTTCGTTCCCGTACGACGCCGCGGTGTCGATGCTGCGGTACCCGGCCTCGATGGCGGTCCGGACGACCTTGGCCGTATCGCCCGAGGGGACCTGCCAGACGCCGAAACCGAGTTGGGGGATGGTTACCTCGTTGTTCAGGACGACGGAAGGCACGGCCATGGAAGCGGAATCCTCACTGGAGTCTGTGGCGGGACTTCTTGGCCAGCATCATTCCACCCCACGCGCCGCATACGCGCGCAGATATTCCGCCGTGTCCGCGTCGGCCGGGAAGAAGGACTCGATCACCAGCTCGGCGACCGTGACGTCCAACGGCGTCCCGAACGTGGACACGGTGCTGAAGAACGTGAGTTCGGCGCCCTCGTGTCGCAGCTTCAACGGGACGAAGATGTCGCCCGGTCCAGGGACCTCCACCTCGGGGACGGGATCCGCGCACGGGTACGAGAGCAGTTCCTCCAGGAGTTCGGTCAGCGCCGGGTCGGCCGTCTGGGTCACCTGCCGCCGCAGCCTGCCGAGCAGATGTGCGCGCCACTCCCCCAGGTTCAGCACGTGCGGCGCCATCCCCTCCGGATGCAGCGTCACCCGCAGGACGTTGACCGGCGGCGTCATCAAGGCGGGCGAGACCAGGCCGGTCATGATCGAGATGCTCGCGTTGGCGTCGACCAGGTTCCACCAGCGGTCCGCGACGGCGGCCGGGTACGGCTCGTGGCTGGTCATCAACTGACGGACCGCCTTGCGGACCGCCGCCATTTCCGGGGCGCCGAGGCCGCTTTCGGCGTACGCGGGCGCGTAGCCCGCCGCCAGCAACAGCTGATTGCGTTCCCGCAAGGGCACCTCCAGATGCTCGCCGAGCCGCAGCACCATGTCGCGGCTGGGCTTGGACCGGCCGGTCTCCACGAAGCTCAGATGCCGGGTGGAGATGTCCGCCGAGATGGCGAGATCCAGCTGGCTGATCCGTCGGCGGTCACGCCATTCACGGAGGAGTTCGCCGACGGGGCGGCCCGCGGTCACTGTGGTCGTCACGATCACGAACCTACGGCCCCGCGCGCGGAGCCGCCATTACCTCCCGCGTAATCGACGGGACCCACCCTGGGCCGACAGAGTTGCGGCATCGGTTACCCCGCAACAGAACGAGGAGACACCATGTCGGACATCCAGCGCGTCGCCGAGCAGTACATCGCCGTGTGGAACGAGACCGACGCGGCCAAGCGCCGCGCGCTCATCGCCGAAGTGTTCACCGAGGACGCCGCTTACACCGACCCGCTCGGCGCGGTCACCGGCCACGACGGCGTCGACGGCTTCATCGCCGGCGCCCAGGCCCAGTTCGCGGGCCTGCGGTTCAGCCTGCCGGCGGCGCCGGACGCGCACCACGACATCGCGAGGTTCCAGTGGTACCTCGGCCCGGAGGGTGCGGAAGAGCCGCTGGCGATCGGCTTCGACGTCATCACCGTCGAGGACGGGCGGATCAAGCAGGTGCTGGGCTTTCTCGACAAGATGCCCGGCTGACACTCAGGCAAAGGCCTCCGGCGGCGGGCAGGAGCAGACGAGGTTGCGGTCCCCCGCGGCCCCGTCGATCCGCCGCACCGGAGGCCAGATCTTCGCCGCGGTGAACCCGGCGGGGAAGACCGCGGTCTCCCTGCTGTACGGGCGATCCCACTCACCCGCGAGACAGCGCGCGGTGTGCGGGGCGTTGCGCAGCGGGCTCGCGTCCACCGGCCACTCCCCCGCGGCGACCTTCTCGATCTCGCCGCGGATCGCGATCATCGCGTCGCAGAACCGGTCGAGTTCGCCGAGATCCTCGCTCTCGGTGGGCTCGACCATGAGCGTTCCCGCGACCGGGAAGGACATCGTCGGCGCGTGGAGGCCGTAGTCGGCCAGCCGCTTGGCCACGTCGTCGACGGTGACGCCGGTCCGTTTGGTGAGCGCGCGGAGGTCGAGGATGCATTCGTGCGCCACGAGTCCCTCGCGCCCCGAGTACAGCACCGGGTAATGCGCGGCGAGACGTTTCGCGACGTAGTTGGCGTTCGCGACCGCGGTCAGGGTCGCACGCCGCAGGCCGTCGGCGCCCATCATCCGGACGTAGGCCCAGGAGATCGGTAGGATCGACGCGCTCCCCCACGGCGCGGCGCTGATCGGGCCGACGCCGGTGGCCGGGCCGGCGTCCGGTTGCAGCGGGTGGTTCGGCAGGTACGGCGCCAGATGCGCGCGGACGCCGATCGGTCCGACACCCGGCCCGCCGCCACCGTGCGGGATGCAGAAGGTCTTGTGCAGGTTGAGATGGGAGACGTCGGCGCCGAACTTCCCGTACTGCGCCACCCCGATCAGGGCGTTCAGGTTCGCGCCGTCGACGTACACCTGGCCACCCGCGTCGTGCACCAGCGCGCAGACCTCGCGGACGGTGTCCTCGTACACGCCGTGCGTCGAGGGATAGGTGATCATGATCGCGGCGAGGTCGTCGGCGTGCTCGTCCACAGTGGACCTGAGGTGGCCGAGGTCGATATTGCCCTCGTCGTCGCATTTCACCACGACCACGCGCATCCCCGCCATGACGGCGCTGGCCGCGTTCGTCCCGTGCGCGCTGGACGGGATCAGGCAGACGTCACGCGCGGCGTTCCCGCGTTCGCGGTGATAGGCGCGGATCGCCAGCAGCCCGGCGAACTCGCCCTGGCTTCCGGCGTTCGGCTGCAGGGAGACCGCGTCGTAGCCGGTGATGCCGGCGAGCCACCGCTCCAGGTCCTTCACGACGGTGAGCAGACCGGCCGCGTCCTCGGCGGGTGCGAACGGGTGCAGCCCCGCGAACTCGGGCCAGGTGATCGGCTCCATCTCGGCCGTGGCGTTGAGTTTCATCGTGCAGGAACCGAGTGGGATCATGCTCCGGTCGAGCGCGACGTCCTTGTCGGACAACGACCTCAGGTACCGGAGCAACGCGGTCTCCGAGCGATGCGCGTGGAAGACCGGATGTGTCAGGTAGTCGCTGGTGCGGCGCAGATCCGGCGGGAAGCCGTCCGCGGTGTCCGCGTCGAGCGAGTCCACATCGGACACCGCGACCCCGAACGCCTTCCACACCAGGGAAAGGTGCTCACGGGTGGTCGTCTCGTCACAGGCGACGGCGACGTGGTCGGAGTCCACGAGCCGCAGGTTGACCCCGAGTTCCCGGGCGGTGGCGACGATGCCGGTCGCACGACCGGGGACGCCGACCAGCACGGTGTCGAAGAACTCGCAGTGCACGACGTCCACACCGTTCTCGGCGAGCCCCGCCGCGAGCACCGTGGCCATCCGGTGCGCGCGGTTCGCGATGGCGCGCAGGCCTTCGGGACCGTGGTACACCGCGTACATCGACGCGATCACCGCCAGCAGCACCTGGGCGGTGCAGATGTTGCTCGTCGCCTTCTCACGGCGGATGTGCTGCTCGCGGGTCTGCAACGCGAGCCGGTACGCGGGGGCGCCGTCGGCGTCCTTCGACACCCCGACCAGCCGTCCGGGCAACTGCCGTTCGAGCCCCTGCCGGACGGCGAGGTACGCCGCGTGCGGCCCGCCGAAGCCCATCGGGACACCGAAGCGCTGCGTGGATCCGATCGCGACGTCGGCACCGAGCTCACCGGGCGACCGCAGCAGGGTCAGCGCCAGCGGATCGGCGGCCATCACCACCGCCGCGCCCAGCGCCTTGGCCTCAGCGATGGTGTGGTCCCATTCGCGGACGACGCCCGACGCGCCCGGATACGAGAGCAGCACCCCGAAGAAGTCGCCGCCGAGCCCGAGGCCGGTGATGCCCTGGGACAGATCCGCGGTCACCAGCTCGATGCCGAGCGGCTCGGCGCGGGTGCGCAGGACCTCGATCGTCTGCGGAAGGGTGTCCTCGTCGACCACGAACCGGTTCGACTTCGCCTTGCCCGCCCGGCGGACCAGCGTCATCGCCTCCGCCGCGGCGGTCGCCTCGTCCAGCATGGAGGCTCCTGTGATCGGCAGACCGGTCAGGTCGGACACCATGGTCTGGAAGTTCAGCAGCGCTTCGAGGCGGCCTTGCGAGATCTCCGGCTGGTACGGCGTGTACGCGGTGTACCAGGCCGGGCTCTCCAGCACGTTCCGCCGGATCACCGGCGGGGTCACGGTGTCGTGGTAGCCGAGGCCGATCATCTGGACCATCGGCCGGTTGCGCGCGGCCAGCGCGCGGAGTTCCGCGAGCGCGCCGGTCTCGGTGGCGGGCGGCGGCAGATCCGGCGGTGCCGCGGACTCGCGCAGCGACGTGGGGACCGCCCGCTCGGCGAGTTCGTCCAGGGAGGCGACGCCGACGACGTCGAGGATGCGCGCGAGCTCTTCGGTGCCGGGACCGATGTGCCGGTCCGCGAAGGGGGTTCCGGATTCGAGAGCGGCCAGTGAAACGGGCTCCATCGGGGACCTCCCAAGACGCGGGGGTGGGGCCGGGACGATTGTCCTGGCCCTCCCCACTCTGTCCGTACCCCCGTGGGGGCGCCTGAGAGTTTCGCCCGAGTGTTGAGCCGGGCTTGCACCGTCGGCGGGGCCGCCAGGCTGTGACCTGGCGAACCACTTTCCAGAGGCGTCTCTTCCGCGCGGTCCAGGGTGCCTGAGAGGTTCCGGGGAGGACTTGCTCCTTCGGCGCCGAGCTCAACGGTTATCGACTCGGTCTCTCCCGCGCGGATTCGTCGACCGCGGAAGTGAGCCTACCCTGCCGCCCACGCGGCTTCATGATCAGCCTGTGCGACGCGCGTTGCGGCGCTGCGTGAGCTCGTCCGGCGTGACCGTTTCGATCACGCCGCCGTCCGCCCGTTCGGCCGGGAACTCGTGGATGGTGCCGCTGATCTCCTGCATCGCTCCGCTGACCGCGATCCCGAACACGCCCTGCCCGCCCTGGAGTAAATCGACGATCTCTTCGGGCGAGGTGCACTCGTAGACGGTGGTGCCGTCGGAGAACAGGGTGACCTTGGCGAGGTCGCGGACGCCGCGCAGGCGCAGGTGGTCGACGGCGACGCGGATGTTCTGCAGGGAGACACCGGTGTCCAGCAGCCGCTTGACGACCTTCAGGACGAGGATGTCCTTGAACGAGTAGAGCCGCTGCGACCCGGAGCCGTGCGCCGTGCGGATGCTCGGCGCGACCAGCTTCGTGCGGGCCCAGTAGTCGAGCTGCCGGTAGGTGATCCCGGCGATCTGACAGGCGGCGGGACCACGGTAACCGACGAGTTCGTCCGGGAGGGAAGAGTCGGGGAACAGCTCGCCCTGCTCGCCGTCAGCGACCGGAACGAGCGGCTCTTGAGGGCTACCAGCCTCGACCACGCCATGCCTCCCCTCGCCCGACCTGGCGGCCGGCGAACAAAGCCGCGCGGACCCACGTGAGCCCGCACCGGAGTTCCTCGTCAAGACGAATGCCCCAGACATCCGAATCACACCTTGGCGATTCACCTCCATTGACGGTAAGCGCGTCCGGCAAACCGGTCAACGCGACGCGCGGTCGGCCTCAAGCTCTTCTTGAGGCTTGTCGAGCACAGTCCCCCATTCGGCGGCACGGTGGCGCGTTTTACTCAGGCGTGTTATTTTTTACTCATGCAAGTAACTCCCTCCACGCAGAGCGCCATGCAAGAGGTCCAGGCGGAGCTGGGGCTGTCGGTCACCGAGGCCGCCCGGCGGGCCCAGATCATCGGGGCCACGATCGCGACGATCTCCGACCTCGGCTACCACAAGACGTCGTTCGCGAAGATCAAGGAACGGGCCGGGCTGTCCAGCACCCGGATCATCTCGTACCACTTCACCAACAAGGCCGGCCTGATGCAGGCCGTGGTCACCACCGCGACCGGGATGAAGGACAAGTTCCTCCAGGAGCGGATCCAGGGCACGACCGACCGGGCCGGGCTGCTGCGCGGTTACATCGAGTCGGAGATCGCGTTCCTCGGCTCGTACCCGGAACTGGTGCGGGTCATGGTCGAGATGGGTTCGAGCGGCTCGGACGCGGAGGGCTGGTTCATGTCGGCGCCGCTGGTCGAGGAATTCCGGACCGGCCGGCTCGAACGTCAGCTACGCCAGGGGCAGCAGGAAGGCGCTTTCGGCGGCTTCGCGGCGGACGTGATGGCGTTGTCGATCGCACAGGCCATCGACGGCGTCGCGGCGAAGTTCGCGGCGGATCCGGAGCTGGATCTGGAGCGGTACGGGCGGGAGCTGGCGGACCTGTTCGTCAAGGCGACCGCGGCCTGACTCGCCGATCGTGCCTTGGCGGTGCCCGGGCGACGGTTCGGCGTGTCTGGACGGACGACACACGTGATCAGATGGACGACACGCGTGTTCGGGCGGACGACTCGCGGCGGAACGCTGTCACACGCGTGTCGTCCAGTCCGAGGGCGTCGCGAACCGCATTCAGAGGACTGAACGCGCATGAAAGAAGGGGCGGGATCAGGTGTCCGCGCCGCGGAAGTCCTCCGGCGAGACCGAGTCGAGGAACTCGCGGAACTTCTCGACCTCGTCCTCCTGCTCGTCGGGGATGATGAGGCCCGCTTCCTCGAGCACCGCGTCCACGGCGTGGATGGGCACGCCCACCCGCAGCGCCAGCGCCACCGAATCGCTCGGTCGCGCCGAAACCCGGATGTCCCCGTCGAAGACCAGCTCCGCGAAGAACGTGCCTTCCTTCAGATCGGTGATCACGACCTGCTCCAGCTCACGGCCCAACGCTCCGATGACCTCCTTGAGCAGGTCATGGGTGAGCGGACGGGCCGGGCGGACTCCCTGCTGCTCCAAGGCGATGGCGGTGGCCTCGACCGAGCCGATCCAGATCGGCAGGTAACGCTCGCCTTCGGTTTCCCGCAGCAACAAGATCGGCTGATTCGCGGGTAGCTCCACCCGCACGCCGACGACGCGCATCTCGCTCATCGGGCTTCGCCTCCCTCTCGTGCGCACGGGCTGCAACGCTTGTCTCGACGACCAAGCGACGGCAGTCCCGACGCTACCCGTCTTCCGAGCGCTGTGCTCGCTGTCTCCGACATTCTCGGTTCGCCCGTGGCAAACCCGACTCTCACGGTACGGCATAGGATGCCGAACATTCAGGCATTGACAAGTGGCCGCACAACGGCTCCCGGTCCCCCGAAGCCGTTCAACCGCCCGTGACGGCCCGTATTCCGGCCTTCACCAAGAGCGTGTGCAACGCCACGGTCAAGGCGGCCAGCTCGCGGACGACTTCGTCGCCCCTCGCCTGGGCGTCCTCGTCACGATGCCGATACACCGGGGTCACGATCTGCTCCAGCAGGCCCACCTCGCGGTCGGCCGCGGCCCGGAAGGCACGCAGATGTCTCGGCTCTATACCGAATTCGGTCATCGCCTTCACGGTTTTCGCCACGAGGACCGCGTCCGGGTCGAAGAACCCCGCCGCCCCCGGGCGGACGAGACCGTATTGCCGCAGCTCAGCCAGGGTGGCGGCGTCGATGCCGGCCTGGCGGAGCAGATCTTCCTCGGTCAGCCTGATCTCGCGATCGGTCTCGAAGTCCCCCGGGGACGGCAGTCCGCCGTTCTCACCGGGGGCGTCGAGCGACACGAGTTTCCGCGGCAGCCGCGGCATCTCCGCTGAGGGCGCGGCGCCCTGATCCGCCGCGTCCAGCTGTTCCTTGATGACCTTCAGCGGGAGGTAGTGATCCCGCTGGGCGGACAGGACGAACCGCAACCGCTCCACGTCCGCCGGAGCGAACTGCCGGTACCCCGACGGGGTCCGGCCCGGCTGGACCAGACCCTCCGCCTCGAGGAACCGGATCTTGGAGATGGTGACATCGGGAAAGTCGCCGCGCAGCTGTGCCAGCACGGCCCCGATGCTCAACCCATCGCGCTGCGACGCATCCCGATCAGGCCGCCCGGCCGCCGTCACCGCGCCCCCTGGCCCCCGGAACCCGGGCCGGTCAGGAAGACCAGGCGGAACTTGCCGATCTGCACCTCGTCGCCACCGGCGAGGACGGCCTGGTCGACCGGCTCGCGGTTGACGTAGGTGCCGTTGAGGCTGCCGACGTCGATGACGACGAACTCGCCGCCCTCACGGCGGAACTCGGCGTGCCGCCGGGAGACCGTGACGTCGTCGAGGAAGATGTCGCTGTCCGGGTGCCGCCCCGCGCTGGTGGTGTCGCGGTCCAGCAGGAAGCGCGAACCGGCGTTCGGACCCCGCTTGACGACCAGCAGCGCGGAACCCGCGGGCAGCGCGTCCACACCCTGGACGGGGGCCTCGGCAGCCGGAGGAGCCTCGGTGCCTTCGACGTCGGCCAGGAAGTCGGCCCGGAAGACAGAAGTCCGCTCCGGAGACTGCTCCGGGGGAACGCCGGGCCCGTCGTTCGTGCTCACCTGAGCTCTCCTAACGCATGTGTGTTGCCACTACTCAAGAACGTGTGGAGGTCAAACGTACCGTGCCTGATCGAATCTCCGGCCCGCGGCTCCCCCTACTCTTCCCGAAGGGCCGCGGCCTGCGGCTATTCCTTGATCAGCGCCTGGTAGGCCTCGGCCTCCAGCAGGGATTCCACCGAGCCGGCGTCGTCGAGACGGAGCTCGATCAGCCAGCCTTCACCGTAGGGGTCGCTGTTGATCAGCTCGGGCGACTCGGTCACCGCGTCGTTGACCGCGACCACCTCGCCGTCGAGCGGGGCGAACAGCTCCGAAACACTCTTGGTCGACTCGACCTCGCCGAACGCGTCGCCCGAACCGACCTGCTTGCCGACCTCCGGCAGTTCGACGAACACCACGTCACCGAGCTGGTCCTGGGCGTACTCCGTGATGCCCACCCGCACGAGCCCTCCGTCGCGCACGGAGACCCACTCGTGTTCCTCGGTGTACCGCAGTTCTTCTGGAGTGGACAACGCCGCTCCCCTTTCTGGTGCCCTCGCTCGAAACCGACGCGCGCAGTTTCGCATCCCGCCGGGTCACGCGCCCGGCGCCTCCCGCAAGGCGCGCACGGTCTGGACGATGTACAGCACGCCCGAATAGACGTACAGGACCGCACCCCACGCCGTGAAGGCGTATCCGATCGGCCGGGCGATCGCGGCGATGTCGGAACCGCCCTGGGTGAGCAGCAGGAACGGGAAGGCGTACATCAGCACGAAGGTGGCACCCTTGCCGATGTAGGTGACCTCCGGAGGGGCGAACCCGCGGTGCCGCAGCAGCAGCACGCAGACGCCGAGGACGGCCTCGCGGGCGACCAGCGGGACCACCAGCCACCACGGGATGATGTCGCGGATCAGGAACGCGATGAGGGTCGCGAGGATGTAGAGCCGGTCGGCGGCGGGGTCGAGCAGCTGGCCGAGCCGCGACATCTGGTTGAGCCAGCGGGCGAGTTTGCCGTCGAGCCAGTCGGTGAGCGCGCTGAACACGAGCAGCGCGAGCGCCCAGCCGTCCTCCTTCGGGCCGAGGAGCAGCCACAGGAAGACCGGCACCCCGGCGAGCCGGAGGATCGAAAGCATGTTGGGGACGTTCAGGGCCTGCCGCAGCAGGGAAGGCTCTTCGCTGGTCACGCTCGGTTCGGGGGGCGTACTCACCCGCTCAGCCTAGCCAGCGGCGGCAGATCCTCCCCCGTCAGCTGGCCCGGGTGTGGGTCCAGCCGCGACGCTGCAGGTCCGCGCTGGTCAGCGCCACGGGCCTGCCCCGGTGGTCGGTGCCCATCCAGCGGTTGTGACCGGCGGAGGTTTCGAGGACGTACGGGCGGCCACCACACCAGACGACGGTGCACGGTGCCGTCGGTGGCAGCTCCGCGCTCGCCGGTGCGGTGGCCTGGGGTGACGCGGGGTCGGTCTGTTCGTCGGTCTTCATCACTCTCACGGTTTCGTGACGGGGACTGGGACACGCCGGAGCGCTACCTTTGTTTTCGGCAGAACGGGTCCGCGCGTTAACGGATCCGGCGTGGATTCGTCCGATCGGTTCGCGACGACAACAGGGTGTCGTCACGCTGTGAACGGCATGTTAATCGTCCACAATGGACAGTGCTTGCGCGGTCCTCGCGTAGCGCGGCGTCGCGGGCGCGATAACCTCCCGCGAATCGAATGTGGCTCAATGCCACGACATCGGGCCCGGCCGGGTCAGAATGGGCCGGCCACGACCGGCCGACGAAGGGATCGCCTTGCCCGCCTCGACCACCACGGGAACGTGGCGGCGCCTGTTCGCGGCCTGCGCCGTCTGTGCCGCCGTCGGAACGCTCGCCGCCTGTTCGGGCGAAGATCCGCCACCGCCTGTCACCTTGATGTCGGCCTCGCCGCCCTCGCTTCCCACCGCGGCGTCCAGTGTGTCGGTGCCGCCCATCCCGTCGCAGACCGCGCCGAGCCGCTCCGCCGGCCCGCCTCCCACTTCCCAGCCGAAACCCGCTGAACCGGTTCAGGGTTCGTGCGGCACGGTCACCGCGGCCAGCGGCCTGACCCTGCAGGTGCTCAACGGCCCCGGGGTCTCGTGCGCGGACGCGACCGGGATCGTCGGTTCGTTCCACAAGAGGATCGCCGGACGTCAGTCCGCGAGCTCGGACGAACCGGTCAGTGAGACCGTGGACGGCTGGCTGTGCGTCTCCGGTGCTCCCGCCGCACAGGGCGGCACCAGTTGCAGCAAGGGCGAACAGAACGTGTTCGCCGCTGTCGTCCCCGTCGAATGAACCATCCTCGAGAAGAAGGGCCCATGAAGAGCCTCGCCGTGCTCCCCGCCGCGTTCGCCGTCGTCCTGCTGAGCGGTTGCGGCGCGGATCCCGCTCCCGCCGCCGCGCCGTCGTCGTCTCCCGTCCCCGCGGCCGATCAGGTTCTGGCCGGCACGCCGTGCGGTGAGGTCACCGGGTTCCAGGGCGCGAAGAACAAGGTCGTCGTCCGCGGGAAGGCCGACTGCGCCGAAGCGACTCGAGTGCTCACGGACTATTTCGCCAAGCTGACGCCCGCCGAGGCGGCGTCACCGCAGGGGCCCGGCCCCGTGGTGGTCGGGCCCTGAACCTGCGGTAGCGGGCCGAACGATCCGGTGACGAGCTGCTCGACCGAGGACGAGCGCCAGATCGAAGCCACCCGGAGCTGAGCCACCCGGCGGCGTCACCGCTCGCGACGCCGCCCGGTCCGGCCCTTCCGGTACAGGACGCCGAGCCCGATCAGCATTCCCAGCAGGACCAGGCCGCACAGCGCGACCATCGCCAGGCTCAGGACCCGGTTGGACCTCGACGGGTAAGCGAATCCGTCACCGGCGAAGATCCTGTCGCCCTCCGCGACCCTTTCGCCGTCGATCCTCCCGCGCCCGGTGCGCCCGTCGTCGAACCGCCACCCGGCCTCGCAGTAGGGAAACCGGCCGCTCATCGGCGGCCCTTCCTCGACGCATCCCGAGACAGCGACGACCGTGACGTCCTCGCCGGTGTCCAGTTCACGCACGCGGTCACCGATCGCTCCCCCGGCGACCCACAACAGGAAGACGAACGGGATCCCGGCCAGCAGCAGCCGGGACGGAACACTGGGTTTCCGCGGTTCACCTGACAAGAAAATCCTTTCGGTTCGGCCCTTTCACGCTATTCGCCGGAGCGGCGGAGCGGCACGGGATTTGTACCCACCCTCTTGCCACACCAGGTAAGAGTCGTCTAGACTCAAACTATGCTCACCAGGGAAGACGCCGTGACGATGGTCGAGAACACGGTCGACGCGGCCGCTCTGTTCGCGCGCCATCGCTACCGCGAACTGGCGGCCGTACTCCACCCCGACCGCAACCCCGGCGACGAGCGCGCCCATCGCGCCGCCGCCACGCTCAACCGGCTCCACGACGAGTGGAAACGTGCCCGGCGCCAGACGGTCACCACGGCGACGTCGGCGTACACCCTCACCACGCCGCACGCGGTGGGCAGTGTCGCGACGACCTACCGGACCACCGGGCCGCATCTGGTGAAACTCGTCCGCGACCCGGCGCTCAACCCGCTGATCCACGCCGAGTGGGCGGCATTGCGCACGCTCGACGGCTTCACCGAACGGCACCGCTGGCTGCGCCCCTACTACCCACGGCTGCTGGACACCTCGGGTCCGGTGGCCAGGGGTGACCGCGCGTTCAGCGTCCTCGACCCGCTCGTCGACGGTTTCGTCACCCTCGCCGATGCCGGGAAGGCCTTCCCCGGCGGGCTCGACGGCCGCGACTACGCGTGGATGCACCGTCGTCTCCTGCGCGCGGTGGCCGGCGCGCATCGCGCGGGTGTCGTCCACGGCCACCTCACCGCGGACAACGTGCTCGTCCATCCGGAGCGGCACGGCATCGTCGTCGTCGGCTGGTCCTTCGCCGTCGAGGACGGCGTCCTCCCGCTCGCGGCGGACAACTCCATCGACTACCCACCGGAAGTCCACAAAGGACTGCCGATGACCGCCGCCACCGACGTCCGCATGCTCCACCGCATGATGCTGGAACTCCTGGCACCGGACGAAACCCGGCAGCGCGAGTTCGCGACGTGGTGCACACAGGACAACCCCGCACAACGGCCCGACGCCGCCGATCTGCTCGACGAATACGACGCGCTGCTCGACGACCTCTACGGCCCCCGCACCTTCCGACCCTTCACCATCCCCGAGACAGGAGCCTGACCATGGGACACGGACACTGGGACGACAACGCCTACGCCGCCGCGAAGACCTTCCGGAAGGCCAAGGGCGAGGACGACTTCGGCTACACCGCCGATCTCCGCTCCAAGCCCGCGAAAGACTGGAAGGTCGCGCCCGCGCTCGACCCGCTGAACGCGGTCCGGGAATGCCGGGATTCGGCCGACCACACCGATTCGACGCCGATCGCGGTGCTGTTCGACGTCACCGGCTCGATGCGCCGGGTGCCGCGGGTCATGCAGGGCAAGCTCGGCAAACTGCACGGCCTGCTGAAGCGCCGGGGGTACCTGGCCGACCCGCAGGTGATGTTCGGCGCGATCGGCGACGCCGACAGCGACCGGGTTCCCTTGCAGGTCGGGCAGTTCGAATCGGACAACCGGATGGACGAGCAGCTGCGCACGATCTTCCTCGAAGGCGGTGGCGGCGGGCAGAAGAGCGAGTCCTACGAACTGGCCGCGTACTTCATGGCGCGGCACGTCGTGACCGACGCGTGGCAGAACCGCGGCCGCAAGGGCTATCTGTTCGTCATCGGCGACGAGCTGAACAAGCCCGCGCTGGAGGCGCGCCACATCCGCCGCGTGATCGGGGACGACGTGCGGGAGGACATCGACCCGGCGTCGGTGTACCGGGAGCTGGCCCGCAAGTGGCACGTCTACTTCGTGCTGCCGAACCAGTCGTCGTACTACAACGACCCGGAGATCGGCGAACACTGGAGCGGTCTGCTCGGCCAGAACTTCCTGAAGCTCGACGATCCCGGCGCGGTGTGCGAACTGATCGCGGCCACCATCGGGCTGGAGGAACGGGTCGTCGACGTCGACCGGGCGCTCGCCGATCTCGCGGACGTCGGCTCGGTCGCCGAAAGCAAGGCGGTCGGCAAAGCGCTGGCGAAGCTGGGCACCAAGTCGGTCGTCACCTCGGCGGTGCCGGAGCCGGACGGGCCGAGCGACGTGGTGCTGCGATGAGTCTCCTGGACGGTCACGTGGTGGTGGTCGGGCTCGGCTTCGGCGACGAAGGCAAGGGCGCGGTGGTCGACGCGCTCTGCGCCGCCCGGCCCACCACCGCCGTGGTCCGCTTCAACGGGGGCGCGCAGGCCGCGCACAACGTCGTCGTGGACGGGCGGCATCACACGTTCAGCCAGTTCGGGGCGGGCACGTTCGCCGGCGTGCCCACCCATCTCTCGCGGTTCGTGCTGGTCGAGCCGTTCGCGCTGGCGGCGGAAGCGCGGCGGCTCGAAGCGGCAGGCGTCCGGAATCCGCTCTCGCTGCTGAGCGTGGACGGCCGGGCCCTGCTCACGACGCCGTTCCACATCCACGCCAACCGGGCCAGGGAGGAGGCCCGGGGCGCGAACCGGCACGGCTCGTGCGGCAAGGGCATCGGCGAGACCGTCTGGTACTCGCTGCTGCCGGGGGCGGCGCCGGGCGAGGTGGTGGAAAACCAGGAAGTGATCGGGACGCCGGGGGAAGCGCCCACGGTCGCCGACTGCGCCACCCCGTCGGTGTTGCGGCGCAAGCTGGACGCGCTCGCGCGGTTCTACGCGCCGCTCGCCACGCCGCCGCACGGCGTGGACGAACTGGTGGCGTTGTACCGCGATTTCGCGGACGCGGTGCGGATCACCGGCGGGGACGAAACGGGACGGCTGGCGGATTCCGGGCGGCTTGTCTTCGAGGGAGCGCAGGGGGCTCTCCTCGACCAGCACCACGGATTCCATCCGCATACGACCTGGTCCACCACCACGCCGCACAACGCCCGCGCCCTCCTGGGTGGGCGCCCGCACACCGTCTTGGGCGTCACGCGGACCTACCTCACCCGGCACGGCGCGGGTCCGCTGCCGACCGAGTCCGCCGCCGTGCTCGCGCGTTTTCCGGAGGCACACAACGAAACCGGGGAATTCCAGGGCGCGTGGCGGGCAGGTCATCTCGACGCGGCCCTGCTCGACTACGCGATCGCGGCCTGCGACGGCGTGGACGCGCTCGCGGTGACGCATCTCGACGCGACCGGGCTGAAGGTCGTACCCGGGGACGGCTCCCCCGCCGTCGACCTGCCGGATCCGCTGGAGTGGTTCGGCGAGCGGCTGCCGGTGGCCGTCGCCGGGTACGGGCCGGACAGGGCCGGTTACCGCGTCGCGGAGGCAAGGTCGACAATCAACGCGTGATCGAGTCGACGCCGGTGTCCGTTGACGTGCTCGTGGTGCGGTTCGCCCCCGGCACCAGGAAAGTGCTGCTGGGAATCGCGCCGCGAGCCGCCGAGCCCTTCGAGGGGGAACTCGCGCTGCCCGGCGTGCTGCTCGGGCTCGGGGAACGGCTGAGGGAGGCGGCGAGCCGGGCGGTGGCCGGGAAACTCGGCCTCCCGCCGGACGCCGTGTCGGCCACGGGGCAGCTCGCCACCTTCGACGAGCCGAACCGTGATCCCCGCGGTCCCACGCTCTCGATCGCCTTGTGGGCCACGGTGGATCCCGCGCTCGACGAGCCGGGGAACGTGGTGTGGGCTCCGCTGGACGAGGTCCCGCCGCTGGCGTTCGACCACGACCGGATCGTGGCGGACTGCCGCCCGATGCTGGCCGAACGGCTGTGGCGGGACGTCGCCTTCACCGCCGGGCTGCTGGGGCGGATCTTCACGACGGCGCAGGCGCTGGACGTCACCGAAGCGCTGACCGGGGACCGCCCCTATCCGGCCAACCTCGGCCGGACCATGGAGCGGGTCCCCGGTTTACGGCGCACCACCGAACACGCGGCCGCCCTCCCCAAGGGAGGACGGCCGCCGTCGCTGTGGCGCTGGGAGTGACTCAGATCCCGCAGGACGAGGCCGACCAGAACCGCGTCGACCGGTGTGCCACGTGGGTGTGATCGTTGTGCCCGGGGTAGCCCGGGCCGAGGATCTCACTGAACCCGTGGTTGCGGGCCTGCCTGGCCAGCCCGCAGAAGCCCTGCGAGCCCGCCCCGAGGTCGACCGCGTCGCCGTAGAGGTGACGGCTGTTGGTCGCCCCGCCGACGGCGTTGTTGCAGGCGACGCTGCGGAAACCGCCGTTGACGTCGATCGGCCGGTCGCCCATGGCATGCCGCATCGCCTGCAGCTTCCACATCGAGACCAGTGCGTTGGCCTTGGCCGTCGCGGCTGAGACGTTGCCGCCCGACCAGTCGGAGTTGCACCGGTTCAGCTCCGCGTAGGTGAAGTTGACCGGCGTGCAGTCGTCGTCCTGCAACGCGTAGAGCTTGCTGAACGTGGCCGATCCGGCGATACCGTCCGCGGCCAGCCCGTACGCCTGCTGGAAGCGGGTGACCGCGGCCTTGGTGCCCGCGCCGAACTGGCCGTCGATGGCGAGAACGCCCCCGTAACCGGGGTAACCGGCGACCCGGATCTGCAGTTGCCGGACGTCCTCACCGGACGCGCCCTGGGACAACGTGCGTCCCCAGGAGTAACAGGCGTCGGCGACGGACACCTCGCCCGCCGTCACCGGACCAGGATCGGCGGCGGCCGGCGCGGCCACCGCGGTACCGAGCCCGGCCACCAGGGCGAGCATCGGCAGGAGGAAACGAATGCGCATGACAGGAACACCTTTCAAGCAGGGAAGGTGAGACCCGTGACCCCCACGGGTTGTCAACGATTCACTGCACGGGATGCTAACGCGGTTCCGGTTACCGCGCTGTGGGTCGTTCGACCCACACGGCCCCGCACTTGCCGAAGTCCGTGAAGACATCCCTGGGTTTTGTGTGTCAAGCGGTGGTGGTGTGGTGGGCCCAGGCGGTGTTTTCGTTGTAGTGGGTGTGGGTTTTGAGGC
>NZ_JBVHDI010000020.1:0-162675 GCF_055563465.1 Amycolatopsis sp. NPDC000009
GATCTTGTCCCGCTCCTCGCGCGTCAACCGCGGTCCTGGCATGAGGATCTCCTATCAGCCGCCACCACTTGCAACAACCGATTGAGACCAGGTGGCTTTCGCAACGGCAGCTCGCAGCTCACGGCGTCCCGACCACCAACGGCCGCCGCACCAGCTCGCGCCTCTCGAACAGCACCAGCGCCACCGCCGCCAGTGCCACCACGCCGACCAGCACGATCGCCGGCACCAGTTCCAGCAACGGCGTCGCCGCCAGCAAGACCACCGCGAGCACCAGCCGCTGGACGTTCCACGAGCCGAGGTTCCGTCGCCGCAGTCCGCTCAACGCGATCAGGTACAGCGCGAGCCCGCCGGTGAGCGCCCAGATCGGCGTCCCGTGGAGACCGTCGGCGAGGGAGTGGTGCTCGGTGTCGGACACGTACAGCAGCGACTTCTTCAGCCCGAGCGCCACGAGCACGATCCCGGCGATGAGCGGAAGGTGCAGGAACGTGTACGTGTCCGTCCCGATCCGAACCCGCTCGACGCCCTCGGCGCGCTTCAGGTTGTGCTCGGAGACGTGCGCGACGACCGCGAAGTACATCCACCACATCGCGGAGGCGAGTGTGAGCCCGAAGACGGCGGCCACCGTGATCGGCCAGGACATCGGGTACGAGCTGATCCCGATACCGATCGCCACGATCGATTCGCCGAGCGCGATGATCACGATCAGCCCGAATCGCTCGGCGAAGTGGCCGGGCTGGTGCAGCCGCCAGTCCGACGACCGGGTCCGGAAGACGTTGACGTAGTCGGCGAGCAGCGCGACGGCCCAGATGCCGAGCTGCACCCAGCCCGAGAAGAAGGCCGCGACGGTCAGCAGCGCGACGCTCGGCAGCAGCCCGACGAACATCTTCATGACGGTCTTGCGCAGCTCGGGGTCGGTCCGCGCGGCGCCGAAGTACGCGGTCAAGTGCAGCAACCGGACGAGGAAGTAGCAGCCGACGAACATCAGCGGCGCGTACAGGCCGCCGGGCAGGTCGGTGAACGCCTCCGGGATGGTCAGCGAGACCAGGAACATCGTCCCCATCGCGGCGAACATCGCCAGCTGGGCGATGCCGCGGTCGACGTGCAGGGTGTTGGCCAGCCAGGCGTAGGCGCACCAGCACCACCACAGCACGGCGATCATCGCGACGCCCTGCCCGATCCCGAGTGGGGTGAGGTGATCGGCCATCAGCTGCGTGGTCTGGGTGATGGCGTAGACGAAGACCAGATCGAAGAAGAGCTCCAGCGTGGTGACCTTGTGGTCTTCTTCCCTGGTCACCAGATGCAGGCCGCGTTTCGTGGGCACGCGCATATCGTGCACCGTGGGCCTTTGCGGGACACGCGAGTTTGCTAAGAGCTGACTTTCAGGACGGCGTGCGTCAGCGTGGTCAGCTCGGCCTCGAAGTTCGGGCGGCCGTTGACGCGCCGGGTGCGCGCGAGGTCGTTCGCGATGGTCAGCGCCGCGTGCACGGTGATCTTCACTTCGCGCAGGCTCAGTTCCGGGTGGACTTCCGAAGTCAGCGCGATCCAGCGCGCGACGTAGTCCCGCTGGAGCCGGATCAGGTCCGCCTTGTCGCGTTCCGGCAGTTCCATGGGGCTGCCGGAGAACGACACCAGCAGCTCGGGCGTGTGCAGCAAGGTGTGCACGTAGGACGCCGCGAGCCTGCGCAGCGCGTCGCGTTCGTCGCCGGTCCGCAACGCGCGTTCCGCGGCGAGTGCCAGCCGGTCGGCAGCTCGATGCCCGATCGCCACCATCAGCGCGGCCTTGCTGGGGAAATGCCGGTACACGCTGGGCCCGGCGATCCCGGCGGCCGCGCCGATCTCCTCCATGCTCACCGAACGGAAGCCGCGTCGCCCGAACAGTTCGGTCGCGGCCGCGAGGATCTGCTCGCGGCGGGACGGTTCACCGAGCGCGAGCGACGGCGTCTCCTCCGGCGGCTCCGAAGGCTCGGGAAGTGTGACATGCAGCACCGACTCCGCCAGTTGCACCAGGATCTGCGCGAAGCGTTTCTTCGCCACGGACGTGTGATGCACGGAGACGCTGCCGAACACGCTCAGCCCCGCCCAGCACAGCAGCTCGGCGTCGTCGGCGGTCAGTTCCGGGCGTAACGCGCGAAGCGCCTTGGACCACGCTTCGAGCACCGCACCCGACCGGCGGCGGATCTCGCGCCGTTCCTCCCGGGGCAGATGCCTGCCCTCCCAGCGCCACAGCGCGGCGACCTCACGCCGTTCCACCGCCTGCGCGGCGAGGGTGCCCAAGAGGGCGTTGACCTGGGCGGGAACGGGGAGACCGTCGGCGAGCGTCTCGGTGGTGGCCGCCTCCATGTCGTCGATGCCGGAGAGCACGACGTAGGACAGCACGGCCTGCTTGTCCGCGAAATGCCGGTACAGCGCGGGCCCGGTGATCCCGGCCGCGGCGGCGATGTCGTTGATGCCGACACCGTGGAACCCGCGGGCGCGAAACAGCTCCGCGGCGAGGCCTGCCAGCTGGGCCTTGCGGTCGCGCGGTCGGGTCGAACGCTCGGTCGGGTGATCCATAGGTGAACCCACGATAGCGCCGGTTGCGTGCATCGCAACCCATTGACACCATGGGGTTATCGCGGTTTATGTTAATCGGCATTAGCATGACTACTGGCCGGTACGTTTCATCCTGATACAGCGCCGTACGCGGAGGAGTTTTTCTGTGAGTAGCGAGGCCTACATCTACGAGGCGATCCGTACGCCTCGCGGCAAGAACAAGGGCGGTGCCCTCCACGGCACCAAGCCGGTCGATCTCGTGGTCGGCCTCATCGAAGAACTGAAGGTCCGGCACCCGAACCTCGACCCCGCCGTGATCGACGACATCGTCCTCGGCGTCGTGTCCCCGGTCGGCGAGCAGGGCGCCGTGATCGCGCGCACCGCCGCGCTGAACGCGGGTCTTCCCGAGTCGGTCGCCGGCGTCCAGCTGAACCGCTTCTGCGCCTCCGGCCTCGAAGCCACCAACACCGCCGCCCAGAAGGTGCGTTCCGGCTGGGACCAGCTGATCATCGCCGGCGGTGTCGAGTCGATGTCGCGCGTGCCGATGGGCTCCGACGGCGGCGCGCTGTTCATGGACCCGGCCACCGCGTACGACAACTACATCGTCCCGCAGGGCACCGGCGCCGACCTGATCGCGACCATCGAGGGCTTCTCCCGCGAGGACGTCGACGCGTGGGCCGTGCGTTCGCAGGAACGGGCCGAAGCGGCCTGGTCCGGCGGCTACTTCGCGAAGTCCGTCGTCCCGGTGAAGGACATCAACGGCGTCACGATCCTCGACCACGACGAGCACCGTCGCCCGGGTAGCACCATCGAGGGCCTCGGCAAGCTCAAGCCCGCCTTCGCCGGCATCGGTGAGCTGGGCGGCTTCGACGCCGTCGCGCTGCAGAAGTACCACTCGGTCGAGAAGATCGACCACGTCCACACCGGTGGCAACTCGTCCGGCATCGTCGACGGCGCCGCGGTGGTGCTGGTCGGCAACGAGCAGATCGGCAAGGACTTCGGCCTGACCCCGCGCGCCCGCATCGTGGCGACCGCGACCGTCGGCTCCGAGCCCACGATCATGCTCACCGGCCCGACCCCGGCCACCGAGAAGGTCCTCAAGATCGCCGGTCTCACCCCGGACGACATCGACCTGTGGGAGCTGAACGAGGCCTTCGCCTCGGTCGTCCTCAAGTGGATCAAGGACCTGCACCTCGACGAGGAGAAGGTCAACGTCAACGGCGGCGCCATCGCGATGGGGCACCCGCTGGGCGCCACCGGCGCGATGCTGGTCGGCACCGTCGTCGACGAGCTGGAGCGCCGTCAGGCGCGCCGCGCCCTGGTCACCCTGTGCATCGGCGGCGGCATGGGCGTCGCGACCATCATCGAGCGGGTCTGAGGAAGAGACAATGACTGAAGCGAAGACCATCCGCTGGGAGCAGGACGCCGACGGCATCGTCGTGCTCACCCTGGACGACCCGAAGCAGTCCGCCAACACGATGAACGCCGACTTCCGCGAGTCGCTCGGCGTCGTCGTCGACCGTCTGGAGGCGGAAAAGGACAGCATCACGGGTGTCGTCCTCACCTCGGCCAAGAAGACCTTCTTCGCCGGCGGCGACCTGAACGACCTGATCCAGGCCAAGCCGGAGAACGCGGCCGAGATCACCGAGAGCAGCGGCCTGATGAAGGGCCAGATGCGACGGCTCGAGCAGCTGGGCAAGCCGGTCGTGGCCGCCATCAACGGCGCCGCGCTCGGTGGCGGCCTCGAACTCGCGCTCGCGACGCACCACCGCATCGCGGCCGACGTCAAGGGCAGCCAGATCGGCCTCCCCGAGGTCACCCTCGGCCTGCTCCCCGGCGGCGGTGGCATCGTCCGCACCGTGCGCCTGCTGGGCATCCAGAGCGCGCTGCTGAACGTGCTGCTGCAGGGCCAGCGTCACCGCCCGGCCAAGGCGAAGGAACTCGGCCTCGTGCACGAGCTCGTCGGCACCGTCGAGGAGCTGGTCCCGGCCGCGAAGGCGTGGATCAAGGCCAACCCCGAAGCCGGCGTGCAGCCGTGGGACGTCAAGGGCTACAAGATCCCGGGCGGCACCCCGTCGAACCCGAGCTTCGCGGCGAACCTGCCCGCGTTCCCGGCGAACCTGCGCAAGCAGATCAAGGGTGCGAACATGCCCGCCCCGCGGGCGATCCTGGCCGCGGCCATCGAGGGGTCGCAGGTCGACTTCGACACCGCGATCACCGTCGAGACCCGCTACTTCGTCAGCCTCGCCACCGGCCAGGTCTCGAAGAACATGACGAAGGCGTTCTTCTTCGACCTGCAGAGCATCAACTCCGGCGGCTCGCGTCCGGACGGCTTCGAGAAGTACACCGCCAAGAAGGTCGGCGTCGTCGGTGCGGGCATGATGGGTGCCGCGATCGCGTACGTCTCGGCGAAGGCCGGCATCGACGTCGTGCTCAAGGACGTCACCCTCGAAGGCGCCGAAAAGGGCAAGGGCTACGCGGTCAAGCTGGAGGAGAAGGCGCTCTCCCGCGGCAAGACCACGCAGGAGAAGTCCGACGCGCTGCTCGCCAAGATCAAGCCGACCGACAAGGCGGAGGACTTCGCCGGCGTCGACTTCGTGATCGAGGCCGTCTTCGAGAGCGTCGAGCTGAAGCACAAGGTGTTCCAGGAGATCGAGGGCATCGTCAACCCCGACGCCGTGCTCGGTTCCAACACCTCCACACTGCCGATCACCGCGCTCGCCGAGGGTGTCCAGCGGACCGAGGACTTCATCGGGATCCACTTCTTCTCGCCGGTCGACAAGATGCCGCTGGTCGAGATCATCTGCGGCGAGAAGACTTCGCCCGCCACGCTGGCGAAGGTCTTCGACTACACGCTGCAGATCAAGAAGACCCCGATCGTCGTCAACGACAGCCGCGGCTTCTTCACCTCGCGCGTCATCGGCACGTTCCTCAACGAGGCAGTGGCCGCGCTGGGCGAGGGTGTCGAGCCGGCGTCGATCGAGCAGGCCGGTGCGCAGGCCGGGTACCCGGCCCCGCCGCTGCAGCTGATGGACGAGCTGACCCTGACGCTTCCGCGCAAGATCCGCAAGGAGACCCGCGAAGCGATCGAGGCCGCCGGTGGCACCTGGAACGCGCACGCGTCCGAGGGCGTCATCGACCGGATGGTGGAGGAGTTCGACCGCAAGGGCCGTTCCACCGGCTCGGGCTTCTACGACTACGACGAGTCGGGCAAGCGGGCCGGTCTCTGGCCGGGCCTGCGCGACGCGTTCAAGTCGGGCACCGCCGAGGTTCCCTTCGAGGACCTCAAGGAGCGCATGCTGTTCGCCGAGGCGCTCGAGACCGTGAAGTGCTTCGACGAGGGCGTGCTCACCACCGTCGCCGACGCCAACATCGGCTCGATCTTCGGTATCGGTTTCCCGGCGTGGACCGGTGGTGTCATCCAGTACATCAACCAGTACGAGGGTGGCCTGCAGGGCTTCGTCGACCGGGCTCGGGAGCTGGCGGAGCGCTACGGCGACCACTTCACCCCGCCCGCTTCGCTGGTCGAGAAGGCCGCGAAGGGCGAGATCTACGAATAAGCGCGTGACGTGAAAGGCCCCTTCATGGCAAATTTCGCCATGAAGGGGCCTTTCCTGTCGTTCGGGGGCTAGCGAGCCGACGGTTCCAGCGCCACGTGCGGCATCCGCCGGTCCAGCTGGCGCGGCAGCCACCAGGCGCGTTCCCCGAGCAACCGCATCACCGCGGGAACCACGAGACACCGGATCACGAACGCGTCCACCAGCACCGCGACCGCCAGCCCGAGACCGAACTGCGCCAGCATCCGGTCGGGGTTGAGCAGGAACGCGCCGAACACGAGGATCATGATCACCGCCGCGGCCGTGATCACGCCGCCGGTGGAGGCGAGTCCTTCTCGGACGGCATGGCGCGCGTCGCCGGTGCGCCGCCATTCTTCGTGCATCCGGGAAACGAGGAAGACCTCGTAGTCCATGGAAAGCCCGAACACGATCGCGAAGATCAGCACCGGCACGAACGCTTCGATCGGTCCTTGCTGTGCTCCGAACAGGCCGTCGCCGAACACCGCGGTCATCACCCCGAGCGCGGCGCCGATGCTCAGCAGGTTCAGCAAGGCCGCTTTGAGCGGGATCAGGATCGAGCGGAACACGACCATCAGCAGCAACGCCGACAGCCCGACGACCACCAGCACGAACAGCGGCAACCGGTCGCCGACCGCGTCCGCGAAATCGACCGCGGCCGCGACACTCCCGCCGACCAGGTACTTGCCAGGCAGTCCCGGCAACACCTCCGTCCGCAACCGTTCCACCAGCTCGGCGGTCGCCTCGTCCTGCGGTGAAGACGCGGGGAAGGCGAGAACCGTCGTGACGCCCCGCCCCATCGGCGGTGTCACCTCCGCGATCCCTGGGGTGGCTTCGAGTTTCCGTTGCAGCGCGGCACCATCGCCGTTCTCGGTGACCACGATCAACGGCTCGCTGAATCCGGGGCCGAAACCCTCCGCCATCAGGTCGTAGGCCTGCCGGGTGGTCGAGGTCTCCGGATCCGTGCCCGAGTCGGCGAATCCGAGGCGCATGCCGAGCGCGGGCAAGGAGAGCCCGACAAGGACGAGCAGCCCGATCGCGAGCGGCACCATCGGGCGTCGTTGTACCGCGTCCCCGAGCTTGCCCCACGCCTTGCCGTGCTCGCGTTTCGCGGCGTGCTTGCGGATGCCCTTTTCCAGACGGCGCCCGAAAAGCGAGAGCAAGGCGGGGAGCAGGGTGATCGACGCGAGCATCGTCACGAGCACGGTCAATGCCACGGCGAGGGCGACCCCGCGCAGCGAACCGAGGCCGAGCGCGAGCAGGCCGAGCAGCGCGATGATCACCGTCCCGCCGGCGAACAGCACCGAGCGGCCCGCGGTGTCCAGCGCCCGCCGGACTGCCTGCTCGCGGTCGAGACCGGCCAGGATTTCGCCGCGATAGCGGGAAAAGATGAGCAGCGCGTAGTCCACGCCGACGCCGAACCCGACCAGTATCATCAGTGGTGCCGTGTAGCTCGCGATGTCGACGAACCTGCTGACGAGCACGATCACGCCGAGAGTGCTGCCGACGGCGAAGATCGCCGTGATCACCGGGAGCCCGGCGGCGAGGATCGAGCGGAACAGGAAGACGAGGACCACGAGCGCGGCCAGCAACCCGACGCCTTCCGACGGGCCGCCGCCCCCGCCGATCCGCTTGATCGGGTCGCCGCCGAGTTCGACCTGGAGCCCGGCCGATTCCGCCTTCTTCGCGGTGTCGACGACGCGCACGACGTCGTCGTACGGCAGATCTTCCGACTCGAGGTCGAAGGCGACCGCGGCGTAACCGATCGTGCCCTCACGCGAGATGGCCGTCGGGGTGTCGAAAGGATTCGTCACGGACTTCACGTGCGGCTGGTTCCGCACCTCGGCGAGCATCGTGTCGATCGGTCCGCGCGCGGTCGCGAGGCCGCCCTCGGTCTTGAAGACGATTTCGGCCGTCGCGCCGGTCTGCGCGGGGGCCTGCGCTTTGAACAGGTCCATGATCTGCTGGGATTCCGTGCCCGGCAGGGAATGGTCGTCGTGGTACGCGCTGCCAGCCAGCTGTGAGCCCAGCGTGACACCGACGAGGGTGAGCAGCCAGAACGAAACGGCCAGCCAGCGATGACGCTGCGACCAGCCCGCCAGCTTCGAGAGCGCGCCCCCAGGCGGCTGTCTCGGGGAAAGGGTGATGGTGTCCATGGCGGAAAGCATCGGCTTTCCGGGGCCGCATATCGTCGGGCCGCGGCGGGCACTCGGGCCGCAACTTCTGGGTACCCCTAAGGCGCCTCCCGTACTACCGGGGTTGTGGTCACGGGGTCAACCAGCGAGGGGTGACCATGCCCGATTCGTAGGCGAGCACGACGAGCTGAGCGCGATCACGGACGTCCACTTTGGTCATGATCCGGCTGACGTGCGTCTTCGCCGTCGCCGGGCTGAGCACGAGTTGTTTCGCGATCTCGTCGTTGGACAGGCCGGTCGCGACCAGGCTCATCACCTCGCGTTCCCGTTCGGTGAGCCGGTTCAGGGTGGGCGAGGGGGCGGGCCGGTCCACCCGGCAGGCGAATTCGGAGATCAGGCGGCGGGTGATCGACGGCGCGAGCAGCGCGTCGCCCCTGGCGACCACGCGGACGCCATGGATCAGTTCCTCCGGTTCGGTGTCCTTGACCAGGAACCCGCTGGCGCCCGCCCGCAACGCGCCGTAGACGTCCTCGTCCAGGTCGAAGGTGGTGAGGATGACGACCTTGATCCCGGTCAGCGTGGGGTCTTCGAGCAGATGCCGGGTCGCGGTGAGCCCGTCCATCCCGGGCATCCTGATGTCCATCAGGACGACGTCGGGTCTGTGATCGTGCGCGGCTTGGAGGGATTCGCGGCCGTCGGCCGCTTCGGCGACCACGGTGATGTCCTCTTCACCGTCCAAGATGGACTTGAATCCGGCACGTACCAGCCGCTGGTCGTCGACGAGCAGGACCCGGATCATTTCTTCACCCGCAGGGGAAGACGGGCGCGCACCCGGAATCCGCCGCCTTCGCGCGCGGCCGCGACGAGTTCGCCGCCGAGTGCCTCGGCTCGTTCGGTCATACCGCGGATCCCGTTGCCGGGTTTCGCCGTGCCGCCCCGGCCGTCGTCGTCGATCTGCACGGACACATCATGGGGCGTGTAGCCGATCCGCACCACGACGGTGTTCGCGGCGGCGTGGCGCGCGACGTTGGTCAGCGCCTCCTGGACGACACGGAAGGCGGCGTGTTCGACGTCGGGCGGCAGTTCCGTGGCCGTGCCGTCGATCTCGGTCCGGACGGTCAGCCCGTGCGCGCCGGCCGACTCGGCGAGCTCGGCGACCCTGGCCAGGCTGGGGGTGTCCGCCTGCCGCAGCATGCCCAGCGTGGCGCGGAGTTCGCGCAACGCCTCCTTGCTGGTCTGCTTGATCGTGGTCAGTGCCTCCTCGGATTTCGCCGGATCCTTGCCGTGCAGGGCCGCGCCCGCCTGGACGTTGATGAGCGCCAGATTGTGGCCGAGGACGTCGTGCAGTTCACGCGCGATCCGGAGCCGCTCGTCCGTGGCCCTTCGTCGTGCCTCGGTCTCCTTGGTGCGTTCGGCTTCGCGGCGGTAGTACGTCACCGCGCCGACCGCGACCAGCGCGATGAACCAGCCCGCCATCAGCAGGAACGCGAAATTGTCCACCTGCCGTGACGCGCCGGCCCCCGCTTCGCCGATCGCGACGCCGCCCATCGAGACCGCCGCGACGACCGCCGCGCTCCGTATCCGCCCGGTCGAGGCGGTGTTGTACAACGCGAAGGCGAACGCGAGCAGGACGAACCCGTCCGGATCGGTCTGCGGGTAGTAGATCGCGCAGCAGGCCGCGGTGAAGATCGCGACGGGGAGCGGATACCGGCGGCGCAGGAACAGTGCCGCGCAGGCGAGTATCACGCAGACCCAGCCGATGACCGCGTTTCGCGGTGCTTCCGCGCCGTCCCCGAGCGAGGCCACGACGGAACCCGCGATCACCGCCACGGTGACCGCGATTTCCGCCGCGTACCGCCGCAGGATCGCCACACGACGAGAGTAGCGCGATCCGGGCTGATTGACAAAATGGATTTTTACGTTCAAACTGATTTTTGTGATCAAGGGTGTGTCGCCGTGAAGGATGTGGAGTACCTCGATCGGCTGGAGCAGGCGGAGGCGCTGCTGAAACCGCAGCGGGTGGACGTTCTGCGGCAGCTGGCGGAGCCGCGATCCTGCACCGAGGTGGCGGCGGTGCTGGATCAGACGCCGCAGCGGGTCTACTACCACGTGAAGCGACTGGTCGAAGCCGGTCTCGTGAAGCAGGTGTCGGAGCGGAAGGTGCGCGCCGTCAGTGAGGGTGTGTACCAGGCGACCGCCCGTTCGTATTGGTTGTCGCCGGGGCTGGTGGGACGGCTCGGCCCGCGGGCGGCGCGCGACGAGCTGAGCCTGGGGTACTTGGTGGACCTCATGGAAGAGGTCCAGGCGGACGTCGCCGCGCTCGACAGGGCCGCGCCGGAGCTGCCGTCGATCGGTGTCTCCGGCGAGATCCGGGTCGAGCCGGAGCGGCGCCAGGAGTTCCTCGACGAACTGAAGACGACTTTGCAGGATCTGTTCACCCGCTACGGCGGAGCGGAAGGCGACGCCTTCAAGCTCGTCGTGGCCTGTTACCCGAAGGGAGACGCCCGTGACTGAACCGACGAGGTTCCAGGTGCGCTTGCGCGCGCCGATCGACGAGGTCTGGCACGCGCTGACCGATCCCGGGGCACTGCGCGAGTGGCTTTCCGAATACGCGGAAGTCGACCTGCCGTCCCGGTACGAGTTCTGGGGCCGCTACACACCGGAAGGCGATCGTCCACGCCAGCGCCTGTTGCTGGCCGAGGACCATGTCCTGCGGTTCGCCTGGCCCCTCGGCGGAGTGGAGACCGTCGTCGAGATCGCGCTGGCGGAAGACGGGGACGCGACGTCCTTGTCGTTCAGTCAGAGCGGTCTGCCGGATTACGCCGCGATGCTCGCGGACCCGGGTTCGTCACTCGGCATGCTGTACACGTACTGGGCGCTGTCGATCGCGAACCTGGCCGATCACGTCGAAGGCCGGCGGCTCACCGCCCGCTGCGACCTCACTTCCCCGTTGATGAGCGAAGAAGTGCGGATCGACGCGCCCCGAGGGGAGGTCTATTCCTCGATCGCCGACCCCGAGGTGTTCACGCGCTGGTTCGGTGCCCGTATCGACGCGGAGCCTCAGGTCGGTGGCCACTGGGCGATGGGGTCACTGGAAATGGACCCGGACCCGGCGAGGATCGTCGACCTGGTGCCAGGCTCCAAGATGTCACTCGCGTACCAGGACGGCGTCGTGGCGTCATGGGAACTCGAAGACTCCGATGGCGGTACGAAGCTGACCTTCGTCCAAAGTGGATTCTCGGACGAGAAGCCGCCGTACGGCATGTGGATGGGCTGGCTCAGCGGTTTGGCCGAGCTGCGCAGGTTCCACGAGCTCGACTCGTGGCGACCGTTGTGGGTCGACGTCCACCTGGAGGGAACACCCGAAGGACTCCTCACCATGGATGGCAAGTAGGAGGAACAGATGTTGCTCGAAGGCAGAAACGCGATCATCTACGGGGCCGCCGGCGGAATCGGCGGCGCGGTGGCCCGCGGGTTCGCCAGGGAGGGCGCGACCGTACACCTCACCGGTCGCACCTTGAAGAAACTCGACGTGCTGGCCGACGAAATCCGGGCAGCGGGCGGGAAAGCCGAAACAGCCGAATTCGACGCGCTCGACGAAACCGCCATCGACGAGCATGCCGCTTCGGTGGCTTCCACGGCGGGAAGTGTCGACATCTCGATGAACGTGATCACGCACAACGACGTCCAGGGCACTCCGCTGGTCGAGATGTCGTTGGAGGACCTCGAAAGCCCGGTCCGGACGGCGGTGCGGACGAACTTCCTCACCGCGCGGGCCGCTGCCCGGCACATGATCGGGCAGGGGGCCGGAGTGATCCTGATGTTCGGTGGCGACGGTGATCCACTGCCTGGGTACCACCTCGGCGGGTTGCAGGTCGCGTTCAGCGCGATGGAGGCGTTGCGGCGCGGGCTGGCGTGCGAACTCGGGCCGCAGGGCATCCGTGTCGTGACCCTGCGCACCGGCGGTATCCCGGAGACGATTCCGGCGGGTGCCGGGCTCGACGACGCCATCCGCGACATGGTCGACGCGACGATGCTCAAGCGGACGGCGTCGCTCGAAGACGTCGCCCGGGTGGCCGCCTTCGCCGCGTCGGACCATGCGCGCAGCATGACGGCGACGGCGTTGAACATCAGTTGCGGCTCGATGGTCGACTAGTCCGCCTCTCCGTAACAACGGCGGACGATCTCCCGGCTACGCGGCACTACCAGGTGCTGGGGAGGCCGTTGTGCAGGGGAGAACAACGAAGCCGGCTTGGCACTGGGCGGGTCACGCCGCACTGCAGCTCGGTGGCAATGACGCCGGCGTCAACCGGCACCTCAGTGGTTCGTGCCGACGACGGCCGCGGTCGAGGCGCCGAAGCAGGTCGAGCCCAAACCGGCGAAAACGCCTCCGAAGACCACACGGGCTGCGAAGGCGCCGAACCCGGCGGAGTGTGGACGCGACTACTACCGCAATACCGACGGTGTCTGTGTCCATCGGCCGTCGGCCGGACCTGGCGGGGCCGGCGGAGCGACCGCCCTCTGCAAGGAGGGTTCCTATATCCACAGCCAGTATCGCCGCGGTACCTGTTCCGGCCATGCTGGTTGGCGCCTGGCTGTGATCCCGTCGGTCAACCGTTCACTGAGAAGGGTGGTGCTGTGTAAGGTCGGATCATGGGATGCGCAGGGTGAAACCGGTCGGACGGGCACCTTCGCCCCGGATCTTCGTTGTCGTGCTCGCCACCTGCGGTCTGGTGGCCTCGTTCATGCAGACGCTCGTCGTCCCGCTCATTCCCGCGTTTCCCCGGCTGCTCAACGCGACCCCATCGGACGCGTCGTGGGTGGTGACGGCGACCCTGATCGCCGGAGCCGTGGTGATGCCGGTGAGCGGCAGGCTCGGTGACCTTTACGGCAAGCGCCGGTTGCTGCTGATCAGCCTGGGTTTCCTGGTCGCCGGGTCGGTGGTCTCCGCGCTGACCAGTTCGCTCGCGCTGATGGTCCTCGGGCGAGGGCTGCAGGGCTGCGCCATGGGCGCGATCCCGCTGGGCATCAGCATCATGCGCGACGAACTCGCGCCGGAACGGGTCGGTGCCGCGATCTCGGTGATGAGTTCGACACTCGGTGTCGGCGGTGCCATCGGGCTCCCGGTATCGGCGCTCGTCGCGCAGAACGCCGACTGGCACGTCCTCTTCTGGGCGTCGGCGGGGCTCGGGCTCGTCTGTGGCCTGCTGATCCTGTTCGTGGTGCCGGAGTCACCGGTGAAGACGCCGGCACCGTTCGACTACCTCGGCGCGCTGGGGCTGACGATCGGACTGGTCTGCCTGCTGTTGCCGATCGTCAAGGGCGGGGAATGGGGCTGGGGCAGCGGCCGCACCCTCGTCTTCGCGGGGAGTGCGGTGGTGATCCTGCTGGTCTGGGGCGCCTACCAGCTGCGGCGGCGTGATCCGCTCGTGGACCTGCGGGTCTCCGCGCGACGACCGGTGCTGTTCACCAACCTCGCGTCGATCATGATCGGGTTCGCGCTGTACTCGATGGCGTTGTCGTTCCCGCAGTTGCTGCAGGCACCCGCGTCGACCGGCTACGGCCTAGGCCTGACCATGGTGCAGGCCGGGCTGTGCCTCGCGCCGAACGGCCTGGTCATGTTCATGCTGTCGCCGGTTTCGGCCCGGCTCATCGAGCGCTACGGACCACGTACGACGCTGATGGTCGGCGCGACCACCATCGCGGCCGGATACGCCTTCGCGACCGTGTTGATGGACAACGCCTTCGAGCTGATCACGGCGTCGATCATCATCGGCGGCGGGGTGGGCATCGCCTACGCGGCCATGCCGGCGCTGATCATGGGCTCGGTCCCGGTCACCGAGACGGCGTCCGCGAACGGGTTGAACTCGCTGATGCGCTCAGTCGGCACATCGACGTCCAGCGCGGTGATGGCGACCATGCTCGCGTCGCTGGCGATCACCGTCGGCGGGGTTTCCGTCCCGTCCTCGACGGGGTTCCGGCTGAGCTTCCTGGTCGCCGCCGGTGCGGCGCTCCTGGGGCTCGTCTTGACCGTTTTCGTGCCGAAACAACGCCAGCCTGAACCACTGGTCGCCTCGGCCGGCTAGCGCCCTGCGTGCGACGAAGGAACCCATCGCACGCAGGGACGCTCCGCTCAGAAGAGCGTCGGGACGATGGCGTCGATCAGGTGCGGGCCCGGTTCGGCGAGCGCGCGCTGGAACTGCTCGGCCAGCTCCTCCGCCGTCGTCGCCCGGGTCGCCGGGACGCCCATGCCTTCGGCGATCTTGACGAAGTCCATGTCCGGGCGGGAGAGGTCGAGGAGTTCGTTCGCCTTGGGACCGTTGGCGTCCGCGCCGACCCGCTGCAACTCCAGCCGGAGGATCGCGTACGCGCGGTTGTTCAGCAGGACCGTGGTGACGTCGAGGTTCTCCCGCGCCTGCGTCCACAACGCCGAAATGGTGTACAGCGCGCTGCCGTCGGACTGCAGGTTGATCACCGGCCGGTCCGGCGCGGCGACGGCCGCCCCGGTCGCGACGGGCATGCCGTAGCCGATCGCACCGCCGGTCAAGGTCAGCACGTCGTGCCGCGGCGCGCCCGCGGTCGCGGCGGGCAGCAGCAGACCGGAGGTGTTCGCCTCGTCCGCGATGATCGCGCGCTCCGGCAGCAGTGCGCCGATCACCTCGACCCAGTTCTGCGGCGTCAACGGCCCGGACGGCAGCGCGGGCCGGGAGGCCTCCTGCAGCACCGGCTCCGTCTCGGCGGCGACCAGATCGGCGACGTCGGTCAGCGCTCGCTGCACGTCTTGTGCGACCTCGGCCAGGACATGGACCTGCGCGCCTTCGGGAACCAGGTTGCTCGCCTTACCGGGGTAGGCGAAGAACGACACAGGCGCCTTCGTCCCGGCGACGATCACGTGCTTGATCCCGTCGAGCTGGTACGCGACCTGCTCGGCGAGGTAACCCAGCCGCTCGATCGTCGGCAGGCCTTCGCCGCGTTCGAGCCGGGCGGGGAAGGTCTCGACGAACGCCTTCACGCCGATCGCGGCCGCGATCCGGCTGGTCGCGCGCAGCCCGGCCTCGCGACAGCCGCTGCCGCCGACGAGCAGCGCGACCGGTTCACCACTGGCCAGCACCTCGGCGATGTTCTTCACCGTCGTCGCGTCGACGACCTGCGGGATCCGCGGCGGGATGGGCGCGCAGGTCTCGCCGCCCTCGCCCCAGGACGCGTCGGCGGGGAGGATCAGCGTCGCCACCTGGCCGGGGGCGTCCTGGGATGCCGCGACCGCCGCGGCGGCGTCGGCACCGACGTCCTTCGTGTGCCCGGAGCGGCGGACCCAGCCTTCGAGCGAACCGGCGACGGCCTCGATGTCCGATTCGAGCGGAGCGTCGTACTGCTTGTGGTAGGTCGCGTGGTCGCCGATCACGTTGACGATCGGGGTGTGCGCGCGGCGCGCGTTGTGCAGGTTCGCCAGTCCGTTGCCGAGACCGGGGCCGAGGTGCAGCAGCGTGGCCGCCGGCTTGTCGGCGATCCGGGCGTATCCGTCCGCGGCGCCGGTGACGACGCCTTCGAAGAGACCGAGCACACCGCGCATCTCGGGCACGGAGTCGAGGGCGGCCACGAAGTGCATCTCCGAGGTGCCCGGATTCGAAAAGCACACGTCGACACCGCTGTCGACGAGCGTGCGGATCAGGGACTGGGCGCCGTTCATCTCACTCACTTTTCAAGCCCTCTCAGCGAAAAGAACGCCGGGGTTGAGGATCCCGGCCGGGTCGAAGCTCTCCTTGATCCGGCGCATCAGCGCGATCTTCGCCGGGTCCTCCAGATCGAGGAAGTAGCCGGATTTGGCCCGGCCGAGGCCGTGCTCGCCGGAGATCGCGCCGCCGAGTTCCATGCCGAGCGCGAAGATGTCCGTCAGCAGCTGCTTCCGCTTCTCCGGGTCCTTGCAGAAGATGGCCAGATGGACGTTGCCGTCGCCGGCGTGCCCGCAGCCGAGCGCGCCCGACTCGCGCGACAACGCCATTTCCCTGGCCTTGCGCAGGAACTCGGGCATGGCGGACCGTGGGACGACCACGTCGATGACGTCGTCCGCACCGGCCGCCTTGGCCGTCCAGAACGCCTTCTCGCGTGCCTCGATCAGCTTGCGCGCCGACGGGCCTTCCAGCACGTACACGTCCATCGCGCCGACGTCACCCAACAGGCCGCCGAGTTCTTCGACGTCGGCGTGCAGCCGGTCGTTGTCGCGATTTTCCAGCGCCACCACCAGATACGCCTGCGCCTTGTCACGGATGGCGTCCGGAACGCCGAGGCTGAGTTTCTCGTTGTAGCTGATCGCGGCGAGCGTCAGATTGTCGATGTACTCGAGGATGTGCGGCGCCAGCCCGCTGGAGATGATCTTCGGGACGACCGTCATCACCTCGTCGAAGGTCTCGAACGGGGCGAACACCGTGGCGCCGTGCGGGAGGCGCGGGTACAGCTTCACGATGACCTCGGTCGCGAGCGCGAGGGTGCCTTCGGAGCCGATGATCAGCTGGGTCAGGTCGTACCCGGTTGACACCTTCGAGGTCTTGCCGCCGGTCCGGATGATCTCGCCGGTCGGCAGCACGGCCTGCAGGCCCACGACGTTGTGCCGAGTGACGCCGTACTTGACCGCGCGCATGCCGCCCGCGTTCGTCCCGACGTTGCCGCCGACGCTCGCGCTCAGCTCGCCGGGGTAGACGGTGTAGCCGAGTCCGGCTTCCGTGGTCTTTTCGTCCAATTCGGACAGTGTCACGCCGGGCTGGACGACGGCGACGTGGTTTTCGGTGTCGATCTCCAGTACCGCGTTCATTCGCTCGAAAGAGATCACCAGGCCGTCCTCGCGTGGCCGCGCGCCACCCGAAAGCCCCGTGCCCGACCCTCTCGCGGTTACGGGCACGCCGTGTTCACTCGCCGCCTTGAGCAGCTCCGCGACCTCCTCGGCGCTTCCCGGTTTCGCCAGGTGGGCCGGCCGCTGCGCGGCGGTGGTCAAAGCCTCGTCGTGTGCGTAGTCCTCGGGGATCGCCTCGCCCGAGAGCAAGTTCGTGTCCCCGACGATCTCGGCGAACCGTGCCGCAACATCGCCCATCGACTGCCCTTCCTCACGCCTCTTTGCCTGGTTACCGAAGCGTAGTACGTCGTGGGCGAGGATGGCCATGAATCCTTTTCATGTTTGCTTCCCTGGAAGCCACAACCTCCTGACAACCTCGCTCGGTTACCCATGTCGCAGCGGGCCGCGGCGGCCCGCCGGAAGGGGTGGACGCTCGATGGGATCCAGGATGAGACGGATCGCGGCGCTGGGGGTGGCGCTGGCGATCACGTTCGGGCTCGCGGTACCCGCGGCCGAAGGCGGGCAAGCGGGCTGCACCGTGCCCGTGGCGAACGTCAGTGGAGTCAGTCAGGCCGAGGGGACGAGCGCCGGGTACACCACCCTTGTCTTCACCGTTTCACTCACCGACGGCGGTTGCGCGCCGCAGGGCACGGTCGAATACCGGACGATCGACGGCAACGGCTCGCCGGTCGATCCGGCGTTCGTCGCGAAGGAGAGCGTCGACTACCTGCCGCGTGCGGGCACGCTGACCTGGGCAGGTAGGGCGGACGCGCAAACGGTCGCGGTCAAGGTCCGTGCCGATTCCCTGGTGGAGAACGACGAAATGTTCTCCCTGCGCCTGTACGGCGAGAAAGGGGTGCGGATCGGGCACAGCGTCGGCGTCGCCTGGGTGGCCGACGACGACAAGGTCAAGACGGCGCCACTGGCCACCACCCAGGAAGGCGAGATCTGCTGGTCGATCCCGCCCAACTTCGCGCTGGGCACCACCACCTGCAAGGTGCCGATCGTGCTTTCCCGGCCGTGGCTCTCCGGACCGCTCACGATCCGCTACCGCACCGAAGGCTCCGCCCACGAGCCGGTGAAGGACGGTGTCGTCACCTTCCAGCGCGGTGAGACCAGGGGCTATGCCGAACTCGCGATCGTGCCCGGGCAAACGGGGAAGGCGCGGGTCGAGTTCTTCGAGCCGTCACAGGGCAGGCTCGTGTACGCGACCTCGACGGTGGTGATCAGCCCCGCCGGGTGACGAGGTCGGCGTCGGCCGTCGCGTTCGCCCGCCGGTACAGCTCGATCGCTCGAGCCCAGTGGGCGGCCGCGGCGGCCGTGTCGCCGCACCGCGCCTCCAGGTCGCCGAGGTCGCGGTGCAGGTGCGCTTCCTCGTACGGATCCGGGACGCTCGCCCGGACCGCGAGGCCGCGTTCGAGGTTCTCCCGCGCCGCGGCCAGATCGCCGAGCCCCAGGTGGGCGCGGCCGAGCCGGTCGAGCGCGGCCGCCTCGCTGTGCCGGTTGCCGACGTCGCGGCTGATCAGCAGCGCCTGGTCGAAATCGGCCCGCGCGGCCCGGAAGTCCCGGCGGGCGAGGTGGACCTGGCCGGCGTGCAGCAGCGACTCCCACTCCTGCCACCGGTCTCCGATCGCCCTGGACGCGGCCAGCGCCTTGCCGAGATGGTCCAGCGCGACGTCGTGATCGCCGAGCCCCTCGTAGGCTTCGCCGAGCGTGTCCAGGGTGGCCGCTTCCAGCCGGGCGTTGCCGAGTTCGCGGAACGTCTCCAGCGCGGCCGTCAGCGGGCTGAGGCCGTCCATCGGCTGGCCGCGGCGGATGTAGGCGTGGCCGAGGTTGCGCTGGGACAGGGCACGCCCGAGCCGGTTGCCCGCCGAGGTGCACCGCTCCACCGCCAGCCGGTACGCGGTGATCGCCTCGTCGAACCGGCGCAGCGCGGCGTAGGCGTTCGCGGTGTTGTTGTAGATGTGCCCTTCGCCTTCCAGGTCGCCCGCCGTACGGGCGGCCTTCAACGCGCGGGCGTTGGTTTCGAGCGCGTCCGTCAGCCTGCGGGTCATGAAGTAGGCCGCGCCCAGCGCACGCAGCATTTCCGCTTCCGCCAGCGGATCGTCGAGTTCGGCGGCCGCCGCGGCCCCTTCGCGGCAAAGCCCGATCCGTTCGTTCCAGCCGCCCATGGTGTCGTAGAAACTGGTGAGCAGGTAGGTGAGCTGCCAGGCGGCGGTGTTGCGGCCGTGTTCGCGCGCGAACCGCACCACAGGGAGCAGATTCGCGCGCTCGGCACCCAGGAACGCCAGCGCCGCACGCCTTTCCGCCGGGAACGGCGAGGTGGGTGGCTGGTGGCGCAACGCCGGAGTCACCAGATCGCGGTTCGGGTCGATGATCCGGTTCGCTTCGGCGGCGACGTGCAGATACCAGTCGATCAGCCGGTCCGCCGCCTCGGCGCGGCCCGACGTCGTTTCGTCGGCGCGGGCGCAGGCGACGGCGAATTCGCGGATCAGATCGTGGAGACGATAGCGGTCCGGGCCCGCCGGGGTGATCAGGTGCGCTGCGGACAGCTCGGCGGCCGCGGCCCGGCCTGCTTCGGCGGGCACCCCGCACAGCGCGCTGCCGAGGAACGAACTGAACGACGTCCCCGGGATCACCCCGGAAAGCCGGAACAGCCGAGCCGGCGCCTGGTCCAGCGGCAGGTAGGCGCTCGCCAGGACGGTTTTGACCGTTCGTGAATCTCCTTGTACCGCAAGGGTTTCCAGTCTTCCTGCCCCGGTGAGCTCCTCGGTGAGCTCCGCGATCGGACGGCCCGGCTCACCGGTCAGACGGGCGGCGGCGATCCGCAGCGCCAGAGGCATCCCGTCGCACAGTCTGGCCAGGCGCGCGGCCTGTGCGGCTTCGCGCGTGACCCGGTCGGCGCCCAGCACCCGGGTGAGCAGGGTCATCGATTCCGGGTCGGCCAGCGCGTCGAGGGCGAACACCCGGACGGCGTGCCTGCTGCCGAGCGCGGCCAGGGTCTGCCTGCTGGTGACGATCAACATCGCCTTCGCCGTGCCGGGGACGAGAGGAAGGACCTGATCGACCCCGCCGGCGTTGTCGGCGACGATCACGCAACGCTTCCCGTGCAGCAACGAGCGGTAGAGCGCCGCGCGTTCGGCCGTCGCGTCGGGCAACCGGTCGTCGGGGAGGCCGAGCCCGCGCGACAGATGGGCGAGGGCTTCGCCCGGTGAGACCGCTTCCGCCGGATCGTGCCCGGCGAGGTCGAGGAAGAGCTGCCCGTCGGGGAAGCGGTCCGCGATGCGATGCGCCCACTGCACGGCCAGCGCCGATTTACCCATCCCCGCCGCCCCGGAGATGACCACGACCGGCGGCTCGGCTTCATCGAGGAGACTGTCGAGCGAAGCGAGCTCCTGCTGTCGCCCGGTGAAGTGCCCGACGCGGGCGGGGAGTTGCGCGGGCGCGGTGCCCCGTGCGGGCGCGTCGAGTTCGGGCGCCCGGCGCAGGATCGACGTATGCAGTTCGACCAGTTCCGGGCCGGGGTCGACGCCGAACTCGTCGGCAAGCCCCCGGCGTACCGCCTGGAAGGTCTCCAGTGCCTCGGCATGCCTTCCGCAGCGATGCAGGGCGAGCATGTGCAGCGCGGCGAGCCGTTCGCGGTAGGGCTGCTCGGCCCGGAGCCGCGGAAGTTCTCGGAGGACCTCCTCGTGATCACCGAGCCTGAGCTCGGCGGCCCAAAGCTCTTCCCAGGCGGACAGCCGTAATTCCTGGAGCCGTTCGACCTCGTGCAGCCCCCAGCCGTCGAGTTCTGCGTCCGCGAAGGCTTCGCCGTGCCAGAGCCGCAACACCTCGCGCAACGCCGCCACCGCTTGAGCCGGATTGCTCCGCTTGGCGGCACGAAGTTCTTCTTCGAACCGGAGAGCGTCGACAGAGGACGGTGCCACCGCCAGGACGTACCCCGGTTTGCGGGTGAGCAGGACCGGCGGGAAACCGCAGTCCTCCAAGGCCTGCCGGATCCGGGCGACGTGACTGTGCAGGGTCTTCACCGCGGTGCGCGGCGGATCTTCACCCCAGAGCACGTCGACCAGGCGGGGGATCGGGACGACCGAGCCCGCGTGCAGGGCGAGGACGCCGAGCACGGCTCGCTGGCGGGCGCCGTGCAACTCCGCCCGCCCGGTGGGGCCGATCGCTTCGACCGGGCCCAGCACCCGTAATTCCCCTGGCCCGGGCACCCCGCTCCCTCCGGCATGTGACCCCGGTGAGCGTATCCGGGCGAAGACCCACCGAAATCGGCCGATTAGGGCACACGATCTCGACAACCGGGCCACAACCGGTCTGGCCGACGGTCAACGGGTCGAATGTTTCGCGCAAGGAGGGGAACATGATCAGCAGGAATCCGCGGCGCCGCCGGACGCTGCTCGCGTCGGCCGTCTTGGCCGCCGCGACGCTGTTCGCGGGGGTCGCACCGGCGGTACAGGCCGCGCCGGAGGCCCGGAGCGATGTCTTCATCCGCGACAACACGTCCGACGTCGGGTTCGAACCGTCGGCCGGTTCGCTCTACTCCAGTCCGGACATCCGGGTGTGCTTCACGCCAGGGACACTGTGCGCCAGCGACGACCCGGTCGTGCAGGGGACCACCGCCTACATCCACGTCACCCTGAACAATCCCGGCCCGTACGGCGACGCGCTCGAGAAGGGCACGTTGCAGGTCTACTACACCAAACAAGGCACCGTGGCCCAGTGGTCGAGCCAGTGGACCTACATCGGTTCGGCAACCAACGTGAGCGTGCCCTACGGGACCAAGCGGGTCGTCATCCCGTGGAAGGTGCCGCTCGGTTCGCACTTCTGCCTGCTGGCGCGGTGGCTTTCGCCGACCGACCTGCCGACCGAAGGCCTGAGCACGTCGGCGAACGCCCGGAACAACAACAACATTGCCTGGCACAACGTGAACGCCGTACCGTTCAAGATCAAGATCCCGGAGTTCCGGCCGATCGTGTTCGGCTGGGACGGTCCGGACCCCACGGCGGTCGGCGACATCGTCTTCACCCAGCCGGGCAGGCCGTTCACCGGCCCGGGACGGATCACCATCGACCTCGGCCCCGACCTGGCCGCGCGCTGGCGGGCGTCCGGCGCGAAGGGGGAGGGCGTCGAACGGGTCGGTGAGACCGAGTTGGCCATCGTGAACCCGCAGCGAGCCCGGATCAGCGGCCTGACCTTCAAATCGGGCGAACAGGTGGGCGCCAAGCTGAGCTTCACCGCCGGCGCCGAAGCGGCCGGCGGGCAGTACACCGTCCACGTGACCCAGGTCGACCAGCGCGGTGAAGAGGTCGGCGGCGTCGAATACCGGCTCGCCGAAGCGCGACAGTAAGCCAGGGTGGGGTGCCGGCCCGTGGGCGGTGAGGGTGGAAACCCGCACCGCCCACGGGTTTCACGCGCGTGCGAAAGAAAGCGTCTCGCCCTCGACACCTCGCAGCCAGAGATCCTGGGCGGCTTCGGCCATTTCCGCCAGTCCCTCTTCGATCGTCGCGAACACGTTGCCGGGCACCCAGCCCGCGTCGCCGTTGATCAGCAGGTTGTTGCGGCCGTAGAAGATCGCGAGGTCCGTCGCGCCCTGGTCGCTGTGCGCCTCACTGCCGTCGTCGTAGCCGTACGCAGGGTTGCCGATCTCCCATGCCTCGAACCCGAAGTACACGACATCCCCCGGAATCGGGGTCACCGTGGGGTTTTCGCGGCCCGGCTTCGGTTCGGCGAAGGGCGGCACGAGCGTGTACACCTCGTTGCGCGCGTACTTCGCGTGGTAGGCCGAACCGCTCTGCGGCAACGCGTCCCAGACCGCGCGGCAGGTCCGCGGGGCTTCGGCGTCGAGCAGCCGGGCCCGGCAGGACACCCCGCGCTTGTCGAGAGTGATCGTGATGTAGCGGGCCATCACTCGACCCCCGCCACCACGTCGCCCCAGATACGCAGCGCTTCGTCGACCTGCGCGGAGTCGACGATCAGCGGTGGCACCATCCGGACGACGTTCATGTACGCCCCGCAGGTCAGCAGCAGTAATCCGTTGGAGGACGCGGCTTTCTGGGCCGCCTGGGCCTTCGCCGTGTCCGGCTCGCCATCCGGCGTGGTGAACTCGGAACCGACCAGCAGCCCCAGCCCGCGGACGTCGCCGATCGACGGCGATTTGTCCGCGATCACCCGCACACCCTCCAGGAGCTGGCGTCCTCGTTCGGCGGCGTTCTCGACCAGGCCCTCCTGCTGGATCACCTCGAGCGTGGCGATCGCCGCCGCGCAGGCCACCGCGTTGCCGCCGTAGGTCCCGCCCTGGGAACCGGGGAGCGCCTTCGCCATCAGTTCCTCCGACGCGGCGATACCCGAGATCGGGAACCCGCTCGCGAGGCCCTTCGCGATGAGCACGATGTCCGGGCGTACCCCGAAATGATCGTGTCCCCAGAACCGGCCCGTCCGGCCGAAACCGGTCTGGATCTCGTCCATCACCAGCAGGATCCCGTGCTTGTCGGCGCGTTCCCGGAGACCGGCCAGGAACTCGGTGTTCGCCGGGACGTACCCGCCCTCGCCGAGCACCGGCTCGATGAAGAACGCGGCCGTTTCGTTCGGCGCGCAGACCGTCGCGAAGAGGTAGTCGAGCTCGCGCAGGGCGAACTTCGTCGCCGTCTCCTCGTCCCAGCCGTAGTGGAACGCGTACGGGAAGGGGGCGACGTGCACGCCGGACATGAGCGGCGAGATCCCGGCGCTGAACCGGGTGCCCGACGTCGTCATCGTCGCCGCCGCGACGGTCCGGCCGTGGAACCCGCCCTGGAAGACGATGACGTTGGGCCGTTTCGTGGCCTGCCGCGACAACCGGAGCGCCGCCTCGACCGCCTCGCTGCCCGAGTTCGCGTAGAAGAGGGAATCCAGACCTTCCGGGAGGACACCGCCCAGTTTCTCGGTCAGCTCCAGCATCGGCTTGTGCATGACCGTCGTGTACTGCCCGTGGACGAGTTTGCCGATCTGCTCCCGCGCCGCGCTCACCACGTGCGGGTGACAGTGGCCGGTGCTGGTCACGCCGATACCGGCGGTGAAATCCAGGTGACGTTTGCCATCGGTGCCGTAGAGGTAAACCCCTTCACCGTGGTCGACCACGACCGGCGTTGCCTGCTTGAGCAGCGGTGATAGCTGGGCCATGGGCTGCGCTCCTAGGTCGGCTGAGCTGTTGTCGATTGTTGACAATATCCATAGCATGGCGTTCGGGACAACATGGAGGAGCGTTGGGATGAGCTCGATCAGTGAGGCCGGCGTGGTCACGTCGGTCGGCAAGGAACTGTTCATCGGCGGCAAGTGGGTGCCCGCCACGGACGGGAAGACCTTCCCCGTTCTCGACCCCTCGACGGGTGAAGCCCTGTGCGAGGTGGCCGACGCGTCACCGGCGGACGGTGTCAGCGCGCTCGACGCGGCCGTCGCCGCCCAGGCCGACTGGGCGAACGTCGCCCCGCGCGAACGTGGCGAGATCCTGCGCCGCGCCTACGAACTGCTGATCAAGCGCGCCGACGAACTCGCGCTGCTGATGACCCTCGAGATGGGTAAACCGCTCGCGGAGTCGAAGGGCGAGATCACCTACGCGGCCGAATTCTTCCGCTGGTTCGCGGAGGAGGCCGTCCGGATCGACGGTGGTTACGCCGTCGCTCCCAACGGGTCGGGCCGCTTCCTCGTGACGAAGCAGCCCGTCGGGCCGTGTCTGCTGATCACGCCGTGGAACTTCCCCATGGCGATGGGCACCCGCAAGATCGGGCCCGCGGTCGCGGCAGGCTGCACGATGGTCATCAAACCCGCTGCTCAGACCCCCCTTTCGATGTTGGCCCTCGCGGCGATCCTCGCCGAAGCGGGACTGCCGGAAGGTGTGCTGAACGTGCTCACGACGTCGGACTCCGGCGGCGTGATGGAGCCGTTGATCCGCGACGGCCGTGCGCGGAAGCTGTCCTTCACGGGCTCGACCGGCGTCGGGCGGAAGCTGCTGGAACAGTGCGCGGACAAGGTGCTCCGCACTTCGATGGAACTCGGCGGCAACGCCCCCTTCCTCGTCTTCGAAGACGCCGACCTCGACGCGGCGATCGACGGCGCGATGACCGCGAAGATGCGCAACATCGGCGAGGCCTGCACGGCCGCGAACCGCTTCTATGTCCAGCGAGGCATCGTCGACGAGTTCTCCCGGCGCCTCACCGAGCGCATGGAGGCCTTGCCGATGGGGCGCGGTACCGAGGAGGGCGTCGTCGTCGGCCCCCTCATCGACGAAGCCGCCGTCGAGAAGGTCAGCGGCCTGGTCTCCGACGCCACCGAGCGAGGAGCGCGCGTCCTCACCGGTGGGTCTACAGTGGACGGACCGGGCAACTTCTATCAGGCCACGGTGCTCACCGACGTGCCCAAGGACGCCAGGCTCGCTTCGGAAGAGATCTTCGGTCCGGTCGCCCCGATCACTCCCTTCGACAGCGAGGACGAGGCCATCGTGGCGGCGAACGACACCGAGTTCGGTCTCGTGTCCTATGTGTACACCTCCGATCTCAAACGGGCGTTGCGGGTCTCGGAGCGGTTGGAAGCCGGCATGATCGGACTCAACCAGGGGCTGGTTTCGAACCCGGCGGCACCGTTCGGCGGGATCAAGCAGTCCGGGCTCGGCCGTGAGGGCGGCAGCTTCGGCATCGACGAGTTCCTCGAGACCAAGTACATCGCGGTGGCCCTGTGACCTCCTATCGGATCGCGAGCATTCCCGGCGACGGTATCGGCGTGGACGTGACGGTCGAGGCCCGCAAGGTCCTCGACCGCGCGGCGGCATCGCATGGCTTCTCCTTGTCCTGGACGGAGTTCGACTGGAGTTGTGAGCGGTACACCAAAACCGGCTCGATGATGCCCGCCGACGGGATCGAGCGGCTTTCCGCTTTCGACGGGATCTTTCTCGGTGCTGTCGGCTTTCCCGGCGTCCCGGACCATGTGTCGTTGTGGGGTCTCCTCATTCCGGTCCGGCGCGCGTTCAGCCAGTACGTCAACCTCCGGCCGGTCCGGCTGCTGCCGGGGACGACGTCGGCTCTGGCGGGCCGCGGCGCCGACGAACTGGAGATGGTGATCGTCCGGGAGAACTCCGAGGGCGAGTACTCGGAGATCGGCGGCAGGCACAATCGTGGGCTGGGGAACGAGTTCGTCTTACAGGAATCCGTGTTCACGCGGGTCGGTGTGGAGCGGATCATCCGCTACGCCTTCGAACTGGCGAAGACGCGCACGGGACGGGTCTGTTCGGCGACCAAGTCCAACGGGCTCATTCACTCGATGCCCTTCTGGGACGAGATCTTCGCCGAAATCTCTGCGGAGTACCCGGACGTGCACGCCGAGCAGTGCCATGTCGACGCGCTCGCCGCGCGGATGGTGCAGGCGCCGGACCGGCTCGACGTCGTGGTGGCTTCGAATCTGTTCGGCGACATCCTGAGCGACCTGGCGGCGGCCGTGACGGGTGGGCTCGGAATGGCACCTTCGGGCAACATCAATCCGACCGGTGAGCTTCCTTCCATGTTCGAGGCGGTGCACGGCAGCGCTCCCGACATCGCAGGGCAGGGCATCGCGAATCCGGTGGCGCAGATCCTGGCGGGGGCGATGCTGCTCGACCATCTCGGGGAAACCGTTGCGGCACAAGACGTACGCGCGGCGGTGGAAAAGGTTCTCGAGGAAGGGGCCGTGCAAACCCCCGACCTCGGCGGGAAGTCCACCACCGCCGAACTCGGGTCCGCGGTGGTCGCCGCTCTATCTTGAACCATCCGCACAGTGGTGTGTCAAGTCCCGGAAGTCATGAACGGTCCATTCGCGACTTTCGAATACCTGAAGGCCCCCTTCCTTGCCTTAGGCGCAGGGAAGGGGGCCTTCGTGCACTCGGGCCGTCCAGGTTTCCAATGCGACATAGGAACCTGGACGGTTCTTGACTCGCCACTCGCTCCCTTGGCGGTCGGACACTCCGAGCCCTCGACGGCCGTGTCGCGAAAGCCACCTTCGGGACATGAGACGTCCGCAAAGTGGCTTTCGCGACACAGAACCGGCTCCCCGGATACGCCGGATTCCCGACGGAGCAAGGCGGTGGCGTCTCGGATGACTCGTTCGGTGCTCCCGATGTGGCAAGGGAGTCGTTGAGCGTCCCCAATGCCCATGGGAGACCCGTGCCCCAGAACTCCCTCGGCGAATTTTTCAAACAAGGCAAAAGTGTTGCCCTGAAAGGGAATCTCGACGCGAAATCAGCCAGCGAAGGACCGTTCACCGGCTGCGCTCCACCGCGGGTCGTGAGTTTTTGTCGGTGTCCCGGTGCACAGTGCCGGTGATCGGATTCGACGACTTGAGGAGCGCCGATGTGCTGGCATTGCGACAACCCCGGGAAGACCCGCGACGACTATCTCGTCGAGGAGGTCCGCCCGCTGATCCGGAAGTACGGCTGGATGGTGCAGACGGTCGAGCGCGGCACAGTCCAGCCGGGCTTCGCGTACACGGTCGGGCTCACCGAAGCCGGGCTGCCGGAGCTCGTCGTCACCGGCCTGAGGGAGCGAAGATCCGGCCAGCTGCTGAACTATTTCGCCCAGCAGGTGGTCCGGTCAGGGCCTCCGGAGGCGGGTGAGGTGCTGCCCGCCGCCGTGGGATGGCCGTCGTTCGAGGTCGTTCCGCTCAGTTCGCCGTCGGCGCACCTGCTCACCGCCGTTCTCCTGTACGGCGAAGAGTTCCGTGCGCTGCAACTTGTCTACGAAGACGAGCACGGCAATTGGCCGTGGAACAGGGATTTCCGCGGTGGAACGGGCGGCCAGCCGGTGCTGGGGGTGCGGGGCCGTGGCTGAAACCTCAAGGCACCGCGGGCGCTTCGCCTTCCCTCAGGCTGGTCCCCGGGGCCAGCCGCTGGACGGCGTCCTCCATATGGGCTTCCAGCAGCGACAGCGCGGTCTCTTCGTCGCCGGCCCGCAGCGCTTCGATGATCCTGGTGTGCTCGGTGACCCGTTCTTCGACCCGCTGGTAGGTCCCCTGCAGCGCGGTGAGGCACATCCGGGTTTCGATGAGCAGGGTCCGGGCCATGCGCACGAGCCGTTTGCTGCCGGAAGCGGCGATCAGCGCCTCGTGGAAACGGAGGTCCGCCCAGGAGAGCGCGGTCGGGTCGTCGTCGTCCGCGGCGGTGGCCATGGCGCGCACGGCCTCTTCGAGCTCGGCGGCGACCTGCTCCCTGTCCCCGCGCAGCGCCCGCAGCATCGCGGCGCGCTCGATGGCCGAGCGCGCCGAGTAGATGTCGTAGACGTCGCCGGGTTCGAGGTCGATCACGAACAGGCCGCGGTGGCGCTCGCTGCGCAGGAGTCCTTCGGAGACGAGGTGCTGCATCGCCTCGCGCAGCGGCCCCCGCGAAACCTGGAACCGGGAGGCCAGATCCGTTTCACCGAGCTGGGTGCCGGGAGGGAGAGCGCCGGTCATGATCGCGTCCCGCAACTGGCGCGCGATGATCCCGGCGGTCGACTCCCGGCTGACCGGCTCGATATCCGGCAAGGACATGGTTCAGTTGCCCCTTCTCCCGAACAGTGCACCCAGTGTGCGGACGAGCGGCGACTTCCCGGTGAGCCGCAACCCTTCCCAGACGGTGACCTGGTTGGCGGTCAGCACGGGCTTGCCGAGCCTGGTTTCGAGCGTGTTGATCTCGCCGAGGGTCCGCATGGCGGTGTCGGGGACGAGCAGCGCGTCGGCGGCCGGGTGGTCCCGGCTCACCGCGAGCTCGACGACGGCTTCCGGGCTGAGTTCGCCGACCTCGGCCGCGGTGTCGATGTCCGCGCTGCCCATCGAGACCACCTCGACCCCGCCCGCGGCGAGGAACTCGACGAACAGCCGCGCGACGTCGTCCGGGTAGCTGGCGGCGACCGCGACCCGCCGGACGCCGAGGGCCCGCGCGGCGTTGACGAAGGCGAAGGAGGTGCTCGACGCCGGGACGCCTGCGACGGCGGAGAGCCGGTCGGCCTGATCGCGGGCGCCTTCCCAGCCGTAGACGAAGCTGCCGCTGGTGCAAGCCCACACCACCGCGTCGGGTTCGTGTTTGGCCAGGAGCGCGGCGCCGTCGGCGAGCCGGCTTTCGCTGCCGAGGTCCAAGAGCTCGGGCACGGCGTGCAGATCGGTTCCGTAGATGTGCTCGACCGGCAGTTTGATCCCGGCCATGTCCCCGCCGAGGAGCTGTTCCGCGAGCGGGTAGTCGTCTTCGGCCGCGTGATCCGGGTAGATGAACCCGATGGTGGTCGTCTCGGACGGCGGCTCGGGCGGGGCGAACGGCGTGATGGGCACGGAACCTCCGGTGGGCAGATTGTCGACAATCGTAGGCGAAGAGGTCAGTCGACCTCCCGGAGCCACTTGCCGGGCCCGACGATCGGCAGGTTCATCCGCCGGAGGCAGGCCCACATGGTGAGCTGATTCGCGGTGAGGACCGGTTTGCCGAGCGCGCTTTCGAGTGGCTCGATCAGATCGTAGGTGGGGAGGTTGGTGCAGCTGACGAAGATGGCTTCGGCGTCGGCGTGGTCGGCGGCGAGGATACGTTCGGCGATGGTCCGGTAGCTGACTTTCCAGATGCCGCCACCCAAGCCGAGATGGTCGCTCGAGACGGTGTGGACGCCGAGTTCGGCCAGGAAGTCGTGCAGCTTCCCGGTCAGGTCGCCGTCGTAGGGGGTGAGCACCGAGACCCGGTGGAGGTCGAGCTGATGCAAGACCTCCGCCAGCGCTCCGGACGTGGTGACGGCGTCCGTCGCGCCCGCGTCGCAGATCGCCTTGGTCAGAGAGCGTTCGTAGTCCACACCGTTGACGAAACTGCCGGAGGTGCACAGATAGGCGACGACTTCGGGCTCCACGTGGAGCACGTCCCGCGTGGCGGCGGCGAGATGCCTGCTGTCGCTGACGAGCTGGGCCATCTCCATGCTGACGGGCACGGGCTCGTACGGTGTCCGCGCCAGATGGAGGGAGACCTCCATGGGCACCCAGCGCCACAGCTCGCGTTCCAGGGCCAGGTCGAAGGGGGCGATCACGCCTATACCGCGCTGCGCCAACGGGCCTTCGAACTCCAGTAAGTCGAAATCCAAGTCTCAGCCTCCGGAAACTTCTGCTGTCACGCTCCGGTGCTCCGGGGGTCGTTCCTCGGATTGTTGACAATCATACGAGCCACTTTTACGGTGTCAACGTGATCGCCTCGGAGACCCCTGTGCTGGCGGTGCTCTGCGGAGACACGCGCCCACCGGACATGCGCGCTATCGAAGACCGAGCGGTGGTTCGTTACACCGGCGAGGCCGGGTTGGCCGAAGCGTTGTCCGGCGCCGACGCGTTCTTCGTCTACGACTTCCTTTCGGCCGCCGTCCCGGGTGCCTGGCACGCGGCCGACAAGCTGCGCTGGCTGCACATCGCCAGTGCGGGCGTCGACCCGGTCCTCTTCCCGGGGCTGCAGGAGAGCGACGTCGTGCTCACCAACTCCCGAGGGGTGTTCGACGGGGCGATCGCCGAGTACGTCCTCGGAGTCGTCCTCGCGTTCGCCAAGGATTTCGTCCGTTCGTGGGACCTGCAGCGGCGAAAACAGTGGAAGCACCGCGAGAGTGAACGGATCTCCGGCCGCCGGGTCCTCGTGGTCGGCACCGGGCCGATCGGCCGGTCGATCGCGCGGCTGCTGCGGGCCGCCGGGATGTCGGTGGCGGGCGTCGGACGCCGTCCTCGTGAGGGCGATCCCGACTTCGGGGACGTGTACGCGTCTTCGGACCTCGTCCGCCATCTTCCCGAGGCGGACTACGTCGTCGCGGTCGCGCCACTGACCGAGCAGACGAAGGGCATGTTCGACGCCGAGACCTTCGCCGCGATGAAATCCGGCGCGCGGTTCGTCAACGTCGGCCGCGGCGAACTGGTCGTCACCTCGGACCTGATCGGCGCACTGCGGGACGGGCCGCTCGGCGGTGCGGCGCTCGACGTCTTCGACACCGAGCCGCTGCCGTCCGAAAGTCCTTTGTGGACCATGGAGAACGTGCTGATCTCGCCGCATATGTCGGGTGACTTCGTCGGCTGGCGTAATACTCTGGTAGAGGTGTTCGCGGACAACTTCCGTCGCTGGCGCGCGGGGGAGCCGCTGCGCAACGTCGTGGACAAGCAGCTCGGGTACGTGCCGTCGGAGACGCTTCGCCAAGGTTAGGGGCCCGGATTGAACGACACCAAGTTGACCGCGAGCGAGCTCGTCGCCGCGTACGCCACCGGAGAGCTGTCGCCGGTCGAGGCCACCCAGAACGCCTTGCGCGCCATCGAAGAACGCGACGGTGAGACCAACGCCTTTTGCCTGGTCGACGCCGACGGCGCGCTCGAACAGGCGAAAGCTTCCGAGATCCGCTGGCGGGACGGCAATCCGATCGGCTGGCTCGACGGCGTTCCGGCCTCGATCAAGGACATGTTCCTGACCCAGGGCTGGCCGACGCTGCGCGGTTCGGGATGCATCGACCCCGACCAGCCTTGGGACGTCGACAGCCCGGTCACCGCGCGGCTGCGTGAGAACGGCTTGGTGCTGCTGGGAAAGACCACGACGCCGGAATTGGCGTGGAAGGGCGTCACCGACAACACGCTGACCGGGATCACCCGCAACCCGATCGACCCGTCGACGACGGCGGGGGGTTCGAGTGGGGGCAGCGCCGCGGCCGTCGCGGCGGGGATGGGTGAACTCTCCGTCGGCACCGATGGCGGCGGCTCGATCCGGATCCCGGCCTCCTTCTGCGGAATCGTCGGGCTCAAACCGACACACGGCCGGATCCCGCTGTTCCCGGCGAGCCCGTTCGGCCCGCTCTCGCACGCCGGGCCGATGGCGCGTTCGGTCGACGACACGGCGCTGCTCCTCGACGTCCTCGCGATGCCCGACCACCGCGACCCGGCCGCGCTCGCCCCGCCGGTTTCGACCTATCGCGAGGCCGTCCGCAGGGACGTGCGCGGGCTGATCGCCGCCTACTCGCCGACGCTCGGCTACGTCGACGTCGACCCCGAGGTCGCGGAGATCGTCAAGTCGGCGGTCCGGTCGCTGGGCGACGCGGGCCTGCACATCGAAGAGACCGATCCCGGCTTCACCGACCCGAAAGAGGCCTTCGACGTCCTGTGGTCGACGGGGGCGGCGAAGTGGCTGGACACCTTCCCCGCCGGTTCGGAGACGAAGGTCGATCCCGGGCTGCGGAAGGTGTGGGAACTCGGCAAGACCTTCTCGGCGAGCGACTACCTCGGCGCCAACGCCGAGCGGGCCGCGCTGGGCATCCTGATGGGCGAGTTCCACACGCGCTACGACGTGCTGATCACGCCGACCCTGCCGATCCCCGCCTTCGAAGCCGGGCACGAGGTGCCGCCGGGCAGCGGGCTGAGCGGCTGGCCGGACTGGACGCCGTTCACCTACCCGTTCAACATGACCCAGCAGCCCGCCATCAGCGTGCCGGCGGGCCGCACCTCCCGCGGCCTCCCGGTCGGCCTGCAGATCGTCGGCCCGCGGCACTCCGACGACCTGGTGCTCGCGGTCGCGAAGCTCCTGGAAGAGGTCCGTCCCTGGCCGTGACCTGCGGAAAGGGAGCAAGGGACCTTTGCTACCACTTTGGGTGTCAGGGCTGGGCGGCGTGGGACTTCCGGACCAGCCCGCGCACCTGGCCGCTGCACAGCGCGAGCCCGGTGGCGGCCACGACCAGCGCGGCGCACGCGAGCAAAGTAGTGCTGACGCCGAAGTGGTGTGCGGCGGGCCCGGCCGCCATCTGCCCGAGGGGCAGGGCGATGAAGGAACCGAGCATGTCGTAGGAGTAGACGCGCGCGAGTTTGTCCTCGGGCACGTTCTCCTGCAGGGAGACGTCCCACGCGACGACGAACTGTTCGATCGCCAGTCCGGAGACGAACATGGCCGCCAGCAGGAGCGGCAGCAGAGGTGCCTGGCCGAGGAGGATCAGCGGCGGCGCTTCGAAGAGGATCACCGCGACCCCGACGAACAGCGCGCGCCGCGGCTGCCATCGGGCCACGAGGATCCCGCCGACGAGCGAGCCGATCGTCTGCGCGGCGAGGGCGAATCCCCAGCCGGAGCGGCCGAAAGTGCTGTCGGCGACGACAGGGCCGAGTACCGCGATTCCGCCGGCGATGACGGCGTTCACCACCATGAACTGCACGACCACGACCCACACCCAGGTGCGCGACCGGAACTCGTGCCAGCCCTCGACGAGTTCCGCCAGCGGGCGGCTACCGGGGATCCGTTCCCGGCGGCTGAGGCGGATGCACCGGTAGGACAGGGCGGAGCCCAGGAACAGCAGCGCGTTCCCGCCGAGCGCCCAGCCGGGGCCGACGGCGGTGACCAGGATGCCGCCGAGCCCGGCGCCGGCGATCCGGCCGGAGTTCGACAACAGTCTGGCCAGCGCGTTGGCCTGCGCGAGCAGGGTGGCGGGCACCGTCAGCGGGGTGAGCGACGCCGACGCCGGCGCGGAGATCGCGGCCACCGCGCCGTTGACCACGCTCAGGCCGACCAGCAGCGGGATCGACGCGAATCCACAAAGGACACTCGCCGCGATGACCGCCTGGGTCAGCGTGGCGGCGAGTTCGGTGCCCTGCAGGATCACCGACCGCGGTAGCCGATCCGCCAGTACCCCGCCGAACAGCAGCAGGACCACGCTCGCCACGGACCGCGCGCCGACGACGATGCCGATGTCGACGGCCGATCCGGTCAGGTCGATCACCGCGAACGCGAGCGCGAGCGGGGCGACGGCGTTGCCGAACTCCCCGAACGTGCGGCCGCCGATCAGCCAGCGGAAGTTGTGATGGCGCAGTGGTTCGCGCAGGGACGTCACGGTCGCCTCATCTCGAACATCGCGACCGTCGCGCTGACCGGAATCGTCCCCCGGGTGCGGGGCGGTTTCGCGGCCGAGTGCAGAAGCTCGCTCAGCTCATGGGCGTGGGCGAGTGCCTTCTTCCAGGTCTCACGGTCGACCCACATCTCCACGTCGGCCGTCAGCCCGCGTTCACCGCGGACGTGGAATTCGCTGCGGCGCTCGAGTTCGGAGGCCATCGTCGTGATGAGAAGCCGGTGTTCCTCCGGATCCGTCGACGTGAACCGCGATCCCGACTCCGGGTCGTGCCGGTAGCGTTTCGCCAGCCCGCCCCGGATCCGGACCTCCTCGACGACGTCGAGCAGTCCGGCCTCGTGCAACCGCCGCAGGTGGTAGCTGACATTCGCTTGTGTCTCACCGAGTTCGCGGGCGGCTTCGGCGGCGCTCATCGCGACACCGGTCAAAAGCGACAGAATGCGCAGGCGGACGGGATGGGCGAGAACGCGCAGCTCGTCGAGGCCGGGAGACTCGGGCATGGGACGAGTATCGACCGCCGGGACACGAACCGTCAAACAGTTATTTGGGGGTTTCATTGGCCGGGAGTTCCGGTGCGGTGATCCGATGTCTGTGCTCTGCTGGAGAGATGCGTACGACGACATTGGGCAGGAGCGGTCTCGAGGTGTCGAGGATCGCTTTCGGCACTTGGCAACTCGGCGGGGACTGGGGCTCGTTCGACGAGGACGCGGCGATCGCGGCGATCCACCATGCCCGCGAACTCGGGGTGAATTTCTTCGACACCGCACAGGCCTACGGGTTCGGGAAGTCCGAAGCGATGCTGGGGAAGGCGCTGCGCGAGGAACTCAAGCGCGACCGCGACAACCTCGTCATCGCCACGAAGGGCGGCATCAAGCCGCGTTCCGAACGGCCGCGCGACTCGCGGCGCGAGTGGCTGACGCAGGGCGTCGAGGACAGTCTCCGTTTCCTCGACGTCGACCACATCGACCTCTACCAGATCCACTGGCCCGACCCCGGGACACCGGCCGAAGAGACGGCGGGGCTCCTGCAGGAGTTCGTCGACGCCGGGAAGATCCGGCACGTCGGTGTCTCGAACCACGACGCCGCGGCGCTGGCCGCCTTCGACAAGACCCGGCCCGTGGAAACCCTGCAGCCGCCGTATCACCTGTTCCGCCGCGACATCGAAACCGATCCTCTCCCGTACGCGCGTGAGAACGACATCGGCGTGCTCGTGTACAGCCCGCTCGGCAGCGGACTGCTGACCGGATCCTTCACGCCGGAGACGACGTTCGAGAAGACCGACTGGCGGTCACGGTCGTCGGCGTTTACCGGCGAGACCTTCCGGCACAATCTCGCCGTCGTCGACCGGCTCAAGGAATTCGCGGCGGGCAAAGGAATCTCCGTCAGCCAGCTCGCGATCGCGTGGACGCTCGCCCAGCCTGGCGTGCATGTCGCGATCGTGGGCGCGCGCAAGGCGGCCAACATCGAGGCCAGTCTCGCCGCCGACGGCATCGACCTGACCGCGGACGATCTCGCGGAGATCGACCGGCTCACCGCCGACGCCGTTCCCGTGTCGGGCGCGAGCCCCGAAGGTGTCGCTTAGAGCTTGAATTCGGTACCGTCCAAGGGAAGCGAGGCGCCGCCGTCCAGCACGGCGGCGTGTTCGGGCGACGCGGGATCGACCACCGGGTTCGTGTTGTTCAGATGTGTGTACGCCCAGCGAGGGCCGGGCCGGAGCTTCGCGAGACTGCCGGTGATCGGCAGATGACCCATCGCCGGTTGAGCGCCGGCGTCGGCCGAGGTGGCGCCCGACATCTCGTCCGGTGCGTAGAAGGTCCCGTCCAGGAGCACCAGACCGGCGCCGCGGGTGAAGTCGTCGAACCCGTCCGGCCAGCTCTTCAAACAGGGCGCGTAAACGAAGACACCGCCGGTCTCGACGTCTTCGATCCGGTACGCCACCACCCAAGGACCGTCCTCAGTGGACGAACGCGCGTACTTCGGTCGCTTGTCGCTCACGGGAAGCACGCTCACCCGGAGACCGTCGATGGAGACATCCGACGACGGCAGCCAGTCCCAGCCGCCGTACCCGTCGATGATCGACCGCGCGGGGAACTGTGCGGAAAGAGCGCCCAGCACGGCGTCCGGCGCCCACACCGGCAGGCCGCCCGCTTCCCGCAGGAGGAGCAGGCCGAGTGAATGATCGAGTTCGGCGTCGGTCAGCAGCACCCCGCGCAGCGGTATCTCCCTCGGCCCCGGCCCGGCGCGCAGGGGCGGCGTGGCGAGGATCTGCGCGCGGATGTCCGGCGACACGTTGAGCAGGTACCAGCCCTCGCCGTCCGCGCTCACCGCCACGCAGTCCTGCGTCCGCGGCGGCGCGCCCGAAACGCACAACGCGCAGGCGCAGTTCCACTGCGGGAACCCGCCGCCCGCCGCGGTGCCGAGCAGAATCACCCTCATCGTGGCGTCCGCATCACGAGCTCGCCGGTTTTCGGCGGTGTGGCGAGAATGAAGTCGACGACGCCGCGTTCCGGGGAACGCGAGCACACCGGGTCCGTCGCCGAGGCGTCACCGGTGAGCTGGAACGCCTGGCACCGGCAGCCGCCGAAGTCGATCGCGCGCCGATCGCACGTGGCGCAGGTGTCCGGCATCCAGTCCTCGCCGCGGTAGGCGTTGAAGGAGCCGGATTCGTACCAGATCCACGCCAGCGGCTTGTCCCGCACGTTGTCGAATTCCAGGGTCTCGATCGCCGTCGACGCGGGGCATGGCAGCACCTTCCCGTCCGGCGCCACGGTCAGTTGCCGTGCGCCCCAGCCGTACATGCACGGCTTCGGGTACTTCTCGTAGTAGTCGGCGACGACGTAGATGATCTCCATCCGGCCGCGCAGCCGTTCGGTGGCCGCGCGCACGATCGGCTCGGCTTCGTCGAGTTGCCGCCGGGTCGGCATCAGGGCGTCGCGGTTGCGCAGGGCCCAGCCGTAGTACTGCGTGTTGGCCAGTTCGAGCCGGTCCGCACCCATTTCCTCGGCGAGGTCGATGATCCCGGCGAGCTGATCGTGGTTCTGCCGGTGCAGGACGACGTTCACCGACAGCGGCAGCCCGGCCTTCTTGATCAGTCCGGCGGCGACCAGCTTCCGGTCGTGTGCCCGCGCTCCGGCCAGCCGGTCCGCGCGTTCGGCGGTCGCGCCCTGGACGGACAGCTGGACATGCGCGATTCCGCGCTCGACGAGATCGTCCAATCTGGACTCCGTCAGCCCGAGCCCGGACGTCACCAGGTTGACGTAACACCCCAGTTTCGTGGCGTGCTCGACCAGGACAGGGAGATCCGGCCTGGCGAGTGGTTCACCACCGGACATGTGCACCTGGAGCACCCCGAGTTCCCGCGCCTGGGTGAGCACGGAAAGCCATTCCTCTGTGGACAGTTCGCCGTCGCGGGTGATCAGCTCGAGCGGATTCGAGCAATACGGGCAATGCAGCGGGCAGCGGTGGGTCAGCTCGGCGAGCATGCCCAGCGGCGGCGCCGCGGTGTTCATGTCCATTCGACGATCCGCCGTTCTCCCAGCCGGGACAGGACGTCCAGGATCTCCTCCTCGCGCACACCGGTGTAGCGTTCGCGCAACGCCGAAGCGATTCCCGCGACGTCTTCGACGCCGTCGCAGAGGGAAAGCACGGCCGCGGCGGTCGGATTCGGGACGAGCACGCCTTCGGGGAACAAAAGGACGTGCGTTTCCCTGGTCTGGTCATAGCTCAGCCGGACTCCGCGCCGCAGGCGCGGCACCGAGCCCGGTTCGAGGGAGGTCATCGCTACTCCTCGGCCGCGCGCTCGATGGCGTCGAGCATCGACCAGAGCACGTCGGTCTTGAACGACAGCGCGGCGATCGCCTTGTCCTGCTGCTCGCGGGTGACGGCGTGCCGCACGACGATGTCGAGCGTCCCCTTGCCCTCGCCGGAGACCTTGTCGATGCGATTGGTGAAATAGGCGAGGTCCTCCGGTGCGATCCACGAATAGTTCGCCAGCATGTCGGAGACCCGCCGCTGCATGAGATGGCCCGCGAACATTTCGGTCAGCCCCGAGGCGACCGCTTCGAGCCAAGGTCTCGTGCGGGCGAAATTCACGTAGGCGTCGACGGCGAACCGCACGCCGGGGGCGACGTGCCGCTGATCGAGGACCTCTTCACGGTCGAGCCCGACCGCGGTGCACAACCGGAGCCATCGCTCGGTCCCGCCGTCGCCCGCCTTCGTCCCGTCGTGGTAGACGATACGGTCGAGCCATTCCCGGCGGATCTCCGGCAGCGGGCAGTTGCTGATGATCGCCGCGTCCTTCTGCGGGAGAACGCATTGGTAGTACCAGCGGTTCGCGGCCCAGATCTTCAGTTCGCGCGCGGACAGATCGCCGTCGTGCATCCGCACGTGGAACGGGTGGGTGCCCCAGTAACGGTGCGAAAGCCCGCGCAACGCCGCGATGAACTCCGACGACGACATGAGGGACACCGTGCTGCCTCCGGGTGCTCGCTGATCGGGACGGCGGCGGTGGTGGGGGACGGCCCCCACCACCGGATGCGGGTTCAGTCCTCCATGCGGGCCGCGTAGGCCGTGACCTCCATGGGGGTTTCGTACTCGACGAAGTCGGGGGTGGTCCATACCTCGATCATTTCTGCTCCTAACGTCCACATGGGATCGAACAGGGCCGGGCCACCGTCACCCTAGAAGCGGGTCGCCGATTCTGACCAGACGTAAGGACCGACTTCCGGCGGCGTTTTGTAAAGTTTCCTACCTATGGCCGATCGAGTCGGGCCGGTCGTCACGCTCGGCGCACACAACGGTTAACGACCGGTGGGCCCGATAGCCCGTCCAGTGGTGTCCGTTTCGTCCTGCGGTGTGTTTCTATCCAACTCGACGGGTGCACCCCGACCACCCGCCTACCGCCGCCATCCGAGCTCCAGGGGTGTAGCTGAAGGAGGCGTCCCATGTTCTTACGTCGTACTCTCGCCGCCACGTTCGCCGCGGCGACGGCCGTGTCGATCGCGACCGTCCCGGCGGCCGCCGAAGCGCCGTCGATCCAGGCGATCAGGCAGCTCGCGAGCGGTCTCAACCAGGCCTGGTCGATCGACTTCCTGCCCGACGGCACGGGCGTTTTCACGCAGAAGGACGCCAGGACGATCAGCAAGATCGACAAGGCGGGCAAGGTCACCACGGTCCAGACCATCCCCGGGGTGAGCGTCACCGCGGAGGCCGGTCTGCTCGGCATCGCCGTCTCGCCGGATTACGCCACCGACCAGACGGTCTTCATCTACTACACGACCAGTTCCGACAACCGGATCGCCAAACTGAAGCTGGGCCAGGCGCCGACGCCGATCGTCACCGGCATCCCGCGTGGTTCGCAGTACCACCACGGCGGGCGGATCAAGTTCGGCCCGGACGGCTATCTCTACGCGGGTACCGGCGACGGCCAGAACGGCGCCAACGCGCAGAACAAGAACTCCCTCGGCGGCAAGGTCCTGCGGGTCACCACCGACGGCGCGGCCGCGCCCGGCAACCCGTTCAACAGCCGCGTCTACTCCTACGGTCACCGCAACGTCCAGGGCCTGACCTGGGCGAACGGTCAGCTGTACATCTCCGACATCGGCGCGAACAGGCTCGACGAACTGAACAAGATCGAGCCCGGCAAGAACTACGGCTGGCCGACCTGCGAGGGCCCGTGCAACACGGCCGGGATGACCAATCCCGTCAAGTCCTGGCCGACGTCCTCGGCGACGCCGAGCGGGCTCGCGGCCTACAAGGGTTCGCTGTACATGGCGTCGCTCAAGGGCGGCACGTACAAGCTCGACCTGAACGGCAACGGCGGCAAGCTGTGGACCAACCTCGGCCGGACGCGTGACGCGACCGCCGGCCCGGACGGCCAGCTGTACACGATCACCCCGGGCGCCCTCTACGTCTCCGACGGCAGCTAACGGTCAAGGGTCTCCCCAAGGGCGCTCCGCGCCCGACGGAGACTTCACCGGCGCAGCCTCTTTCGGGCCGGAGGCCCACGAGAACATTTTGGGGGGCGCCTTCACGAGCACGTGACATTCAAGTGCTTCGGCGCCCTGCGGAATGTTCTCGTCAGCTGCGCCCGACAAACACCGAGTGTTCGAGTTCGGCGAGCGCGGTGTCCAGGTGGGTCAGGATGCGCTGGAGATGCGGCACGCTCCGGCGGCAGCCGGTGATGCCGAAGTCCAGGTTGTCCCCGTTGCTGGTCAGCGTGATGTTCACCGCCTGCCCGTCCAGCAGCACCGACGCCGGGTAGATGCCGTCGAGCGCCGCGCCGTTCCAGTACATCTGCTTGCGCGGCCCCGGCACGTTGGAGATCACCAGGTTGAACGGCGGTTTCGTGTTGTTCACGAAGCCGGGGATCGGGGACACGCCCAGCTGGGCGACGTTGATCCCCGACAACAGCAGCGTCTGCAGCGGGGTCAGCTCCGAGAAGAGCTTCTTCCCGTTCCGCATGGACGCGTTGATCGTCGCCAGCCGGGCGGCCGGATCGGTCAGATGGGTGGCGAGGTTGCACAGCAATGCGCCGATGTTGTTCCCTGCCGCGTCCCCGCTGTCCTTGCGCCGCAAGGAAACCGGGACCATCGCGGTCAGCGGCACGTCGGGGAGCGCGTTCTGCTCCATCAGGTAGTCGCGCAGCGCGCCCGCGCACATCGCGAGGACGACGTCGTTGCGCGACACCCCGGCGGCGGTCGCCACCTTGCGCACCCGGTCCAGCGACCACGACTGCGCGGCGAACCGGCGGGCTCCGCCGATCGGAACGTTGAACATCGTCTTCGGCGCCTGTGAAGGCAGTGTGAGCGTGTGCTCCTGGAACGCCTCCCGCGCCACCTTCATCGCGGCGGGTGCGATGCCGGCGAGCTGGTTGACCGTCTTGCCGAAGGTGCTGAACACCGAGGGTGACACCTTGCCGTTGCGGCCGCCGTCCGGTTTGGCGCGGCGCCCCCACGGCGGCGGGCAGTCGAGGTCGAACGGGTCGTCGGACAGCGTGCCCTGCAGATGCCGCAGTGCCGAGACGCCGTCCATCAGCGCGTGGTGGATCTTGCTGTAGATCGCGAACCGGCCGTCCTGCAGGCCCTCGACCAGGTGGATCTCCCACAGCGGGCGGTGCCGGTCGAGCAGGGTGCTGTGCCAGCGTCCGGTCAGCTCCAGCAGTTCGCGGATCCGGCCGGGCTGGGGCAGCGCCGAATGCCGGAAGTGGTAGTCGAGTTCGAGATCGTTGTCGGTCGCCCAGGCGATATGCCCGGCGGTGTTGACCGGCCGGGCGGGACGGCGCCGGAACACCGAGCGCATGTTGTCGGAATCAAGCAGGCTCTTGCGGACGTCACGCAGATAGTCGGGGCCGGCGCCCTCGGGTTTCTTGAACAGTTGCAGTCCGCCGACGTGCATCGGATGTTCGCGCGTCTCCACGAGGAGGAACATCGAGTCGGTCACGGGCATGAACGGCATCGTCGGGACCACCTTCCGCGCGGCGGCGTGCGGACACGCCGGGTGCCAGAGTCTACGCACACCGAAACCACCTTCTCACGCTTTAGGGTGGCTCACATGACGATCCCGACCGATCCGCAGACGGGTGAGTTCCGTCGGTCCGCCAACCATTTCGACGCGCGTGTCACCGCCGACGGCCGCGACGGCTGGCCGGTGGAGGCGGGAAGATACCGGCTGGTGGTCAGCCGGGCCTGTCCCTGGGCCGGCCGTGGCCTGGTCGTCCGGCGGTTGCTCGGCCTCGAGTCCGCGCTGAGCGTGGCCGTCGCCGATCCGATCCAGGACGAGAAGAGCTGGCGGTTCACCCTCGATCCCGATGACCGGGATCCCGTACTCGGGATCAAGTACCTGGCCGAGGCCTATCACGCGGCCGATCCGCACTACATGGGCGGGATCAGCGTTCCGGCCATTGTGGACATTCCGAGCAAAAAGCTGGTGAGTAACGACTATCCGCAGATCACCCTCGATCTGTCCACCGAATGGACCAGCCTTCACCGGTCCGGAGCGCCCGACCTCTACCCAGAGCGACTTCGAGGCGAGATCGACGACGTCAACGCGGGTGTCTACGCCGACGTCAACGCCGCCGTGTACCAAGCCGGTTTCGCGACCAAGCAGGCCGCGTACGAGGATGCCTACACCCGGCTCTTCGCCATGCTGGACGCGCTTTCCGACCGGCTCGAAAAGCAGCGCTACCTCGTCGGTGACACGATCACCGAAGCGGACGTCCGGCTGTTCACCACGCTCGTCCGCTTCGACGCCGTCTACCACGGGCATTTCAAATGCAACCGGAACAAACTGGCCGAGATGCCGGTGCTGTGGGCCTACGCCCGCGACCTCTTCCAAACGCCCGGCTTCGGTGACACGGTCGACTTCGACCACATCAAGCGGCACTACCACGCGGTGCACGAGCAGGTGAACCCGACGCGGATCGTCCCACTGGGGCCGGACCTGTCCGGCTGGACGACGCCGCATCACCGGGAGCAGCTGGGCGGGCGCCCGTTCGGCGACGGCACGCCGCCGGGACCGCCGCCCGAGGACGAACGGATCGGGGACACGGATGGAGCCACTGCCTGAACGCACCGACGTCGTCGTGATCGGCGGCGGCATCATCGGGGTCGGCTGCGCGTACCGGCTCGCCGCCGCCGGCGTCTCGGTCCTGCTGCTCGAACGCGACATCCTGGGCGCGGGCTCGACGGCGAAGGCGGCGGGCGGGATCCGGTCGTCGTTCACCACCCGGGTCAACATCGAGATCGGGCTGCGCGGGCTGGCCGAGTACGCCTCCTTCGCGGAGACGTACGGGACCGAGATCGACTTCCGGCGCGACGGCTACCTGTACCTGGTCACCGACCCCGCCGACCTGCCCGAATTCGAGCGTTGCGCCGAACTGCAGAACTCCTACGGCGTCCGCAGCCGTCTCGTCGAACCCGCCGAAGCGCGGCGGCTCTCCCCGCTGATCGACACCGAGGGCGTGGTCGCGGCGCTGTGGTCGCCGGACGACGCCAAGGCGACTCCGGACTCCGCCGTCCAGGGCTACGCGCGGGCCGCTCGCGCGCAGGGCGCGGTGCTCAGGACCGGCGTCGAGGTCGTCGGGATCGAACGCGACGGCGACCAGATCACCGGCGTCCGGACCTCTGCCGGTTTCGTGCGGACGGACGCGGTGGTCTGCGCGGCGGGCGCGTGGTCGGGCCGGATCGGCGAACTCGCCGGTGTCGACCTCCCGGTGCGGCCGTTCCGGCGGCAGGTCGTGTTCACCGGCCCGGTCGCGGATCTGCCCGCGTCCGTGCCGCTGACCATCGAGATGCCGTCCGCCTTCTACTTCCACCGCGAGGGCGCCGGCCTGGCGATGTCCTTCTGCGACGGTGACGGCGACCCGGGCTTCGACACCCGCTACCAGCCGGGCGAGTGGCTGCCGAAACTCGCCGAAATCGCCGCGCGCCGGGTGCCCGCGGTGCTCGACGCGGGGATCCGCGGCGGCTGGGCCGGGCTGTACGAGGTCACGCCCGATCGCAACCAGATCGTGGGGGAAAGCGTCCACCTGTCGCGGTTCTTCTACGCGACCGGCTTTTCGGGACACGGGTTCCAGATGGGCCCGGCGGTGGGGGAGCTCGTGCGGGACCTCTACCTGGGGCGGGTCCCGGAGATCGACATCAGCGGGCTCGACGTCCGCCGGTTCGCCGGCGACCGGGCCGTGACGAGGGAGCACAACATTGTCTGAGTTCGTCGAAGTCACCACCGAGGCCGAGCTGCGCGAGATCCTGCCGCCGCCGCTGGAGCGGACCGCGAACAAGGCGCGCCCGAAGCTGCACGAGATGGACCGGCAGTGGCTCGCGGAGTCTCCGTTCGTGTTGATCGCGACGTCGGCGGCGGACGGCACCTGCGACGTCTCGCCGAAGGGCGACCCGGCCGGGTTCACGCTGGTACTGGACGACACGCGGATCGCCATCCCGGAGCGGCCGGGCAACCGGCGCGCCGACGGGTTCCGCAACGTTCTGTCGAACCCGCACGTCGGGCTGATCTACCTGATCCCCGGCCGCGGTGACACGCTGCGGATCAACGGCCGCGCGCGGCTCGTGCGGGAGGCACCGTTCTTCGACGACATGATCGTGAAGGGCAACCGGCCGAAGCTGGCGCTGGTGGTCGACATCGACGAGATCTTCCACCACTGCCAGAAGGCGTTCATGCGCTCGAAGCTCTGGTCGCCGGAGAGCTGGACGCCCGACGCGCTGCCGTCGCGGGCGGCGATCTCCAAGACCTTCGAGCGGCCGGAGGATTCCCTCGCCGACCTCGAGGCGTATTACGCTCCCGCCGTCTACTCGGCCGGGCTGTACTGAAGCCGCCGTCCGTGAAGGCCTCCTTGGCTGCATTTCAACTTAGGTTCCCAAACTCATGAACGGAACCCAAGCTGATCAGGGTGCTGGACCTGCGGAAACGCGGGTCCAGCACTGCATCAAACCCCCTGTGTTGTGTGGCTCGTCGGCTAGACTTGACTTGCACATACAGGGGTCCAATGGCGACCACCGCCCGGCGACATGCTGGGGGTTTGTTCGTGGGTAAGGCACTGAACCGCAAGCTGGCGCGGTCGATCACTGGGGAGCTTCCGCCGCTGTTCGCGGTGATCTACGCCAGGGCGTCGAATGAGACGAAGGCCCGGAAGGTCGCGGTGTCGACGCAGATCGCGGTCGGCCGCAAGTTCTGCGAGGACAACGGCATCACCGTCGTGGCGGTCCTGGTGGACAACAACCTGTCGGCGTCGCGGTACGCGACCGAGGAGCGGCAGGACTACACCGAGGCGTTGCGCTTGTTGTCGACGGGGCGGGCGAATCTGCTGTGGACGTGGGAGAACTCGCGGGCTCAGCGGAATCTGTCGATGTTCGCCCGGCTGCGGGAGATCCTGGAGAAGGTCGGGGGTTACTGGGCCTATGACGACCGGATCTATGACATGAACGATCCGGACGACCGGATCGACACCGCCGAGGACGCCGTCGACGCGGAGCGGGAGTCGGAGAAGATCCGCAAGCGGACCCGCCGGGGTGTCGAGGCCCGCGCGCTCGAAGGTTTGTGGGCTGGTCCGCTGGGCTACGGGTACCGGATCGTCTATGACCAGCGCACGGGCGAGGCACACCGCGAGGTCGATCCGGAGACGGCGCCGATCGCGGAGGCGATCGTGGACCGGCTGATCGAGGAACCGAACGCGTCCGTGCTGGTGCGGGAGCTGATCGAGGCGGGTGTGCCGTGCGCTCACGGTCACGTGTGGCGGGCGGATCACGTGAAGAAGCTGCAACACCTGTCCAAGGACCCGCACGGCTGGGCGAAGCTCATCGACTCGCTAACCACGGAGCAGCAGGAGGCCGCGTATGAGGCGCTGGTTCGGGTGCGGGCAGACACGCCGTCGCAGGTCGCGCAGCAGCTGAACCGGGAACAGTGGGTGCATCCGCTTCCCGGGGAGTGGAACGTCTCCAAGGTCCGCAACATCGCGCTCAGCCCCGTGATCGCCGGGTTGCGGGTGTTCCGCAAAAAGATCGTCGGCAAGGGCGTCTGGCAGCCGATCATCAGCGATCGGAAACGCGCGCTGATCGTGGCTCGCCTGGGCGATCCGAGCCGGAGCTCGGTGCGCGACGGAACGCGGGTCAAGTACTTGCAGACCGGGATCCTGTTGTGCGGGATCTGCGAGACCCCGACCCGGTCCACCCCGCTGCACCGGGCGCGGCCCGGCTACCGCTGCCCTCATGGGCATCTCATGCGGGACATGGAACGCACGGACGCCTATGTGGTGGAGGCGGTGCTGACCCGCCTGGAGTCCGACGATGCGCGGGAGCTGTTCCGCTACGAGGACCAGGCCGACGAGCTGACGAAGGCCGTGGCTACCGCGCGGGAACTGCGCGCCCGGCTGGACGGGTTCACCGACTCGGCCGCCAGCGGCGGGATCGGCCCGGAACGGCTGTCCCGCATCGAGGCGAAGCTGGTGCCGCAGATCGAGGCGGCCGAGGAACGCGTGCGCCAGATTGGGGTGTCACCGGTGGTCGCGGACCTGCTCGGCGCGGACGCCAGAACGGTGTGGGCCGGGCTGTCGCTGTCGCAACAGCGGGAGGTTCTGCGGGCGGTGGTCACTCCCCGCCTGCTGCCCACTAAGGGTGGGCGCGCACCGTTCAACCCGGACGACATCATGCTGACCTGGCTGGGCGCCCCGGCAGCCATACCGGGAATGGACGACTCGTTCGACGACGAAGTGCTGGTCGAGGTCAGCTGAGATGAGGTAGGGCGTGGCCCGGCATCCTGGAGGGTGCCGGGCCATGTGCTGTCAGTGAGGGGACGGTGGCAGCTCGAACATCGTGTCCGGCAAACACGCCCGCTGAGGCGAATTAAGCGCGTTCGGACGGTCGAGCATTGCAGGATGCCGCGAGCGGTATCACGAGCAGGTGCGAGAATGACTCCATGCCGGACCACGTGCCACGAGCGAAATGGAGGTTCACTCTGGCTTGGGCCACGCTTGAGGTCTTTGCTGATGGCGACATCATTCCAGCGGTGCTACAGCCTACGGCCGCAGTTCTTACCCACCTGGAAAACCGATTTCGTCCGGCCCTGCTCACCTATCATCGACGGCCGACCCGCGTTCCTCTGGCGGCAGTGTGGCCCGTGGGTCTACCGTCGCCCACGCCTGTCGTGGGCTTCGAGGCCGCCGAGCAAGAACTACGTGGTGTCGTCCTCGCGGACGTGCACACCCTGACCTGCCACTGTTGCGCGGCACGTTTCCACGGCGTCTACCCTGACGGCGGCATGCCTTTCTTCAACGCCCACCTGCCCGCACACCAGCTGATCAATGGATGCCCTGGTTGCGGTAGCGACTTCGCGAGTTCTCGTATCCAGGCCCTCGCCCTCCTGCCGCTCTCAGGGCGCTGACCGCCTCAATGCGTCAATGTCCGCAACTTGGGTGGTAGCGGTCAGCCGGGTTTGTCGCAGCAGAACCGGGTGGCATGGTCCTGACAGCACGTGGCCCCGGCACCCCTGTGAAGGTGCCAGGGCCACGTGCTGTCAGCCGACTGTTCGGTCCAGGTGCACCCGGCGCACGGTCGGGCCGAAGATGCACGAGAGCCGGTCACGCTGAGCCGTGGTGAACGGCGGCGCGGTGGCCGCAGCTGCTCGGGCGGCCTGGAGAACGGCGGTAGTGAGCACGGAGGCCGGATCGGTGATCGCCGTGCCGGAGTAGGTGTCAGCCACGGCCGGTCTCCCGGCTCTCGGTGGACCGGTAGCGGGTGTCTCCGGCGGTCTCAGCGGGCACCAGTGGTGCCCCCTGGCGGGTGCGGGGGTCTGCCAGCGGGGTGACCTTCCTTTCGGTGGAGATGACGACGCCGAACGCGGCCAGCAGGGTTACTAGGCCGGTGATGACTCCGGTGGTGGCGTTGCCCTGGTCGGTGGTGATCAGTCCGGAGCCGACGAGGCCGGACACGATCGCGGTGAGCGCGCCGACGATGGATCCGGCGATGCGCAGGGGGTAACGAGACACGTGTGTTTACTCCTTGGGTGTGCGAGGTGGGAGGGAATCGAGGTAGTCGTAGGCGCGGACGAACGCGCGGGCGGTTTTCCAGGCCAGCCAGACAAGCAGGACGAGCAGGAGCAGCCAGCCGCCGTTGCCGGTCACGGGATCGTCAGCCACTGGCCCGCGTAGATGCGGTTCGGATTCGAGATGTTGTTCCGCTTGGCCAGGGCGGCGACTGTCGTGCCGAATCTCGCGGCGATGCCGGACAGGGTGTCGCCGGACCGGATTTGGTACCGCTGCCCGCCTGCCGTACCGCCTCGGATGCGGATCTGCTGTCCGGCGTAGATGCGGTTCGGGTCGGCGATCCCGTTGAGTGCCGCGAGCGCGGTGACGGTGGTGCCGAATCGCGCGGCGATGCCGGAGAGGGTGTCGCCAGAGCGGACGGTGTAGACCTCGGTGTCGGCCGGTGGGGTCGGTGTCGGCGGTACCGGCTGCGGCGCCGGGGCGCTGCCGCCGGTGACGAGGTCGGACAGAGTGAACTGTCCGATGGTGGCGTTGCGGTCGACGTTGCCGCCGATGCCGGGAACGGTTCCGGTCTGGGTGTGCTGGTGCAGCGCGAGTTTCGGGTGGGTCCAGCCGGGGTTTCCGGGGTTGCCGTTGTAGCGGGCGATCCACAGCAGCACGCCGTCATCGGCCCACCGGGCGGGGTCGAGGACTCGGGTGAACCAGTCCAGGTTCGCGTACACGAGAACCTTGCGGGCGCCGGTCGTGGCGCGCAGGCGGGCGATGAACCGCGGAATGAAGGCGTTGGCGGTGCCGCGCAGTTCGGCGGCTTCCATGTCGAGCATCGGCGCCAGGGATCCGCTGGTGTGCAGGTTGTTCTGGCGCAGGTGGTTGGCGAAGTGATCGGCCTGGGCGTCCGGGTCGCCGGGGCGGGCTAAGTGGTAGCCGCCGGGGACGACGCCGGCGAGGCGGGCGGCCGGGATGCGTGGGCCGCTGGTGCGGTCGGTGTAGCCGGTGCCTTCGGTGAGTTTGAACGAGCAGTAGGTGATTCCGTTGCCTCGCACGGCGTTCCAGTCGTTGACTGGGTTCCAGTGCGACACATCGATGCCGTAGTCGGTCAAGGGGTCGGTGGTCCTTCGGGTGGGCGGTTCATCTGGGCGCGCAGGGCGCCGACTTCGAGCAGCAGCCGCGCGTTCTCCTGGCGCACGGCGGACAGTTCGGTTTTCACGGCCGTGAGTTCGGCCAGGACGTCGCGGGTGTGCGTGGCGCGGTCTTTCAGCAGCGCCTGATATCCGGCGTGCAGCTCGGCCAGCGCCTGGTGATCGGCCGTGGTGCGGGCGGTGCGGATAGCGCGGCGGGCCGCGAGAAGGCCGGTGAGGGCACCGGTGGCGGGGCCGAGGGTCGCGGCCAGCGCGGTGAGCCAGTCAGGCGTCACGGGCGGCTCCAGGGTTCAGCGGCGGACCCGGAGGGTGAGGGTGTCGGCGAGGCCATCGGTGGTGTTGAGGGTGCGGCGGCTGCCGATGACAACAGCGGCGATAGGGCCGCCGAGCCCGTCGGGGTCATGGATGTGGACTGGGTCGAGGAGCCGTCGGCGTGGGTCACCGACGACGGCAATGTCTTTGAGGACGGTGGTGGGCTGGGCGAGGTCGGCCAGCAGGGACGTGGTGATGGCCTGCATGGAGTCGAGGGTTTGCCGGAACGGGTTGTCCGGCAGGGCGAGAACACGTCGGCCATAGCGGGCGATGGACGCGTCATCGGTGGCGACGTGGGCTATGGGGCGGCCATTGATCACGGGATTACCGACGAGCCGCAAGGCTGGTGTGCGGCGGTCGTCGAGGGCGAAGCGCAGGGCGAAGGTGTTGGTGTTCTGGATTTCCAGCTTGACGCGGTCCTGGCTGACGGGTATCGCTCGTACCGTGATGCCGGTGGTGACCTCGGCTCCGGTGTCCCGGCGTATCGGGCGGCACGCGGAGAACCGTGTGTAGTCGTCGCTGGTGTAGGCGCTCAGGGTGTGCACCGACAGAGCGTTGCCGTGGAACGCGGACCTGGTTTGGAAGGTGACGATCGTTCGTGTGGTGCCCATGGGGGCTTCGAGTTCGTCGGCTGTCGCGGGTTCGTAGACGTTGACGTCTTTCATGGATTTCAGCCGGGGTACGGCGGTGAGGCTGATCTCGTTACGGATCGAGTCCAGCGAGGTCGAGAGCGACAGCTCAGTGAGCGCCCCGGCAGCGGAGAGGGTCGCTGTTGCTGGTCGCGCGGCCAGGGCGTGGACGGTGTCTCGGTTAAGGAACCGGAAGCGCCCGTTCTCGGTGTAGCTGATCACTCCGAACTCCGCTGCCGCTGCTTGTTTGAGGACGTCGAAGGAGTCGGCGTTGACGATGTCGGGCAGACCGGTCATCCAGTTCAGTCCGGTGTCGATCTCCGCTTGCGGCGTGTGCGGTGCGCCCCAGTCCGCGGGCGACGCGGCCGCCATGCTGATGTGCAGGCAGCTCACCGGGACCGGTGTGCAGGCGAAGACCGAGGTTCCGGCGCCGCTGCGTTCCTCGGAGATCAGGGGCACGGTCTCGGTCGCGATGGGCGTGATCGTGCCGTCGACCATCCAGCAGGTCTCGATCGTGTACTTGGGGTACGAGGTGTAGCGGAACCAGAGGCCGACCCGATGCCACGCGGCCTCACCGGCGAAGGTGGGGCCGTTGATCGTGGTGACCAGGGACCGGTTCGAGTGGACCTTCAGCACGACTCGCCCGCCGGTGGTCACACCGACGGCGAACGTCCCACCGGAAATGCCCCGGACGCCTGTGCTCATGCTGAGGATGTCGCCGTTCATGTTCGGCGCGAAGGTGTTGCTGGCACCGGCTTTGCAGTGGAATTCGAACAGGTGCCCCCGGTCCGGCCAGCTGGGGTGGAACTCCAGCGCCGCGTTGGCGTTCATGGTCGCGGACAGTTTCGCCGTCCCGTTCGCCGCGAGCATCCCGTAGGGGCCAGGGACGAATGCGGGCACGCTCGCGTCGAGCTTTTCACCGTAGCCGAAGTCGGAGTTGAACCCGACGTCGGCGATCAGGCCGCCGTGACAGGTCATCGCGAACATGCAGTCGGGACGGGGTGGCGGGGACGCGAAGATTCCGTTGCGCCGCAACACATAGTCGATGACCCATTGGGTGTTGATGCGCCATTGGAACGGCCATTCGGTGGTGTTGTAGTGCTCGGCCTCCTCTTGCGCGACCGGTGGCAGCGTCACCGATGCCCGGAGCGTTTCGGCAGGGTCCAGCGCGGCTAGCGTCACCGACCGGTCGGATGCCGAGAACGTCAGCGTGCGGGTGGAGCCGGTGAACTGGCGGACGAGTTCCCGCCCCGACGTGGTGAGCAACCCCATGTCACACGTCAGCGGGGCGTCCACGAGATCTGTTTCGTGCAGGAGGGAATCCGCCCGGTAGGGCGTGAGCATCCGGGCGACGTCGCGGGAATCGTCGGTGCGCTGGCCGGCGAGGGTGGCAGCCAGGGTCGCGGTCGTGTAGCCCTCGATCAGGGTGCATTCGTCTGGGAGATCACCGGAGATCTGCCGTTCGATGACCAGGTCTTCGGCCACAGTGGACAGATCCGAGAGTGGATGGTCGAACCCGCCGCTCCGGCCCCAGTCCACGCGAACCTTGGCGCGGGGCTGGCGTTGCGCGGCGTCGACCGCCGCCGCCAGCTCGTCGGGTTGGGTCACCTATACCTCCAGCAGGGTGAGCGTGGTCGCGAACGACCCGGGAACGGGGTACTTCCATGGCAGCGACTCGATCAGCACCATCGCGGCACCACTCCCGGCCGACCACCCCACCGGCTCCGGTCCGCTGGTGAGCGACCACGCCGAGGTGGTCACCGTCCCGGCCTGCCCGAGCACCAGACCGGGGCGTACTGACGCGGCACCGTCCGTCGCGGGCACGGTCAACCTCATCCGAGCGCCGCCGCTGCTGGGCGTGGCCGGTGCCGTCGACACGGTGGTGATCACGACGTCGGCCGCGTTGAGCACGAACGCGGTCAGCGCCACCGGGACCGTGCAGGCGACGCTGGCGGCGAACGTCACCGGCTCGCCCGGCAGGATCGGGACGGCGGACCGGGTCAGCAGCAGACCGCCGCCAGTGTCGGCCGTGGTCCACGTCAGAGCCCCGGATCCCGCAGGTGCCGGGTGATCCGGTGGGGTGACAGGGGTGGCCTGCCAGGTCAGGGTTCCGGCGGTAGCGAACCCTTCCGGGCCATGCTCGACGCTCCCGGCGGTGGCCACCTGGACAGGTAGCCGGTTTCCTGCGGTCGGGTCCAGCAACCACACCGGGCCGCCGAGCAGGCCCGCGTATAGCAGCGACAGCCACCGGTGGGTGTCCTCGTCAAGGTAGGGCCAGGTGAGGACCCAGGTGCGGCGGATCCCGAGTCGGTCGAGTGTCGGGCGCCCCGTGATCGACCGGTGCAGCCCGCCGGTGCGGACAGGAACCATTTCCGGCGGGCCGCCCAGCGACGGTGACGGAAGTGCCCGTAGCGCGCCGAGCGGCCCCAGCCAGAACACGGAATCATCCACCGCGACCACCGTCCCTTTCGTTAGCGTCGGGCGTTGGCTGCGTTGACCGTGTTCACCAGTCGCGCAGTCCCCGCCCCATCGACACGGAGCCGTGCGCCATCGAGCGCGAGCAGCACCCCCGCCGTCACGGCGGCCGAGATCGACGCGGCGTCTAACGCGGACGTTCCCGGCGGGAACACCGGCCGGACCGGTGCAGCCGCCTGGCCGTTGGCTGCCGGTGCGGTGCCGTGAGCGGGTGGTGTGTCCACGTGCAGGGTGTTGGTGAGGCCGGTCAGGTAGTCCCGGATTTGCGGTTCGCCGTCTTCCAGCCCGGTCAGCAGGCCGCGCATGATCAAGCGGCCGTTTCCGGTGAGGAGGACCCGGTCCCGTGCGGGTGGTCCCTTCCACGAGGTGATCCAGTTGGTGAGTTCGCCGAGCCGGTCTTTCACCCAGCCGAACCCGGAGGTGAGACCGTCGACCAGGCCGCGGATCACGCTCCGCCCGGCTTCCCACAGCAGGGAGCCGAGGTTGCCGAGCGCACTCAGGATGCGGCCGGGAATGCTGGCGACGAGATCGAGCACGCCGCCGATGCTGTGCGAGACGATCCCTTTGATCATTCCCCAGGCGCCGGAGACGATGTTCTTCACGCCGGTCCACGCCTGATCCCAGTTCCCCGAGATCAAACCGGTCACCACAGAGATGACGCCGGAGATCACTTTCAGCGCACTGGAGATGATCTCCACGATCGCGGAGAACTTGCCCTTCACCAGCCCGAACAGCTCCAGGATGATCGGCATCAACAGCTGGCTGATCTGCGTGATCAGCGGGGTCAGCGCGACGGCGAGCTGAGTGAACAGCCCGGCGGCCTGCACGATCACCGGCAGCAGAGACGTCACCAAATCGAGCAGCGGCGGCAGCAGCCCGGACACGAGTTGCAGCAGCGGCGGCAGGATCGGCAGCAGCGCTGTCACGATCCCGAGGAACGCTTCCGCCAGCGGCGGGATCACGGGCAGCAGCGCCGCGAGGATCTGACCGGCGATCTGGCCGAGCAGCCCACCGACCTCCGACAGCACCGGCGTGGCCGCCTGCAACGCGGTCGACACGACACCGGCGAGTTGCTGGATCGCTTGCACCACAACGGGAAGCACCGGCATGACCGCGTTCAGGGCGGCCAGCAGCACCGAGGTGAACACCCCGCCCAGCGCGGACAGCACCGGCAGGACAGCCGAGAGGGCTTGCAGCAGCGCGCCACCGAGTTGCCCGATGATCGGCGACAGCGCGGTCAGCAGCTGCCCGAGCGCCGGGGCCGCGAGCCGTAGCGCCTGCACCAGGAGCCCGCCGAACTGCGTGATCAGCGGCGCGAGCGTCCGCGCGAGCTCCACCAGGGCGGGAGTCAGCTCGGTGACCGCCGCGCCGAGCGCGCCGCCGAGCTGCCCCACCAGCTCCGCGACGGCCGGGGCCAGCGCGCCGACGATCGGGGCCAGCGCGGCAGCCGCCGGAACCAGGACAGCCGCCAACGCCTGGGCCGCTGTGCCCAGCACAGGAGCCAACGCGGCGAGGACCTGCCCGAGCGGAGCGATCGCGGGGGCCAGCGCGGCGAACGCCGCACCGATCATCGGCCCCAGCTGCGCAATCGCCGGGGCGATCGAGCCGATGATGGCCTGGCCGAGCGCGACGAGAACCGGCATCAAACCCGTGGTGACGGCGTGCAAGCCGTCGAAGATCTGGCCCAAGGCCCGCGCACCTTCGGCGGAGCGCACGAACTCGGCCATCTGGCCGGTGACGTCGACCAGGACCGTGAGCAGCCCGCCGCCGCCAGTGCTGGCGGCGGAGAACACCGCGAACACGACCTGCCCCAGGTTCTTCAGAACCGTGACCAGGTCACCCACAGCCGACAGCCCTGCTGAGAGCCAGTCGCGGAGCTGCCCAGACTCGCGTGCCGCCGCGATGAAGTCGGCGAACTTCTGCGCACCGTCAGCGAGGCCGGATCCGAAGCCGGGCAGGAACTCCGCGCCCACGGCGGCGATATCGCGCAGCCCTTGCAGGAACGGCTGCACCGCTCGTGAGAGCTCGTGCATAGTCGCCGAGGTGTTGCCCAGGATCGAGCCGACGTCAGAGACAGTGCGGCCTTCGCGGGCGAACGCGGCGAAGCCAAGCGCGCCGGCGTTCAGCCCCTCGGAGATCCCGCCCAACCCGTGCCGCAGCAACGGCAGATACGTGCCCGACAACGCGGTGATCTCCGACGCCAGGCCGGTGAACAGCCGTTGCTGCACCTCCTGCCGCAGCCCGAGGAACTCCGGGCGCAGCGCGCGGACCGCGTTCGCGGCCGCCGCCATCGCGGGCGGAAAGTCCTTGATCGCCTCGGCGTACTTCTTCGGATCCTCCTGTTGGAGCGCATCGGAGAACCCGGACACACCGAGCTTGAGCGTCTGCATAATCGCCACGGCCGCGAGCCCGGCCGCAGGAACCGCCAGCAGCGACCCCGACGCGGTGGCCGCTACTGACCCGAGGCCGCCCAACGCAGTCACGGCCTGCCCGGCACCGGCCGCCATCGCCCCGTACTTCAAGGTGGCCAGACCGACCGCGCCAGAGTGCAGCGCTATCGCACCGGTTGCCGACCGCATCCGGGAGTCCACTTCGGACAGGCCGCGGATACTCGCGCCGACCGACTTGTCCAAGACGACCTTGATCGTGATGTTCTGGCCATCGAGGCGGCGTTTCAGCGCGGCGAAACGGGTTTCAGCCGGTTCGGCGTCCAGCTCGGCCAGCAACCGGATCGCGGTCTGATCACCCTCACGGGCGGCGGCGCGCAACTGCTCGCGCAGCAGCGCGGTTTTCACCTCGGTCGACAGGCTGACCTTCGGGGCCTGCCCTTCGGCCTCACGGACCTGATCACGTAGATGCCGCCCCAAGCCCTGAAGGGACGGCATGATCTTGAGATAGGCGTGAGCAACCGAGGACACTGAGGCTCACCTTCCCCAGCATCAAGAGCCCGGACGGCCAAATATGGAGTCAGGCGTGGTCGTATAATTCGGTCAGCGCAGCAGAAACGGAGCGAATTGGTGACGGCAAACGAGAACACGGGAACGATATCCCCCGAGACCCTTGCGGGCCTCAGGAGAGTTTTCGACGGCATCGAACTACTGAATCGAAGAAGTCAGGAACCGTGGCCCCATCCAGTTGAGGGAAGCAGTTTAGCTGCAGACAATCGCATAACGAACCCTTACCAGATCGGCCACGCGGTAACCAATTCACTCGTGGGCGCAATCGATCACTTTCAAACCGTGAGCACCTTAGTAGGAACTGCAGGAGTGATCCCAGCTCGTGCCACGTTCACGCTTCTTCGTGGCGCACTGGAGAACGCGTCAACGTCGGCGTGGCTTCTTCAGCCTGCCTCGCGCAACGAAAGAATCTTGCGAAGGTTACGCCTAGAATGGACCAATATTCGCTATCGCGCAAAAGTTATGAAGCTTGCCGACTCTAGTTATGCACTTGAGCCCAACAGGAAGCAGGCACTGCTGCGCATAGGTGAGAATCGGGGGTTCTCCAGTGAAGAACTAGGAAAGATTACCAAACAAGTTGCCTTTAGTGAGATCATCCGAGATGCCGCCTTGGCGATCGATTCTGCCCCGCAGGACGTATCCGAGATCGTATGGAACGCATGCAGCGGAGTAGCCCACGGTCAGATGTGGGCGGTCCTCGCTTTAGCCGATCAGGAGCAAATACGCGCAACTGCGGAAGGGGTCCTGGACCTTAGACTTACTGCCCCTGACAGCAGTCTCCTGACGACGACACTGCTAGTCGGTACTACGATCATGACAGCGTGGAACTTGCGTAATGACCGTGGCCAATTGCAGCTTTAGCTTGCTTACTCGCGCATCCAGAGCGCGATTTCTCGCAAGCTCTTTTGTGTTGGCTCATCGTTGCCAAGTGAAGCGGTATCGGTTGCTGTTCTACTGACAGTTGACGCGGGTACCTGCACGGGGTCGGAAAGCTGCGCTTCGGTGATCTCCAGACCTAGCGCGGAGGCGACGGTGGCCCACAGTGCCGTCACGCGGCGTTCGGTCGCGGCTAACAACAGTTCCGCCCGGGTTAGCGCGCCGTTCGGGTCATGCAGCCGCCAGACCGCCGCATCGTTGGGCAGATGCGCCACCAGTGCGCACAGGCGCCGGTAGGACAGGAGTCCGCGGTAGAGGTCGAGCAGGTCGACCCCGTACCGCAGCAGGTCTGTTTCGAGGGCTTCGGCGGTCGCCTCATCGGCCAGAAGGAGGGCGACCGTTAAGGGTTTCCCCGCCCCAGCTCCTTCATGACCACGGCCGAGAAGTCTTCGGCGTCAGCGGCTGTGGCGGCCAGACCGCGCCACTCGGCGTACTGATCGAGCCCGAGGATGAGTTTCAGCGCGGTCAGGTGCTTGCCGTCTTCCTCGGCTTCGAGGGCTTCGAGCGGGAACCGGTCCGGGCTGGGCAGGGTGAACCGCTTGCCGCGCCAGGTCACGGCCAGGCTCGCGCCGGGCGAGGCGGGCTTGCCGGTTGCTTCCGCGCGTTGTCGAGTCGCCATCAGGTGTTGTGCTCCTTCAGTGAGGTGTGTTCGGAACTGTCGTTGCAGTGGCTACTGATTAGCCGAGTTGGCGTGGCGTCACTTCACGCGCGGCTGGTCCTCGGTGTTCACGTCGAGCGCTCCCGAGGTGACCGCAGGTGCTCCGAACAGCACAGCGGGATCGTCGGTGAGCCACACGGCGATGTAGGTCTTGCCCTTCGGCGGCGCCAGGGCGGAGAACTTCATGCCCCAGCGCGCTTCCTGGGTGCGACCCCACTGGGCGTCCTCGGTCTCGGACACCTCGGCGCGCGGCAGGTAGAGGCGGTGGTGATAGACCTCGGTGTCGGAGATGTTGTCGATCCAGTCGACGCAGAGCGCGCGGACGTCACCCTTCGGAATGGAGCTGATCTCGGCCCGGTAGACCTTGGGGGTTCCGGTGCCGACGGCGGCGAATTTCATGCCACCGAAGTACGCGCTGAGCACTTCGCCCTTGGTTTCCTGGAACACCGACGCGACGGTGAGTTCCTGGGACTTGTAGATGTAGCGGGCGGGGGTGAGCTGCTGCCAGTGCTCGGTGCCTTCTTTTTCGACTTTGCGGGCCAGGGTGGTGCCGTCCGGGGTGGACAGCCCGAGGCCGACCCACGGGGCGGCGAGTGGTGCGATGGGGTCGGCGGGTTCGGGGGTGTCCGCTGGCGCGAGTGACACCTCACCGGTGCCGGGGACGCGGACGAGCGCGGAATTCATTGCCATGTAGGGAAACCTCAAATGGTGGGGGTGCGCGCGAAGACAGCGGCGGCGCAGGTGGCCAGCGGTGCGGCCGTGTGTGGATCGATCCCCGCGAGCGGCGCGGCGATTGGTTCAGCCCGGATGATCGGACTCGGTGGTGCGGGTGTGCAGAGCAGGCCGAGTGCGAGCGCGGCGAGGGCTTTCGAGGTGTGCGGGCTGTGGTGCCAGACGGTCAGCCGGATGACGGCACGTTGCACGGCGGGCCAGGTCCAGGTGTGGCCGTCCTCGGCTATGAGCAGCCACGGCAGCGATGGCGGTCCGCCGTCCGGCCCCGCGCCGGTCTCGGTCGAGACCTGGACTCGTTCGGCGACCGCGAGGCCCTGGCCGGCGAGCAGACCGCGCAGGCGCCGCACGACCAGCCCGGCGACGTCGACCGGTACCGGTACAGGACCTGTCACGTTCCGCCGTCCTGTTCGCTCTCGACCGACAGGCCCGCGGTTTCCGCCGCGCGTTTGAGCAGCCCGTAGCGTGCTTCCATCCCGACTCCGGCGGGGTGGCGGATGGCGACCGACCAGCCCACACGGTCGGTGTCGGGGTCGGCGTAGACCTCGATCGGCAGCGGCTCACCCGAGGTCACCACGTGCCCGGAGGCGCGGGCGGCTTCGCCGACCTTTTCAGCAACGGCGCGGATCTCGTGCTCGAATTCTGGCGAATGCAGGAGTTCCGCGACGGCGGCGTAGTCGATCGTGACGCGTTCCAGGGCCATCTGTTCAGCCCTCCACGTGGGTCAGGGTGAGTTCGTAGTGGACGTAGCCGAACCGCGGTGACCATCGTGCCGGTTCTCCGGACACCTCGAACGTGCGCCCGTCCCACTCGATTCGCTCCCGTGCGGTGACTGGTGCGGCGGTGAACGCCCGCCAGCCGGTGACCACCACCTGACGGCCAGGCGCGGCCGGTTCGGTCGAACTCCCCGGCTGCATGAATCCGGCCACGGTCCGCCGAAGCGCGTCCGGGCCGTAGGTGAGCTGAGGAACTGGGTTCTCGTACTCGTCGGGCACCGGCACCGGGGTGACGACGATCAGGCGGTGAGGCAGCTGCATGGTGGCTCACCGCCCCATCTTGTTAGACGGTCCAGATGGTGAACGCCGCACGCGGGGCGGGCACGGGCGGGCGAAGCAGGTCTAGTTCGTCGTCGGTGAAGTAGAGCCCGCCCCCGGCGTGGGCGGCGGTGCGGGAATGTCCGCCTACGGTCTCGGAGGCGTTGCCGTCCGGAGGCGACGCCAACGCCCGGAGGACTGCTGTGCAGATGACTCCGGGCGTGGTGTCGGGCGGCGGGTCCGGCAGGTCAGGAACCTGCTGCCGGACCCGCGCCGACGCGTCGGCCAGCAGAACCGCCGCACGGGCTTGCTGAACCGTGGTCAGTTCGTTCTCGGCACGTGCCTGGACGTCAGCAACGGTCGCAAGTGGTGATGGAGCGGTCATGGGCACCAGCTCCTGGTCTCCGGCCCGCTATACTGAGCGGCGAAGGCTGGGTCGGCTGAGCGAGTCGAGCCAGCTTCGGCTGATGTTCGTTCAATTATGGAACAAAATAGTGAAAGCGGCCCGGAATCCGCTCGAACATCAGACATGAAGGTAATTCACAACTGAACAGCACTGACAACCCACAACCCGCCGATACCGGGACCGGCGGGCGGCGATTGGTGAGTTGTTGTGGAGCTGTGGATGTTGTGGCTACTTCTGGTCGGGGCTGGCTGCCGCCTTGTGTTCTGCGTGTGCGTGCTCGCCTTCGCTGGTTTCATCGTCTATTGGACCGGAGAAACCAAAGGGCTTCGAGACCTTGCGATCTTGATCCGTGCGGTTCGCCCATCGTGGCCGGTCAGGTGGTCTCGCCGACGCTGACGTCCTTGGCCGGTCTCCCTCCGGCCGCGCGGACCCCGAGCTCAGGGGGCAGTTTCTTGAGCGCGTCGGCGGTGGCCTTGTCGGTGACTTCGGCCTCGCCGTCGACGAAGGTCACGCCGAGGTCGTGCACGGTCAGCGCCGGGTAGCGGGTGCTGGTGAACTTCATCAGGCACCAGCCACCGTGAGGCCGGTGATCTTGCCGTGGGCGTTCTCCGGCCCGTACTCCAGCCCGATCTCGCCGTAGATCTGGGCCTTGTCCACCGAGCCGGTCTTGGCCAGGGGTTCGGAGAACAGGAAGCCCTTGCCGGGCGTCTCGAGCAGCACCGGCGCGCACTGGTCCAGAGACACCACTTCGACAGCATCGGCGGGCATGTAGCGGTTGAGCATCACGTTCAGCGTGCCGAAGTCGGTTTCGATGGTCGTCAGGGACACTCCGGCGACGTTGCGGGTCTGTTCGCGATAGTTCTTCTTCGTGATGAACTCGTTCGTCAGCTGCCGTTTCTGCCACGCCCCACACATCAGGGTCGCGGTCTCCGACACCTGGATACCGCCGCTCGTCCAGACCTTTTGCAGCAGGTCCAGCACCATCGCTTCCGTCAGCGGCGCGGGGGTGGCGTTGGTGATCACGTTCGTCTTGGTCGCCTCCAGGATCCCGCGCGTCTTGCGAACCTTGGAGTTGTCGGTGGGCTCCTGGAACGTGCCGGTGATGAACCCGGCTTCGACGTCGCGCCCGATCTGGATCAGCGCTTGACGGGTCTGCCAGTCCATTTCGTTCACGACCGGGTTGGTGCCGCCGATCGACGCGGCGTTCGGGTGGGCCGAACCGGTGGCGGCGAACATCTGCTGCGTGGCCTGGCGGGTGTAGGTGACGCCGATGGTTTCCTGGTGGATCTCCAGGACGTTGCGCTCGGTGCCCCGGACGCGGGTGTCCGGATTGGGCGCGTCCGCGCCTTCGGCCCGCTGCCGGTTGGCGTCCGGGGCGCGCAGGTCGTAGACCTGCCAGGTGTGCACGACGGCGTTGGCGCGCTTCCCACCGGTCAGGCCACCGATCGCGGACAGAAACGGGGTGTCGGTCGGAGTGAGGGCGAACAGTTCGCCCACGAAGTTCGGTGCGTTGTAGGTGTTGGCGATCGCGGCCACACCAGGCATAACGGTCTCCTGAAAGGTGTACGGGTGGTGTGCCGCCGACGCGGCCGGGAACTAGCGCGGTTTAGCGCTTCTGAGCTGCCTGTTCGGCGAGGCGCTGGTTTTTCAGTGTGATCGCCGTCGCCCAGTCGCCGCGCTTCTCCGCGTCGGCGATCTGCGAGTCATAGCCCGCCGGACCGGACTGCCGCGCGCCCTGCGACGGGTCAGGCGCGGGCCGGCGAGGACCGGCCGGTTCCCCGGCCCGGGCAAGGTGCGGTCGCGCGAGGAGAACCGCGGCGAGGTCGGCCGCAATGGCGGTGGTGTCGATCTCGCCGTCGGTGCTGACGTAGCGGTCGCGATCGTCGAGATATCGGGGCGCGTCGGTCGGATCCGCCCACCCCGAGGCAGCGGCACGGATCTCCGCGTCCACCGCCCGCCGCCGCAACACGGCCACCTGCTTCTCGGCGGACTCCGCGCGCTGCGCGGTCTTCTCCGCGTCGGTCTGCTGCTCGGCCTCGATCGCGTCGAGCTTCGCAGCCTTGGCCTTGTGGTCCTTGGCGTTCTTCTCGACCTTGCTCAGCTTGGCCTGAGTCTGCTCAAACAGAGCCTTGTAATCCACCTCGGCGGCCTGCCCGGTCTCGGATGGGGTGGGGCCGGCCGCGGTCGTGCTCCGCTCCGGCGGGGTCTGCGAGGTGGGGGCGTTGTCGCCGGGTACGTGGGAATCAGTCACTGTCTGTCCTCATAGGGATGCGCTGAGTGCCGTGATGGGCACGTATGAAAAGCTCGTGGCGTGAACGCCAAGCCGACGCGAACACAGGCCGCCGTGGCTGTCCTTGGCGCGTGCTCGGTCGGCGCTCAAGTCGTCGCCGGTGCCAGCAGCGGAATCACCGCGTGGCAGCTCACCTGGATGCTTGCCGCCATGATCACTTTCGCAGGCGCCGCGATCGCGACCGAAAGCCTTCAAAAAAAGGCTATTACTTGACTCCCGGCAACGCCGGGGTTCAAGTAACTAGCGTGCTTGCAAAGCGTCCGCCAAGATCCATTGCCGATGCGTCGTACCTCCGGCGCCGGGGGTTCCGAGCATGAAGGTGACGAACCCGACCCAGTGGCCGGTGGTCGTTGCGATCCAGGCGTTGAGAGTTCCTGGCACTAGCCCGGTGAGGTCCAGTCCATCGGGGACAGTCTCCTTGGGAGACCCGACAGGGAAGACGCGGCGCAGGTCGACCCACACGGGTTGACCTGGGTCAACCGTGTGCAGGTACGATACGCCTCCACGATCGACATGTGTTCGATTATGCAACGTCCGCCGGCGGCGGGCTATGCGGCCTGAGCTGCGCTGACACGTCTCGCGCCTGGTATGTCCACGATGGCCAACCAGCGTTACGACGTGCTTGCCGGTTCGCGGAACTGCACCGCCAGCGCAGGCCGCAACCGTGATCCGGCAAGCACGCTCGGCCGCTCCTGCTCCTGTTCCTGGCGGTCCGGCAGCTCGGCCGGACCGCGATCCTGTGTCAGGCTGTTCTCGGTCGGCTCGTCTCGGTCGGTGTGCTCGGTGTCGGCCTCGAGGTCCTCGGTCTCCATGTCGCGGATCTGCGCGTCGGAATAGCCGAGTGCCCGGCGGGCGGAGCGGCGCGGCAGGAGCTTGTCCGCCGAGTACAGCTTCACCACGCCGTCGGCCTGTGCGGCGAACGTCGGCGTAGCCGGATCCACCCACTGGGTTTCGACCCGGAGCGCCTCGTCGGGCACCTTGCCGTCGCGCACGTGCAGGATGCGCTGCGCCACCCGGTTCCAGCCGCTGCCGAACGAACGCTGCCGCCGCTCGGCCCGTTTGATGTGACGGGACTCCGACGACCGGATCCCTTCCGCGCTGGCGGGGTTCTCCGTGCTGTAGCCGAGGAAGTGCGGCGGCAGCCCGGACAGGCTGGCGACGAGACGGGCCAGGGTGTTGAGCGTGTTGTGGAAGTTCGACAGGTCGGCTTCGGGGAACTGCCCGACTGTCACCCCGTCATCCTTCGGCGATTTCGAGGACGCCCAGAGAACGCCGGCGACAGCCTCCCATGGAGTGAGCGGGTTTCCCTTGCTGTCAACAAAATCGTCCTTGTCGAAACCGAGCGCGTACCGTCGCGGCATCGCGTGGAACTCCGCGCTCACCATCATGTCGGTGGCGATCTTGCAGGCCGCGTCCGACAGCGGAAGGACGCTTGCCAGCTCCGAGCGTCCAAGCCGCGGGGGCGCGCTGCGGCGCCGCCGCGTGCGGGGCCGGTTCACCAGCGGCACGACGGGAACGACGCCCATGCCGTGCCCGTCGCGGTCGGTCTCTTCCCAGACTCCGCCGCCGTTGTCGGAGGAGTACCAGATGGTTTCGTTCGGCAGGTACAGCGTGGCGTAAGCCTCGGCCTGGTCGCCGTCCTCGGAGAACTGTCGCTTCAACGCGGCCCGGACTTCGCGGGTGCGCGGGTCGATGTCCACATGGACGTCTAGCGGGGACTCGACCGTCACCAGCGGCGTCGAGGGCCGTGCCTCGTTCGTGCCGATGATCGCGAAGGACCGGCCGAGCACCAGGGCGTCGATGTGTGCCTGCTCGGAGTGCAGGCCCAGTTCGTTCGCCGCCCAGATGTTCCACAATTCCCGGTCGGCGGCCTGCTCGCCGCCGAGCCGGAACCCGGTTACGTCGAGACGCTCATCGAGGGAGTCCACGACCAGCTCAGGCCAGTTGATCACGACCTGTCGCACGCGGGTGTCCAAGCGGCGCAGCAGCTCCGGGTGCATATAGGACAGTGACTGTTCACCCTCGTAATACGAATCCAGCAATTCCAAATCCGGGAGTTGCGCGTTGTGGAGGCGCGACAGCCGATCGACCCAGGATTTCGGAGAGATTTGAATCTTATGCACCATGCAATAACTTCCCCGCCTTCCGAAACATCTCATTGCACAAGACTGACCGGTTCGCTTGTTCACTCTGTTGGAGGATGGTTGACGGCCGTTGCCCCAGGCAGTGTGGGCATTGCCGCAGCGAGTGGGGCCTGCGGAAGGGGGCATGAATCAGGTGGCATCACTCGCTGTCCGGCGCCTGTATTTCTGTTGGAATCAGAACCGGAGGCTGCATCGTGCGAAGATGGATTCTGTCCATGTTGACTATTGTTGCCACCATCCTAACGGTGGGCGCATTACAAGTCGGCATGGCCGAGGCGGCAGAAAAACCTGCGAACACTCCACTTGTTGAATCCAAGATTTCGATCAAATTACCGAAGCAGAAGTTCACGGCCAGCATCAAGAACACATCCGCCCCGTCTGCAAAGACTTTGCTGGACTCGCCATGCGACATGACCATGCAGGGAGATATCACAGGGACCGGCTATGGGCCTGAAGGCGGGCCATACACGCTGTCCCACGTAGACGCAAACTGGAGCACCGGAGTCAACTGCTTTCCGACCTACATGGAGTACCTGTCGTCGGACAGCGTCTTATATTTCCAGAACACCACCAAAGCTTGGTCCGTTAAGGATCAATGCCACATCAATGACCCCAGCAAAGTCTGCCAGGCCGTCTTGTCCCCTGGTGGATATAGATGCGTTGACGGCGTCTACTGCGCTGGGGACTATCAGATTGTCGCGAACTATGAAATGATCCTCACGACCGGGACAATCTGGACGTCGTGGCCGTCCAACTGCTGGCTTGGCGATGACACATCACGTTGGCTGGTTTGTGTTTCGCAGTCAAGCGCCGTCAACATTCCTTCAGTGTGGTAGAGTAGATTTCATCTACCTAGATTGAGTCGATGGGCGGATCTCATGAAGGATCACGACGAGCGCTTCAGTCTTGCTGAAGTGGATGTCGAAGTGACGTTCACATTTCTGGTTCCACAACCGATGCCACGCGATCCATTTCGAGCGTTCGCCCATCGCTCAAAATCATCTGCTCTCGTCATTTGGACGGGAGGTTACACTCTGTTTTTGGGTCAATCTTCCGAGTCTCAACTCTCGCCGAGCCGGGAAGAGTGGAACGAAACCGTCTATGACGGCATGGCGCTACTATACCTCGGCCCCGGTGATCCACGCGGCGGACAGGCCGTGGCATGCGAAGTACGCGGTACACATGTCCGTCTCGGGGGAACGAAACCCGTCAAAGAGCTGATGAAGATCGCAACGTCCCTTAAGCCTTACAGCTCGTGGTAAAAGTTCTGACCGTGCTAAAGAACAATCATTCTGTTCGACTTCGTAGGTTTCTGGCCGCGTAGTCGCCAACCCGAGACCGCCATGGCGGCAGTGGGTACCGCGTCGATGCGTTTGCCGGTCTTCCCACGCTGGGGCTTGTCGGGGCGGATGAGGTCAGGCTCTCCGGGAGGATGGCGTACCTCGACCGAGTCGAAGCAGAACGCCGCCACGGGGTTGCCGTGGTGTGACCAGGAGTGAGAGCGGGTGAGCGTCATGAGTTCGGTCATGCCGTGGGTCATTCCGCGGAACGTCTGCGGTACCGGGTACATGGGCACCCGTGTGACGCGTTCCAGGCGCTGGCGGACGGGTTCGCCGCTCCACTCGTCGTAGTTGATATCGGCGACGCGCAGCGCGGCGCAGTCGGCGGCGACGTCGGCTTCGATCACCTCGTAGTCGATGACCTCGCCGGGGGTGGTGGTGATCCATCCCTGGTCGACCCACTGAGAGACGCGGTGGTCGGTGTGCTCGTCAAGGAAGTCCACTCCGGCCTCAGGGAGCCAGAACCGCCACAACGCGGATACGTGCCCGTCGATGCCATCCGGCACGATCAGGCACCAGGCCGTCAGGTCCAGCTTGGACGCGAGGTCCAGGCCGCCCCACGCTGGCCGGCGAGCAACCAGCTCCCGCAGCCGCGCCGGTTCGGCGAACTCGGTTCCGGTGCACGCGGTGTAGAGGTGCATGGGCATCCACCGCGTGGACTGCGACACCCACTGATTCAGCCGGTACTGGCGAAAACTGTTCTCCCGCGCCGGATCGTTGCGCGCTTCCAGCGCCTCTTCCCGCAGCGCGGCCAGAGAGAGGAAGTCACCTAAGGCCGGGTTCGCGTAGTACCAGTTCGCTTCATCCCACGGGTCCGCATCTTGCGGGAGGTTGCGCAGGTAGACGAACCGGTGCGGGGCGCGGGACGGGTCTTCGGCGATCTTCACGCACTCGTCGTGCTCGGACTTGGCGAAGCTGGTGGGGTCGTTGCCCGCCGTCGTGGCCGCGAGCAGCAGCGGCTGCACGCGGGTGCCCATGCCGGTCCGCAGCGCGGCCCACAGGTCACCGTTCGGCTGGGTCAGGACCTCGTCGAAGATCACGCATGACGGGTTCGAGCCGAGGTTGCCCAGCGCGTCGGCCGCGACAACCTGATACACGCTGTTGGTTTTCTCGTCCACGATCCGGGCGGCGTGCTCGACCACCCGCAGCCGCTTGGACAGCACCGGGGACAGCGCGACCATGCGGGCGGCGACGTTGAACACCAGTCGCGCCTGGTCCTTGTCGCGGGCGGCGCCGTAGACCTCGGCGGACTCGACGCCGTCCCCGACGAGCATGTAGAGCGCGACGAAGGCCAGCAGTTCGGACTTGCCGTTCTTGCGGGCGAGTTCGATCCAGCCGGACCGGTAGCGGCGGACGTAGGTCTGCCACTCCGGATCCCACCGGACCTCGCCGAACAGCGGCCGGACAATGTCGTCGCGCTGCCAGTCGGCGAGGATGAACGGTGTCCGTGCCCACCGGTCTTTGGTGTGCACGCAGATCTCTTTGGCGAACGCCTGCGCATGATCGGCGCGCTGGGCACAGAGGTGGTCGCCGCGTTGGCGGCAGGCACGTCCGTCGAAGGACCAGCCGCACACCGGAAGCCGCGGGGACTTCGGCGTGCCGATCTTGGAACTGGGTTTCCGCGTGTGGGAACGGGGTTTAGGAGAGGAGGCGGCCCGCGTCGCCCGAGGTCCCGCCATCGGCGCTCACCTCGGCCTTGATCGCCTGCCGGTCCGACGGCGTCAGCCCAAACCGTGCGGCGAACGTCAGGAACGTGCGCTCGGAATCGGCCTGCACCTTCAGCGCGGGATTCGGCACCAGGCCCCCGCCGCCGGGAACCAGCAGCGCCGAACCGTTCACCAGCGCGGTCGCCACGGCATAGCGAGCCAGCGCCTCACACAGCACACCGAACGCATCGACGTCCCAGGCCGTCAGAACCTTCCGGTTGATCATGCTGGGCGCGAGCCGATCCCAAATCGCCTGCCCCTTCTCCGACAGCCACTCTGGCGCCACGATCTCGACCGCAGGCGGCACCGGCTCAGCGTCGTTGATCCGGTCCTTCCGGTCACCATGCAGGATGCGTAATGACGTTGGTTTGGCCGCAGGGCCACGTTTTCCCATGTCGCACCACCTGCGGTTTCCATGCATGGATAAAAGCAAACCGGTGAACTGAAAATACAGTGGTCGCTACGTTTTCAGTTCACCGGTTTGCCAGCGGTGTAAGTGAATCCCCCCAGTTAGTGGCCGTGAGGGATCGGCTAGTCTTGCGCGCGTCGGGATCAGGAAACTGACTTCCGGTGCGAGAGGTTCTGAGACTTTTCACCGGCATCTCCGGGGCGTAGCCGGAGATGCCGGTGAGCTTGTCCACCACAGACAAGCCCAGTCACAACGATGGGAGAGAAGTCTTGCCCACCTCTCGCAAGGATGAAGAACCCGCTTCCAGGTGCGTCCAGCAGCTGGGAGGGTGTTCCAGCCGGGGCCGGTGCAACGGCCCCGGCTGGAATCGCCTCTTCATCTTGCTCCAGCTAGCTACTCAGCTGGTTGCCTTGACCGTCATCCTGACCAGGTAGTGCGGTCGTAGGCGGGGGTCGGGCGGTCCCTCAGTGGGCCGTCCGACCCGTCAGGTGCTGCATGCAGCAGCGCCAACCTTACCAACCTTACCGACCTTACCAACCTTGCCAGTCTTGGAACTTCCGCGACGTCGCCAGCTGCTCTAGCTGGAGCCGCTGGATGCCTTGCCGCGTCCCTTCGCTTTGGGGGCGGTGGTGGCCTTCTTGCGGGCTGCGCCGCGTCGCTTGGCTGCGGCGGCGGTCTGTCGCTTGCGTGGGGGCATTCAGTTCACCCCCTCTCGGTGTCGTCGGGTTCGGGCATGGTGATGCCGAGCAGTTCCGCGGTGGCGTAGCCGTCGAGGTACTTGTCTCCGATGACGACGAGACCGGCGGCGGCGAGGAAGGCGTCCTTGTCGTCCTGGCTCTTGAAGCAGACGCAGAACCAGTACTCGCTTTCGGTCGCGAGCTGCATCCGTTCCAGCTCGCGGGCGGTGCGTTCGCGGAAGCCGCGGTGCAGCGCGTCGAGCTCGGCGCGCGCGTCGTCCTCTTCGTCGCCCGTGTACTCGACGCCGGCGAGCGGATCGGGGTCTGGCTCGGCCGTGAGCAGGGCCAGCACGTCATCGTTGGACTTCATGCCGGACACGGACGACGACATTTTGAGCTGCGCGAGCAGGGCGGCGTTCGGATCAGCGGGTGAGGTCATGGCGCATTAACTCCAGCTCGGCGAGGGGGAACCAGTCCAGGACGCGGGCGTAGTCCTCGGGTGCGTGACGGCTTAGCGGTTCGATGAACCGGTAGTCCAGGCCGTCGAACGAGCGTCCGTACCACTCGTAGTCGATCGGCAGCGGGCACCTGTGCCGGGTGAGCGCGGCCCGGACGTCTGCGATCTGCCAATCCCAGATGGCCGAGACCTTGCGCGTGTCGTGGCGGATCGGGCCGTGGGTGGACATGGCCATGCGTCGCATCGGGCTGTCGGTGGCCCGGACGCCGTCGACGTTCCACGCGTCGGCGGGCAGGCCGACGTCCTGGCGCAGTGTCGCGGCCACGTCCTCGTAGGTGAACTCCGTCAGCCCGGCCGCGTCGATGATCCGCCACCGCTCGGGCGGGCAGAACACGTAGTTGACCAGCCACCGGTAGAGGCTGGGGTGGGGCAGGTCGTAGATCTTCTGCCCGAAGAAGTCCTCATACATCGTGAGGCTGTCGGCGACGAACCGCAGGCCGGGCACGCTGTAGAGGTGGTAGGGCACGACGGGGATGCCGTGTTCGCGCAGCGCCAGCCACGCGCTGAGTGAGTCCTTGCCTCGGGAGAAGGCGAGCAGAACCGGTTTTCCCTCGGCCTCCATGTCGCCGAGGATCTGTTCCGACGACGGTAAGCCGTCGATGGTGATCACGGGCACCTCCGTAGTCCGTGGTGGGCACCGGGTGCACGAATGTGCACCAGGGCAACGGTTTCTGGGTCTCAGCCGTCCCGGGCGCGGCGGACGATCTTGCCGACGCCGGACGCAGAGAGCCGCGCGGGCACTGCGGTGTCGCGGTAGGACTCGCCCGCCGCTACCAACTCGATGACCAGGCGGTTTCGTTCCGCGTGCCACGCGTCCGCTTGCTCGGCGGCGCGCTCCAGTTCGTGCGCGAGGTCGGCGCGCCGCTGCTCGGCGCGAGCGATCGGGTCGGACGTAGGGGAAGGGGCGCTCAAAACCTGGCACCACCCCTCCGGGGTTCAGGGGCTTGTGCGCCGAGGCGTCGTCCAGGGGGCCTCCCCCTGGGGTCGCAAGTGGACGGCACGCGCCCGACCCGAGACACGGCCGTCGATATCGCGGAACGTTCAGCGCTGGTTCCAGCCGCCGCGCGTCGTGCCGGTGAGGGCGGTGACTCGGCTGTGGCAGCGGGAACACAACCCTCTCCCATGCACCGGGTTGTCAGGGTCAAGGCCAGCAATCACAAGGTCTCTGCGGATCACTGGCCAATGATCGGCCACTGTGGACGGTTCGGTGCATTCGGTTTCGGCATGATGCGGACAAGTTGTGCTGTCACATCGGCAGACGGGGTCACGAGCGAGGACGCCGGGCCTGAACCGGGATCGATGAGCGCCCGAGTACCCCCGCTGAGCGGAGGTTCCGAAGGTCGCTCGGGCTCTCGATTTGCAATCGGGACAACGGCCGCCGGTTCGGGTCGAGTTCGAGCAGCCGACACCGGTACAGGGGCGCCGTGGACGATCTGGCAAGACATACCCCTTCGGGGCGTCGACTAAGCCATTGTCAATACCCTTGACTAGTCCAATCGGGTGAAGTTTTCCGAGATTCTTGATTTAGTTTCAGATTGCCTGACACTCTCAATTTTGTTCGGCAGGGGTTCAGCAAAACCCCGAAAGCGAAAGGTGAACTAATGAACTGCGAAAAGCCAATACGTGAGTATGGAAGCAGATACAACGCGACCGCCAGCCTCGTAGATTTGCCCGTTCTGGCGGAAAGAATTCTCGCCGACCTGAGCGAGGAGATCTGGGCTTTGCGGCGCGAGGCGGCCGCTTCGCTGTGGGCGCGCTCCGATGGTGCCGCGTGCCGAATCGAATCGAGCCTTCACGTCGAGGAAGGTGCATTGCTGCGCCTCTACATCGCGGGCGTCCCGGACTCGAAGATCTTCGCGAGCATCGGGACTGACAGGTACAGCGATTGGGCGAACTCGCTGATCTATCAGCTGTCCGAGATGCTGGAGCTGTACAACTGGCGCAACCTGCAAGACCTGTCCGACCGACGCTTCAAGGCGAGTATTGTCCTCGTCAGCGAAGACGATCACCGCAATCCCGCGTGGACGACTGGGGTTGTGCGGAAGTTCTGAGTTATTTGATTTCCGCTTTGGTGCAGCAACACCGAACCGGAACCCGTGAAAGGTGAACCGTGTCTTCTCTTCTTTTGCCCAGTCATGCCGAGTGGGTGCAAGCAAGGTCGTTTGGTGATCGAGTTTTCGCCACCGGCAACATTCGCCGCTTGACAAAGTTGGCGCGCTGCATCGTGGATGACATGCAGGACGAGTACGCGGAGGCGTTTCCGCTCGTTTCCCGGCAACGTTTCGGAGTGAACGCCTGGGTGTACGACGGCCGCTTCGTTGACTTCGAGGTATCCGGCTTCCGCGACTCGGAGCTGGCGGATCCCGAATTCCTGATAAACGCCCGCGAGGACTTCGCGACCTTCGTGTCCCGTTACAACTGGACCCGCGAAGGCGCCGACGATGACCGCCGGTTCTTCGGAGCCGAGGTCTTCCTGTGCAACGAGGCCGAGCAGGACTTCCGTCGAAAGCGCGGAAAGGTCTGGGTCTACCGGCCGTGGCGGCGACTGCTCAGTCCGCGGTTCCAGCCGTTCCTACCCCTAGCGACGCCTGATCTGACTACGTAACCCATCCCGATGTGACCGTGCCCCCGGTCAAGCGGTGCAGCAACACCTTCCGGGGGCACGGCGCGGAACCCAGAAAGGCAAACCGAAAATGAGTTCCGACGCTCAGTATCTTAACGCAGAACGCCTGATCAAGCGTGTCGCGCTGATCCAGATCGCCCGCCAGTCGCTGGCCGGGGAGATGGCTGTGGCGGTTCACGAGGACCCGGCGCTGCGCGAGGCGCTGTACACGTGGTTCAGCAGGGACTGGCACATGGTGCGCATCCTGTACCTGATCTCCGTGGGCTACTCGGGTACGCCCGCCTTCTATCGGGCGACCACGGCCACCGATCAGCGAGAAGCCAGCTTGTTCGGCATGGTCGAGTTCCACTCCGGCTCAAGGGTCTACGTCTTGACCCCACAAGGGCGCTCGGCCCTTGAACAGTGGACCGAGCCCATGGAATGGCTCAAGGAGCACCCGCGTTTCGCCGACCTCTGGGCGCGGGTGACCGTCGTCTAAGGCGCGAAGCCTGAGGCCGGCGACGGGAGGGCAAGGGGTTTTTCGCCCTCCCGTCGTCGGCCTTTCGCGCGTTCGGGGCATCGACCATCGACGGGAGATGATGAGGGAGGATGGAGCGCATGAACACGCCGTCGCAGCGACTGACCGCCCAGGAACGCAAGGCTCGCCGGGAGCGTCAGTTCGCCCGCGTCGACGAGCTTCGCCGCCAACTCGCGAAGGCGGAAGACGAGCTGCGGGCCATCGTGGTCGACGATCGCCGCGCCGGAGTGCTCACAAAGGACCTGATCGCGGACACCGGCTGGTCACACGACACGATCGCCACCATTCTCAAACGCGCCGGAGTAGTGGGCGGCAAGAACGCGCCCCGGAAGTCTCCCGCCGACTCGTAAGCCCTGACCTGCATGTTTCACCCATTCGGCCTAGTTACTAGTATCAGGTCACCTGAGACTATAGAGGGGTTGGATTCACGGGTCTGACCGGTGCAGCAACACCGGTCAGACCCCGGAGGAAAGGCAACCTGTTCATGTCTAGTGCGGTGAAGGCTGCCCCGGAGGCAGCTAGCAAGGCTTCTGAGACCCCTGTAGCGGCTCCTGTCCTGCCCAAGGTGAAAGATGCCTGGTCGGCCCTGGCCACGGCGGTCAATGGCTCCCGGACCCCTCTGGAGCTTCTGGGCAAGGCTGGCTTGAAAGGCTGGGAGGTCCGGCCGGAACCGGTGTTCGCCTGGGTGCCCACCGGCACGTGCAGCGAGTGCGGGAAGCAGGTGGGGACGAAACACGCGGCGAAGTGTTTCCTTGGCGGGGTCGAGCCTGGCGAGGAGAGTGACGGCCTGGTGGACGCCGACGACACCACAGAGTCGGTGGAGGTCCCCGGCTGGTATGCGCTGGTGCGGAACAATCCTGAGACCGGGGGTATCGAGTCGATCGGCGCGGTGGCGCGTGAGTTCACGCCGGAGTCGTTCGAGCGCCGCGCGGGCGTCCTCGCGGAGATCGCGAAGGAGCTCAAGGCGAAGTGTTCAGCCGCAGGTCCATTGTGGAACAACACCGGGGCGTTCATGTCGCTGCGGATCCCCGAGCCGATCAAGATCGGCAAGGTCGACCAATTGGAGCTGCGGATCGTATGTCTCGCCTCGCTGACTCCCAGTCGTCAATCGGTGATCAAATTCTCTGTTGTGCGCCCGGCCTCGAACACGGTGCAGCCCATTACGTTGCCCGAATCCCAGATGGGTGCCGCCTTCTCGGTGGGCGTAGACAGCTCCCACGTCAAGTCGATCACGGGTTGGGCGGAATCCGTTCCACAGCAGATCGCCGAGGTGGCCAACAAACTCAAGGCCAAGCGCATGACGCTGGCCGAGTTCGAGGCCCTGTGCGAGAAGCTGTGGACGCCTCCGGCCGAGACGGCGAACACATGGCTCAAAGAGCAGCACGAGCGCCGGAAGGCCATGCTGCGGGTGATCTTCAACGGCGACTTGGACATGTTCGCGGGCATCGGCAAGACCCGGTGGGGCGCGCTTCAGGCCATCCTGACGGTTGCGCAGCACTTGCCGCACGTCGAGCTCAAGAACGACGACGACCCCGCCGAGACCGCGCGGGCACGCGCGGAGTCGACCTTGTTCGGACCGGCCGCCAAGCTGTGCGCCTCGGCGTTCGAGAAGTTGGCGGTCTGACATGCCTGAACTCGACCCGCAGACCGTGAAGCTTCCCAGGATCCCTCGTCAGTACGTCGATTCCTATGACGGTCACGAGTGGCGCGAGAAGGCGACGGAGTTCGGCTGGTACGTCCCCGGCTCGTGGGGGCGTGGCGGCTGGAACCTTGGGAAGTGGCCGTATATGCAGATCGCGTTGTGGGACAGCTTCGAGACGATGGTCTACGCCTTCGTGGTGTACATCGAAGGTGATCTGGAAGTCCACGCCTACAACACGCCGATAGAGCGCGATGGCGCGGTGACCGAGATCGCGGCCCGGTGGTGGCGGGCGGGCTGGGCGGACGGGCCGGATGATGTGCCCGAGTCGGGGTACCTGCCTCACCACTACGGCCCTTATCGGCCCTAGCTACACTGAACGGCAACCGCCCCAGGGGGCCGGATTCCCGGCCCCCTGGGGCTTTCCCGGGCCTCAGGGGGCCTCTAGGTGGCCTGGAACAGCCGGAGGATTGAGGGGTTGTGCGGACAGCGGCTCACCGCGTGCGGCCTGCTCAGTGAGGGATGCCGGGGCCAGCGTCCGGTGGCCGCTGTCCGCACATGAAGAAGGCCCCGCGCCGGAGGGGGAGGGAGCGCGGGGCCTTCAAGAAAAGCTGACTGCTTGGTGGGTATAGCTCCGCCAAGCCCTGTCAGTATCGCTGGTTCGTGATCATCGTGTCAAGGCTATTCACAGTCCAGGGCAAGGGTTTCCGCCCGCTGGCTGGCCAGCACCTGGCCGAGATGTGCCCAATGTTCCAGTCCCCAACGCGAATCGCAGGCCGCGCACACCGTCTCCACTCGGTCAGTGTCCACAGAGAGCGCGGGTCGGCGCAGCCATTCCTGTTCGGTGTCGGACCACACGAGAACCGTTGTGTGTTGGCAGGTCGGGCACGCGTGCCCGCGCAGCCGATACGCCGGAGCGGGATTGAGCACCGACCTGCCAGCGGCCACCCACCGCTCTGCCTCCTGGGCCGCGTAGGCGAGGTAATCGACGTCCTCCAGCTGCCAGGACCCCGCGTGCGAGGCCCACAACCTCAGCTGTCCGGCGAGGGACGGTCGCGCGCCGGTTCCGAAGAGATCGTGTCCCAAAGCCGCCAGCGCACCCCGGAGGGTCTGACTGATCTCGGCTACCAACGCGAGCGCGTTCAACGATGCGGGTGGCCGTGATCCTCGCGCGGAACCGCCCGTGCGCTCGGTGCCCGGCTGGGTCGCGGTCACCAGCTGGTCGATCAGGCATGGTGCCAGAGCGCGTTCCACGGCTCCGGAGTCGCGGAGCAGGGTGTGCATGTTCGGCTGGATGAGTTGATCGATCGCGGCGTCGAAGGCCAGCCGCGCGGCCAGCGGGTCGGCTTGATGCTCCTCGGCCGTGTGAGGGGTGAGGGTGCTGGTCATCGGGTGGTCTCCTGTTCGGGGGTGCCGTTGGCGCGCTTGAGTTCGGCTTGGGCGCGGCGGAGGCGGGAGGGGTGCATCCGGTGCACGGGGTCGCGCATCTCCCGGACACCCGCCCGGTTGCGCGAGAGCGGCCCGCACACCGCCCAGGCCCGTGCCTTGCAGAATGGGCAGGCCACGGATCGAGCGAGATCGTGATCCGGGTTGCGTTTCCAGCCCATCGCCGCGTACACCGCTCGGATTCCGAGCATCCCGGCTTGCCGGTAGTAGTCGCGGGTGCTGGCGCGTGGTGAAGCCGCGGACTGAACCGGCGCGGGTTCGCCCGTAGCGCGGTCGCGGGCCGCGTCGCACCGACCGGCGATCTCGGACGGTGTCGCCCGCCGCGCGGCTGGGCCGAACGCGGCGAAGGCACGATGACACTCGGCGAGGCTGTAGCCGGCGAGGCCGGACTCCCAAGCCGAGACGACGTCCTCCGACGCGTGTACGCCGGTGTGCCGGATCAGCAGGCCGCGCACGTCGGAGCGGCTCATCACCGCGTGCAGCGTGCTCACGCGATCGCCTGATCGAGTGCGGCGTCGAGGATCGCGGTCAGCTGGTCGGCGTCCGCGTGCTGCGGCTGAGCCTGCCGCACGAGCAAGCCGACCCCGTGTTGTTCGTCCTCGGCGATCGCGGCTGAGCGCAGGCTCTCGAACCGGTCCACCATCTCCGCGTCCCAAGCACGTTTTTTCGGATCGGTCGCGATACGGGCCGCACGCATCCGCTCCCCGACGAGCATCGGCAGGAAGGTCGGCGGCAGCGCCTTGCCTGACCAGGCCGCCAGGCCGGAGCCGATCACGTTGCTGCCGATGCCTTCTCGAATCAGCGGGATCACCTGCGCCACGAGCTGGGCCCGGACAGGTGCGGGCACCGACGAGCCATAGAAGTCCACCAGCCGCTCGGCCTCGGCCCGTCGACGCCGACGCACCGAGCCCGGCGGGGCAGCGCCCGCGGAATCGCCGGGGCTGTCCTCTTGCACCGCCGGGGTCTCGGCTGCTATCCGCGTCGCGCAGGCGCCGTGCGCGTCACGCGCGGGTAACCCCAGTTTCTCACTACGAGAAGCGAAAGAAGGTTCTCCAGTCTCCCGCTCCCTATTCCCTTCTCCCAGGTCCTTCGCCGAAGGGTTCAGCGAAGGGGTCGCGGAAGGGTTCGCCGAACCCCGTGAGCTGGGCGCGGGACGGTCGATGCCAGGTGTGATCGCCCCGCCGGAGTCCGGTTCGGACGCTCCGTCCTGGCGTGGGGGTCGGCCCGCCGGCGAGGGGCGGCCGGACGGGCGGACCGTCATGGCGGCCTTGACGACCGGTGGCAGCTCAGGCGCTCCGGCCTCCAGTTCGTTCGCCGCGATCGCCGGGGCGGGGCCGGTCACGTGCGCGGGCAACCGCCTCAGTTCGGCGGCGAGCGCGGCCCGCAGGATCGGGGACTCAATGTCGAACGCGACACGTAGCGCGCCGCGCAGCATGTTCGGCTGCTTGTACAGCTCGTCACTGCGGATGAACGACCTGACGAGGAGTTCTTCGGTGTCCTGGTCGATCACCACGAACCGGGCGGCGTCCAGCTCCGAGAGTGCCGCGCGCATCTCCGTCAGGTCCAGGTCTGCGTGCGGCCGGTTCCAGCGCTTCACCGCCAGGTCGAGAACCCCGGCGTAAGAGAGCTTCCGCTGTGAGAAAAGCTGGATATACAAGAGCTTCGCTTCGCGCGAGAGCGCGCGGAAGTCGTCCTTGTCCCAGATGTTCAGATCGAGGCGTGCGTGATCACGCGCCATGAAGAAATCCCCCTACAGGACAAAATGGGCACGGTGAACACCGCCACGCGTCCGCGTGGCGGTGTGAAGCGGGGTGGTCAGGACGCGGTGGCCTGCGCCTGTAGCTCGTGGTCGCGCAGGGCTTCGGCGTCGAAGGCGTAGACAGCTTGGAGTTTGCCGACGTTGCGGCCTGTCGAGTCGGTCGAGCGCACGTAGCGGCCGGTGTGGACCAGCAGCCCGGCGGCGCGAAGGCGGTTCACGGTCGAGCCAATCAGTTGCGGCTGCACCCAGCTCGGCAGCAGCGACCGCCAGCGGTTCGCGGTGGTCTCGCGGAACGGATCAGCAAGGCTGTCGCGGACGATGACGGTGACGATCGCGAGGATCTGGGCCTCATTCCGCGGTTCGGCCGTGAGCAGAGCGGCCACGGTCGCGGCGGTCTCGCCGTCGCCGGGCACACCGGCTGGGCTGGTCGCGCGGGCCTGGGCAACCATGGCCCTGGCCAGCGCGACCAGTTCACCGAACGGAACCGTCATACGCCCAGCAGGCGGAACGTGGCGACCTCCGAAATGTCGGCACACTCCTTCGCGATCTCCGGGTAGCGCTCCTTGAGCAGGTTCTGATCCAGCGCGATTCGCAGAGCATGGGTGAAGCTCACGACTGGGACGCCGTTGACCGTGCCGACCTCGGCTCCGGCCGCCACCAAGGCGGCCTTGATCACTGCCTCGTGCTCTTTGCGTTCCTGGGACAGTTTCGCCTGCTTGCGCTTGATCCGGCGCAGCGAGGCGATCAGGTGAGCGAAGGCGTCGACCGGCCTCGTGGGCTGCTCGGCGTGCTCGTTAGTGCAAGTGGGTGTGTCATGCTTCACGTACAGCGGTCCCCTCAAACTCGTTAACGCAGGGCGTGACACCTGCGATCAACTAAGACACGACTTGATCAACAAAGGGTGTGTGAGTACCGGCGAGCGTTCGTAGGGGAACGAGCGCCGGAAAACTAAAGAATGTTTATGGGCGTAAACACTTTCGAGTCTTGCGTGTGTGCTGGCGAAGCAGCGCGGTAACCCGACCATAGTCGGGTGAGGTGCAAGTTTGTCAACGCGATTCGCGAGAACGCTGGAAAGTGTTGACGACCGTAAACAAAAAGAGGATGCGATGACGCTTGAGGGGGTCGTCTCGATCCAGGAAGCCCTGAGTTTCCTGTACGAGAATCGACGAAGGGAAGACGGGAAACCGCACAGCGACCGGGACGTTGCCGACGCGCTGACGACAGCGGGCGTCGACGTGTCGTACTCGTCGCTGTGGCAGATGCGAACGGGGAAACAGCCACACCCGCGCACCAACATCGTCGTAGGGCTGGCGAGGCTTTTCGATGTGCTAGCGGGGTTTTTTCTCGATCGCGACGTCTACGACGACTGGCGCCGCAAGTTGTCCGGCGAACCTGAGATGCCGCGCCAGCGAGTGAGCTCAGGGGCGACGACGATGCTGCGCAGCTTCGCCATATCGGACCGCAGCGCAAGCCTGATCCAGGAGCTGACCGAGCACGTGCGCGGACTCGAAGCCCGGGACGGTGGGCACGGCACATGACCTGGCCCGCCATCGGGCGGGTACTGCTGAACTGGACACGACGGGGACAGCGACGGACTCAACGCGTCGTGACCGGCAGCGCGCCGGTCACGCAGCTCGATGACGTCCGGGCGCTGGTGAGTGCTCTCGATCTGCCCGCCACCGCCACTCCTGACGAGCTCGCTGCCCGTCTGTCCACAGTGCGCCGCCGCCCCATCCAGATCCAGCCCTACCCGCCGAACGTCGTGGCCGAGGCTCGCCGGACCGGCGAGCCTTTGCCTTACGGTGTCTGGGTTTCTGGTGCCGCTACCGACTTCATCTTCTTCCGAGAAGACACCACGCACAGCCACCGGCGGCACATCGTCCTGCACGAAGTCGGGCACATCGTCTGCCGTCACGTCGGGGACGACGCCGGCGAGGCCGACTCCGGCGAGCCTGATCACGCCATGATCACCCGCGCGGTGAAACGCGCCGGGGGCTTCGCTGCGGATCAGGAGCAGGCCGCCGAAACATTCGCCTACCTGATCGAGCGCCACACCAGGCCCAACCTTTCCGCGACCGGCGAAACGCCCGCCGCGCGTTACCGCCTCTTGGAGGACTGAATGCCCATCCCCGTCGCCCAGGTCCAGCAGCTCCTGACCTGGCTGGCCGTGACCGCCGCACTGCTCTACTGGATCAGATCCTGGCGGCGCTCCCGCACCCCCGGCCTGCTGGCCATGGTCAAGGCGCTCGCCGCGCTCGACGTCGCGTTGATCCTCGGCACCGACTGGGGCGTGCACGACTGGCTGTTCGGCATCCCCACGCTGCCGAACTACATCGTGCACGTACTCACGTTGTCTTCGGCCTACTGGCTCCAGGTCTTCGTGCTCTACCTCGCTCACCCGGTCGACACCATTCCCGCCAAGGTCCGGACCCGGACCCGCATCCTCATCGGGGCGCAGCTCGCACTGTGCGTCCTGTACCTGCTCGGGCCGCTGCCGGGCAACCTGCCTGCTATCACCGCCGAGGCGGGCAACCACACCTTCGTTGTCGCCTACCTCGCCGTATTCGAGCTGTACCTCGGACTGGCCATGTTCGACGTCGTCTACGTCGGCCGCCACGCCAAGGACCTTCCCCGCGGCTACCTCCGCACCGGCCTCCGTCTCCTGCGCTGGGGCGGCATCTGCGGCCTGGCCTTCGTCGCGCACAAAGCGCTGTACTCCCTCGCGGTCCGCTTCAACCTCAATCCGCCATGGGCCGAACTCGGCAACATCGGCGCCAGCCGTGTGCTCACCACGGCCGGAATCCTGCTGCTCATGGCCGGGGTCACCGTGCCCGCCGTCGTCCCTCGCCGACAGCTCCGCCGCCACTACCGCGCACTCGAACCGCTGTGGCGCGACCTGACCACCTTCGCCCCCGAGCTGCGGTACGACGCACCACCAACCCGGCGAGTATTCGGACGGCCCGACGTCACCGATCTTGTCCGCACCCGCCTGACCGAGATCAACGACGTGCTGGTCGGGCCGTTGCAGCCGAACCTGGACCCGGCGGTCTACAGCGCCGCACTCCAGCCGGCCGAGGCTGGTGCTTCCAGCGCGAACCGGGCACACGCGCAGGCCGTGACCATCGCCATGGCCCTGGTCACCGCGGGGCACGGCGCACCCGTGCACGCCGAGCACCCGGTAGCGTTCACGCCGGACGAGGCCACCGATGACTACCGCGAGGAAGCCGCGTGGCTCGCGACGGTCGCCACCGCCTACAGCACGTCCACCACCGTCGCCGAGATCCTGAAGGAGACCAGCACTCATGCCGCCGACCCTGTCCACTGAGACCGCCACCAGTGAGACCCGGCGGCGCGCGGCCCGCATCGCCACCGAAGTTCTCGCCCCGTGGGTCTGGGTCCTCGGCCTGCCGCTCGTCGTGGCCTGGAAAGTCACCGGCTACCACCTCGGCCAGACCCTGCTGTGGGGGCTCATCGTCGGCGTCACCGGCTCGCTGATCCCGATGGCTGTCATCGTGCGCGGGGCAAAACAGGGGAAGTGGGACAGCCACCACGTCACCAACCGCGCCGGACGGCTCGTTCCGTTCGCCGCGTGCATCGGCTCGCTCGCATTCGGGTTCGTCATCCTCATCGTCGGCAACGCGCCGCACCAGATGATCGCTCTCGCGGCCGCCGAACTCGCCTGCCTCGTCCTCGCGCTCGCGATCACCTTCGGCCTGAAGTTCAAGATCTCGATGCACGCCATCGTCGCGGCCGGTGCCACCGTGATGCTCATGCGCGTCTATGGCCCCTGGCTCGCCCTGCTTTTCCTCGGCGTCGCCTGGGTCTGCTGGTCCCGCGTCGAACTAAAGGATCACACCACCGCCGAAGTCAGCTTCGGCGCGGGCGCCGGTCTTCTCGTAGGCGGCGGAACATACATCGCACTCGCCGCCACACTGGCCTAGACGGAGGTGGGGCGCTGTTGGTACCAACGCCCCACTTCAGTCAGGCTGCCTTCTGGCCCTGCTGCTCTTCTTCCGTGCGGGTGTCCTCGAACTCGTCTTCGGTGTTGGGGTTCGTTGACTCAGTCCGCCACCAATCCGTGGGAACCTCCACGAGAGACGAGCTATTCGCCATCTCGATGGGCCTACGGTCCACACGGTCAGTCCACATGAGAGTCGGCAGAGCGGCTACGAACTCTTCGACGGTGATCACTCGTCGTCTCCGTCCGCCGCCTGGGAGCCGTCGGTTTCCTCCGAGCCCTTGATCATGTCATTGACGTTCGTGACCCCAGTCCCGTCGTGACCCCAGTCCCGTCGTGGCCCTCCGCCAGCCAGAACCGTATTTGGACACGATCCAGCACCTGAAACTCCTCACTGTTCGGAATCGTCTTTTACGAAATGCCGACTCATCGAGCCGGGGTCAGGAATTTTCGAGGCTCGGGGGGCGGGTTCACACCGCCCCGGAGCGTCCGCCGTCCCTATAGGTACGGCGGGGTTGGAACTCGGCCGCTGCGGCCGACGGGGGCTTTCACAGACGCAGCGGCCGAGAGCTAATCAACGAGGTTCCGCGTAACCAGTCGCTCAAACGGCGGAGTCAGAGCGGCAGCCGTAGGCGCCAACCGACGTAATCGCGCGCGATCCGCGCAAGTCTGGCGGTGGTGGCCGCCTTGTAGCTCCAGAGTCCGGCGACGTACACCGCGAACGCAGTGATCTCCTCTTCGGTCGCCACCCGCCAGCGGGTGTTCTTCCGTGCCCAGGTCTCAGCCTCGGCCGCGCGGTGCCCCGCGCCGATGAGCCGTAGCACCATAAAAGCGGGGTCGATCCATGCGGCGCCTCGTGCGGGCCAGCCCCAATCGATTACACGGATGTCACCGGTGACCGCGAAAAGGAACTGGTCCGCGTGGAGGTCGGTATGGAGCAGACAGTCTCCGGCTACGTGCGCGGGGGCCTTCTGCTCCCAGGCCATTAGCTCATCGAGGTCCCAGCTGCCGATGACTTCCGGCCGCTCCTGGCCGAGCTTGGACCACCATGCCGACTGCCAGCGCTGCTCCAGCGGCCGCAGGTCAGGAGCTTGGATCTCGCCGATGCGATTGACCGTCTCGGCCACTCGCGCAAGATCGGCGGAACCTGGCTGGAGCCGGGCGTGTCGACCAGCCACATACTCGAAGCCGACTATCAGCCAGTCCTCGATGTCGGCGGAGAAGTACACGGCTGGGGCGATGCCGGACGCGAGGTCACCGAGTTCGGCCTCGTTCCGAAGCCAGCGCATCGGAGGGGAGACGCCCTCGACCCCCTTGACGAACAAGGGCGCTGCTCCGTCGCGGTGCAGAACCGCGGCGAAGTTGCTGCTCTGGCCGACCTCGATTTCTTCACTACCGGCGATGTCACCAGCCCGCTCCCGAACGCCTTCGCGAACGGATTCCGGCAACTCGCCCCAGCTGTACTTCTTCACCTTGTTGTCCTGTTCCCGAAGTTACTTGCCGTTGGTGTCGGTGTTCTCGTTGCCGTCTTTGCCGGATGCCCGGCAACCGTCGTCGCCGTCGTTGCACTTGACTTTGAAAGTCAACCAAAGGTCGTCGTCGACCGCGAAACCGAGCGAGCGAATGGCTTCGGTGGTCCTGGTGATGACCTCCTCCGGGTCCCCGTCGCCCTCGCCGTCGTCATTGGGGACGTGGTGGATGAACTGACCGGCGGAACGTTGGCAGAACTCGGCGTACTCGCGGGTGTAGAGGATGAAGGTGTGCCATCCGATGTCAACAAGCTCCGACGGACCGAGAGGGGCGCGGTGGTTCTCGCCGCACGCGCGGAGGAACGCCAGCGCTTGGTCCATGATCCGAGCCGCAAACTCGCGATTCATGTCGTGTTCTTTGGCGATGCGTTTTACGAGCCGTTCGAACAGCTCTGCGGACACGAGTCCCTGGCCCGTAAGGTCTTCAACGGCGATGGTCATGCCTTCTCCATTTCGGTTGTGTTGGTGCCACCAAGTCCACGCTCATGGCGTGGGGCGTTGGACGAGACCTGTCGGGCGGACCGTGACCCGCCGTCGCGTCTCGATGGGGATTCGGCACAGAGGGGGCGCCTGGAGGAACTGAAATGGCGCGTCGGCCTGGCCCGGGGATCCGATGGTGAGGACGGCGCGGAGGGTCCACTCAGGGTCTCCGTGGTAATGCCAGAAGACAATGTCGGGAGAGAAGACGTCGGTGTCGGGATAGGTGGGCGTGCGATAGGCCGAGGCGTCGTTCTCACTTCGGAGGATGAAGACGTCCGCACACGCTGGCCACCTGTACGTCGCGACGTACAGGTCCGGTCGCTCGTGCGGCCCGAAGAGATAGAGTTCCCACTTCCGGTGCCGTAGCTCGGCCAAGAGGTCGTCAAAGGATAGCGACTTCATCGCCTCGTCACCCGCCTGATGACCTCGCTGATGGGACGTGGTTTTCCGTGGGCTGGTGACCGTCCGTGTTTCCAATCCGACATCCACCGCAGGACTACTCCGATCACGAACGTGCCGAGGAGAATGGCAACGATCTCGGCGACCAGCAGCACGCCGAGCAGGCCGAGGTCCACGTCCATCGCCTTTCTCCTTGTCGATCGTTGCGGGCCGCCCAACCAGGTGCGGTGAGCATCCGGGAGAGGATTCCGTCTGAAGCGGCCCTACAGGTAGCCTCGTCGTTACAAGGCGTGATGTGAACGGGTCAGCCGTTTGCAGAGGTTTGCAGCATGGCGGGGAGCGCATGAGCGAGCTGGGCGCGCGGTTGCGCGCGGCACGGGAAACGGCAGGACTCAGTCTGTCCGCACTGGCCGCGCGAACCCACTACAGCAAGCCATATCTGAGCCAGCTCGAAAGTGGCGCTCGCCCAGCGAAGCCAGACCATGTCGTCGCTTACTCCCGCGCTCTTAACGTCGCGGTCGAAGCGCTCTACGGCCCTCCACTCGATCCGCTCCGCGTGGCTCACGAGTGGCTGGTGGCAGACGATCCCGCGACCACTCACCAGGAAGCTGGCCGTCGCGTCGGCGCGAGCCTCGCCGGCGAACTGGAAGACCGGGTGATCGAACTCCGGCTTCTCGATGACACTGTGGGTGGCGGGGACCTCATCCCACTCGTTCGCCGGGAGCTAGCCAACACGGCCGAGGTTGTGAAGCACGGGAGCTACACCGAGCCGGTCGGTCGAAGGCTTCGCGTCGTTGTCGGCGAGCTGTCCCAGCTCGCCGGATGGGTCGCGAGCGACGCTGGGCATTACGCCGAGGCGCAGCGGGCCTACCTCGAAGGCGTTTCCGCGGCCGACGAGGCAGGAGACAAGGTCCTCGCCGGGCAACTCCTGTCCTCGCTGGCCTACCAGATGGCCAACGTCGGCGATCCCGCCGACGCTGCCCTTCTCGCGAAGAGTGCGATAGTCGGTGCTCGCGGCGCGCCCCCAGTTGCCCGGACGCTTTTGCTTGAGCGTGTCGCCTGGGCCAATGCGAGGTCGCGTGACCGCGACGGCGCCAAGCGGGCGCTTGATGCGGTCGATGACGCCTACGAGGCGCGGTCACCGGATATCGCCGAGCCGCATTGGGTCTACTGGATGTCACGAGACGAGATCAACGTCATGGCTGGTCGGTGTCTTATCGAACTCGGCGACCCGACGGGCGCAGCGCCGCTCCTTACCGAAGCGATTGATGGATACGACGCGGGCCACGCGCGCGAGGTGGCGCTCTACCAGACGTGGCTCGCGGAGTCATACGCTCGCTCAGGGGAGCTGGATGCGGCGCGCGTCGTCATACGAAGGGCACGAACGGCTGCATCGGACGTGAACTCCGCGCGACTCCTGCGTCGCGTCAACGAGATCGAAAGGCTAGTGGAGTAGGTGTGTGCCCCGGTGTGCACACTCCTACTCCACCTCCCTCCGTTGCAACAGGGCTTCTGAGCTGCGGAAATGCCAGTAAGGCTTTCGGTGCCTCAGTTACAACTTGACTTTCCCTACTTTCAGGGTAGGGAAGGAGGCCTTCACGGACCGCTGAAGCCCGACCGTGGTGGTTGCTGGATCGTTGAACGATCTGGCACTATCGGCGAGGTGCCTGCACCCACCGGAGCCCAGCATCTCGCCGACGCGCTGACCGCTCTGGGGACCGAAGTCGTCTTCGGTCTCCCCGGGGTGCACAACCTGCCGTTATGGGAGGCGCTGGCCGATACGGACATCCGGCTCGTCGGGGTCCGGCACGAGCAGACGGCCGGGTACGCGGCCGACGGTTACGCCCGCGCGACGGGCAAGCTCGGCGTCGCGCTGGTGACCACGGGGCCCGGCGCGGCGAACACGCTCGCCGCCGTCGGCGAGGCCATGGCGTCGGCCGCGCCGGTGCTGATCATCGCGACCGACATCCCGTCCACACTGCGGCGGCCGGGCGTGGTCCGCGGCGTGCTGCACGAGACGTCGGACCAGCAGGCGATGTTCGCGCCGGTCACCAAGGCCGGATTCACCGTCACCAGCGCCGACCAGGTCGCCGCCACCCTCCACCGCGCGGCCCGGCTCGCGCTCCAGCCGCAGAGCGGGCCGGTCTACCTCGGCATCCCCGCCGACTTCCTGTCGGAGCGGACGCCCGCGCGCCGCCCGCCGCGGTCGCACGCCCGGCCGGCCGAGATCCCGGATCTCACCGAGGCCGAGGCCTTGCTTGCCGCCGCCGACCGCCCGCTGATCTGGGCAGGCGGCGGCGCGCTGCGGGCCGAGGCGGGCGAGGCGATCGGGAAGCTCGCCGAACGGCTGGCCGCGCCGGTGCTCACCACGTTCGGCGCTCGCGGGCTCCTGTCGGTCGATCATCCTTGTCTCGCCCCGAATCCGGTGCACGCGCCCGAGGTCGGCGCGCTGTGGGACGAGGCCGACGTCGTCCTCGCGATCGGCACCGACTTCGACGGGCTGATGACACAGAACTGGCTGATGCCGAAGCCGAAGAAGCTCATCGCGATCAACGTCGACCCGGACGACGCCGCCAAGAACTACCAGCCGGACATCACGCTGGTCGGGGACGCCCGCGTGCTCGTCGAGGCATTGAAGGTCGAGGAACGGTCCGGTATCGCGGCCCTCGTCGGCAGGCTCGCCAAGGTCTCCGCCCGGGTCCGGCGGCGGATCAAGGAGGAGGAACCGCAGGCCGCGGACCTTTTGTCCACTTTGGACGAGGTGCTGCCGTCCGACGCGGTCGTGGTCGCGGACATGTGCGTCGCCGGGTACTGGATCGGCGGGTTCCATCGCGTCCGCGCGCCGCGCAAGCTCGCGTACCCGATGGGCTGGGGAACGCTCGGCTACGGCTTCCCGGCCGCGCTCGGCGCCGGTGCCGCGGGCGCCGGCCGCGCGATCTGCGTCAGCGGTGACGGCGGTTTCCTGTTCGGCTGCGGCGATCTGCACACGCTGGCGCAGGAACAGCTGCCCGTCACGGTGATCGTCGTCGACGACGGCGGCTACGGCATGCTCCGTTACGACCAGGATCGCGCGGAGCTGCCGCGCCGTGGGGTCGACTGGGACAGCCCCGATTTCGTCGGCCTGGCGCGGTCTTTCGGGGTGCACGCGGACCGGGTTTCCGGGTTCGGACGCGCGTTCCGGCGGCTGCTCGGCGAATTCGTCGAGTCCGACGAGCCCAACGTGCTGGTCGTGCGCGCGAAGATGGCGCCGCCGCTCAACACCTCGCCGCGCTGGTACCGCAAGGAATCCCCGTGAGCGGGTTCCGCGTCGGCGTGGACATCGGGGGCACGTTCACCGATCTCTGCGTGCTCGACGCGACCGGGATCGTGGCCGTCGGCAAGGTGCTGACGACACACGACGAACCCGCCCGCGCGGTCGAGGACGGTCTCAAGAGGACACTCGCGGCCGCCGGGCTGGACGCGGGCGACGTCGAGCAGTTGGTGCACGGCACGACCTTGGTCACGAACGCGCTGATCGAACGTAAGGGATCGCGCACTGCCCTGCTGGCGACGGCCGGTTTCCGTGACGTGCTGGAGATGCGGCGCGAGCACCGGTACGAACTGTACGACCTGCTCATCGAATTGCCGGTCCCGCTGGTGCCACGGCACCTGCGGTTCGACGTCCCCGAGCGGATCCTCGCCGACGGGACAGTCCATAGAGGACTGGACGAGGGGTACGTCGCGCGTCTCGGCCGGGAGCTCGACGCCCGGGGGATCGACGCCGTGGCGATCTGCTTCCTGCACGCCTTCACGAATCCCGCGCACGAAAGACGGGCCGCCGAGGTGCTGCGGGAGGTCGCGCCCCGCCTGCGGGTCGCGCTTTCCAGCGAGGTCGTCCCCGAGATCCGCGAGTTCGAGCGAGCCTCCACCACGGTCGCGAACGTCTATGTCCAGGACCTCACCGAACGCTATCTGCGTGATCTGGAACGGCGCCTGCACGAGGCCGGGGTGCGGCCGTCGCCGCACATCATGCTGTCCAACGGGGGAATCGCGACCGTCGACACCGCCGCGCGCTATCCGATCCGCATCCTCGAATCCGGTCCGGCGGGTGGCGCGCTGGCCGCGTCCGCGATCGGCGCCGCGGCCGGCGTCGAGGATCTGCTGGCCTTCGACATGGGCGGCACGACGGCGAAACTGTGCCTGATCTCCGGCGGTGCGCCGCTGGTGACGCACGAGTTCGAAGTGGACCGGAAGTACCGGCTGCTGCCGGGTTCCGGGCTGCCGGTCAAGGTGCCGGTCACCGACATGATCGAGATCGGGGTCGGCGGCGGCTCGATCGCGCGGATCGACGTGCTCGGCCTGCTCACCGTCGGCCCGGATTCGGCCGGGTCGGATCCCGGGCCGGTCTGTTACGGACGAGGTGGCGCCGAGCCGACCGTGACCGACGCCGACCTCGTGCTCGGCTATCTGGATCCGGACTATTTCCTCGGCGGCGGAATGACTTTGGACGTCGGAGGCGCGCGTGAGGCCATCCGCTCGAAGATCGCCGGACCGCTCGGCGTCAGCGTCGAAAAGGCCGCCTGGGGCATCCACACCAGCGTCAACGAGGACATGGCGAACGCCGCCCGCGTCCACGCCGTCGAACGCGGCAAGGATCCGGCGAAGCTGCCGATGTTCACTTTCGGCGGCGCCGGCCCGGTGCACGGGGCCGGGGTGGCCAGGGCGCTCGGCGCGCCCGAGGTGGTCGCGCCGCCCGCCGCCGGGGTGCTCAGCGCGGCGGGATTCCTCACCGCGCCACCGGCTTTCGACTTCGTGCGTTCGGCACGCTCGGCGGTACTCGACCTTTCCTGGGACCAGGTCGACGCCCTGTTCGCCGAGATGGAGGCCGAGGGCGCGGAGCTCCTGGGGAAGTCCGGTGTGGACGGTGGCGAGGTGACGCACCGCCGGATCGCCGAGATGCGGTATTCCGGGCAGGGTTACGAGATCCGGGTGCCGGTCGAGCGGGGGAACTGGCCGGAGTCGCTGATCGACGCGTTCACCGAGACCTACCGGACGCTGTACCGGCGGACCGGGCCGGACGTCGCGATCGAGGTACTGAACTGGCGCGTCGTCTCCAGCGGTCCGGCGCCGGAGGTGACGCTGAAACTAGCGGGTTCCGAGGCCGAGGGCGGCGCGCGCAAGGGGAGCCGTCCCGCGTACTTCCCCGCCGAAGGTGGCTTTGTCGACACGGCGGTGTTCGACCGGTACCGGCTGAAACCGGGCGACCACGTCGAGGGGCCTGCCATCGTGGAGGAACGTGAGTCCACTGTGGTCGTTCCGCCGGGTGCGCGCTGTGTCGTCGGCGCGGACGCCGGTCTGGTGGTGACGGTATGAGCGTCGACCCGATCCTGGTGGGGGTGCTGGGAAACCGGCTGCACTCCATCCTGGCCGAACAGCAGAACGCGCTCGTCGACACGGCTTTCTCGTCCGTGGTGCGGGAATCACTCGACCTCGCCTGCGCGGTGTTCGACTCCCGCGGCGAGATGATCGGCCAGTCCGTCGGCGGGACACCCGGCCACATCAACGCGATGGCGACCGGGATGCACTACTTCGTCGCCGCGTATCCGCCGGGGACCTTGGCGCCGGGCGACGTCCTGCTCACCAACGACCCGTGGCAGACGGCCGGGCAGATCAACGACATCACCGTCGCTACGCCGGTGTTCCTGCGGGGACGGCTGGTCGCGTGGTTCGCTTCCTGTTGCCACGCCCCGGACATCGGCGGGCGGCTGGTCTCCGCCGAGGCCCACGAGGTCTTCGAAGAGGGCCTGCGCCTGCCGATCATGAAGTTCCTCCGCGCCGGCGAGGTCAACGCGGATCTCGAACTGCTGATCCGCGCCAACGTCCGCACTCCCGAGGAGACCATCGGCGATCTGTACGCCCAGGTCACCGGCAACGAGGTCGGCGCGGCCGGCCTGGTGCGGCTGCTGGAGGAATTCGGGCTCGATTCCCTGGACGACGTCGCCGCGGAGATCATGAACCGTTCCGAGCGGGCGCTGCGGGACGCGCTGGCGAAGCTGCCGGACGGCACCTACACCAGCGAGCTGGTGACCGACGGGTTCGACGACGAAGAGGTCGTCCTCAAGGTCGCCGTGACCATCGACGGCGAGGACATCCATCTCGATTTCGCCGGCTCGTCGCCACAGAGCCGCCGCGGGATCAACGTCGTCCTGAACTACACCCGGGCCTATGCCTCGTTCGCGATCAAGGCGGCCATCTCGCCGGAGGTGCCCCACAACGCGGGTTCGTTCCGGCCGGTGCACGTCACCGCGCCGGAGGGCTCGGTGCTCAACTGCACGCCGCCCGCGCCGGTCGCGTCCCGGCACCTGATCGGGCATTTCCTGCCGTCGCTGCTGATCACCGCCCTGCCCGGCAGCATCCTGGCGCACAGCGCGGACGCGTTGTGGATGACGATCTGGCGTGGCGCCGACGCCGAGGGCCGCGAGTTCATGCTCAACGTCTTCCAGACCGGCGGGATCGGCGCGAGGTCCACAAAGGACGGACTCAGCACCACCGGATTCCCGAGTGGCCTGCGGTCGACGCCGACCGAGGTCATCGAGACGATGGCCCCGCTGATCCAGCGCGAACGCGTGCTGCGCTCGGACTCGGGCGGCGCCGGAAAGTGGCGCGGTGGCCTCGGCCAGTGCACCACCATGGCCGCTCGCGGCGTGATCTCGTGGAGTGTCAACGGGAACGTCGACCGGGTCCGCCGTCCCGCGTCCGGTGTGGACTCCGGGCACGACGGCGCGGTGGGCCGGTTCGAGCTGACCCGTGGTCCACTGCCGTCGAAGAGCCGGGTGAACCTGCGGCCCGACGACGTGGTGAACGTGTTCCTTCCGGGCGGAGGTGGTTACGGCGACCCGTTCGAGCGGGATCCCGAAGCCGTGCTCGCCGACGTCGTGGACAGGTACATATCGCCGAGGGCGGCGCGCGAACTGTACGGCGTCGAAGTCACCTATCACGGGGATCCCGAGGCGCTCGTGCGCCTTCCGGAGGATTACACGGCGGTTTCGCTGAGAGGGAGGAAATGAGCATGGGCCGGCTGGCAGGCAAGGTCGCGGTGGTCTTCGGGGGCGCGAGGGGAATCGGCCTCGCCACGGTGAAGGAGTTCGTCGCCGAGGGCGCGACCGTGTTCACCAGCGACATCCGCGAACCCGCCGAAACCGTCGAAGGTGCCCGTCAGTCCCTTGTGGACGCCACCGACGAACGGCAGGTCGACGAGTTCGTGCGCGGTGTGGTCGCCGAAACCGGGCGGATCGACGTCCTGTTCAACAACGTCGGCATCCACCTCGGGAAACCGCTGGTGGACACCACACTGGCGGAGTTCGACGACATCTTCGCGCTGAACGTGCGCGCGGCCTTCCTCGGCATACGAGCGGTGCTGCCGCACATGATCGCGAACAAGGCGGGCAGCATCGTCACGACGTCGTCCAACGGCGGGGTGATGGGCCGCCCCGGCGACCCGGTGTACAACGCCACCAAGCACGCGCTGGTCGGCATGACGAAGTCGATCGCCGTCGCGCACGCGCACCAGGGCATCCGCGCGAACACGGTCAACCCGGGCGCGATCGACACGGACATGCTGCGCGGCACCCTCTCGTCGCCGGAGGAGTTCGAAGCCAAGCAACACCAGCTGACCGCGAGCACACCGGCGGCCCGGGTCGGCGAGGCGTGGGAGGTCGCGAAGGCGGTCGTCTTCCTGGCCAGCGACGAGTCACGGTTCATCAACGGGGTCGCGCTTCCCATCGACGGAGCCAAGGCCGCCGGTGCCATGCCGGGCAACCGGTACAGCCTCGACTTCGAACTCGGTGTCAGGTAGCGCTATGGCCACATCCGCCGCCGAGGAGACGCTGGCCCGCGACAGACCCTTGCTCGAACGGAGCGGAACCGCGGAACGGGTCGCCGAGATCCTGCGCCAGCGCATCACCGAAGGAGTCTTCCCGCCCGGGTCGAGGCTTTCGGAACCGTCGATCAGTGCCGCGCTGGGCGTCTCGCGCAACACCCTGCGCGAGTCCTTCCAGCTGCTGGCGCACGAACGGCTCGCGGTGCACGAACTCAACCGCGGCGTGTTCGTCCGCGAACTGACCGCGCAGGACATCTCGGATCTCTACGTGATGAGGCGGGTCACCGAATGCGGTGCGCTGCGGCGCGCGGCCGAGCTGTCCACTGTGGACCTCTCGGCGGTCGCGGCGGCGGTCCGGGAAGGCCGTGCCGCGGCCGACGAAGGCGACTGGCAGGCCGTCGGGACGGCGAGTATCGCGTTCCACCAGGCGGTGGGGGACCTGGCGGACAGTGAGCGGGTCAGCACGACGATGCGCCAGGTGCTGGCGGAGACGCGGCTGTTCTTCGTGCTGGCGGAGAACACGCGTGCGTTCTTCGAGCCGTTCCTGGAGCGGCACGAGCGGATCCTGCGGGATCTGGAGCGGGGGCGTTTCGGGCCCGCCGAGACGGCGCTGGAGAAGTACCTGCGGGATGCGGAGAAGCAGCTTCTGGCGGCTTACGACCGTCGGGAGTCGTGAGGCGCTTCGGGCGTGATGCGAAAGCCACTTTCGCAACGTTGAAGGTTGCGAAAGTGGCTTTCGCGACACGAACGGCGGCGGGGCCGACAAGCCGGACAAGTCCGAAGCGCGAACTGTGCACGATGGAGTGTTCGCGTTCCGGCCGGATCCGGGTGAGGATGGGGGCACGAGCACGAGGAGGAAGATCATGGTTTCGTCGGCGTCCGCGCGCAATCCGCTGTGGCACCCGTTCGCGGACATGGGAGCGGTCGACGGCGACCGGCTCGTCATCACCCGCGGTGAGGGTTCCTACGTCTGGGACGACGAGGGCAGGCGATACTTCGACGCGACGGCGTCGCTCTGGTACGCGAACTTCGGGCACGGGCGCGAGGAGATCGCGCGGGCCGTCGCGGACCAGCTGCGGACGCTCGACTCGTACAACCTGTTCGGCTACAACGCCAACGAGCCCGCGCTGAAGCTCGCCGAGCGCGTCTCCGAGCTGGCACCCGAGCCGGGCTCGAAGGTGTTCTTCGGGTCGGGCGGCGGTGACGTCATCGACACCGCGGTCAAGATCGCCCGTTCGTACTTCGCCCACACCGGGCGCCCGGAAAAGGTGCATGTCATCGGCCGGGTGCAGGGTTACCACGGCACGCACGGCTTCGGTACGGCCGTCGGCGGCATCGCGGCCAACGCGGCGGGCTTCGGTCCGCTGCCGGGTGACATCTCGCATGTTCCTTACGACAGCGCGGAGGCGCTCGAAGCGGAGATCCTGCGGGTCGGGCCGGAGCGGGTCGCGGCGTTCTTCTGCGAACCGGTGATCGGCGCGGGCGGCGTCCTCCTGCCCCCGGACGGGTACATCGAGAGGGTCGCCGAGATCTGCCGCAAGCACGACGTGCTGTTCGTCGCGGACTGCGTGATCGCCGCGTTCGGCAGGCTGGGCACCTGGTTCGGGATCGACCGGTGGGCCGTGAAACCGGACATGATCACGACCGCGAAGGGCATCACCGGCGGCACGATCCCGCTGGGCGCGCTGATCGTCGCGCCGAGGGTGGCCGAGCCGTTCTTCACCGGCTCGCCCGGTGCGCCGGTGCTGCGGCACGGCGCGACCTACGCCGGGCATCCGGTCGCCTGCGCCGCGGGGAACGCGACGCTGGACATCTACGAGCGCGACGGGCTGATCCCGCGTGGACGGGAACTGGAGAAACCGCTGGCGGACGCGCTTTCCGGGCTCGCTTCGCATCCGTTGGTGGCGGAGGTCCGGGCCGGGCTCGGCTTCCTCGGCGCGGTCGAGCTGAAGGCCGAAGTCGTCGCGGCGAACCCCGGCGCGGCGAACCGGTTGCAGCGGCTGGCGCGGGACGAAGGCGTCCTCGTGCGGAACCTCGCCAAGGGGATCGCGGTCTCGCCGCCGCTGATCGCGGGCGAGGCCGAGCTCGACCTGCTCACGACGGCTTTGCCGCGTGCGCTGGACAAGCTCGCCTAGGCGAGCTGTCAGCCCGCGGCGGCGGTCAGTGGTGGCTGCCGCGGGAACGCGTTCCGGTAGGCGCCGGGCGAGACACCGACCTGTTTCAGGAAGTGGTGGCGCAGGTTGTTCGCGGTGCCGAGACCGCTGAGCTCCGCGACCCTCTCCACCGGCAGGGCGGTCGATTCCAGCAGGCTCTGTGCCCGCGAAAGCCGCTGGGTCAGCAGCCATTGGAGCGGTGTCGTGCCGGTCGCCTGCTGGAGGCGCCGGTAGAAGGTCCGGCGGCTCATCATGGCGCGCCGGGCGAGATCTTCGATCGTCAACGGCCGGTCGAGATGTGACCTCGCCCAGTCGAGCACCGGTGCCAGCCCCTGATCGTCGGTGGCGGGAACGGAAAGATCGATGAACTGGGCCTGTCCGCCCGGCCGGTGCGCGGGTACGACCATCCGGCGGGCCAGCTGGTTGGCCACGTGTGCCCCGAGATCGCGCCGGACCAGATGCAGGCACAGGTCGAGGCCGGCGGTCATCCCGGCGCTGGTGAGCACGTCACCGTCGTCCACGTAGAGCACGGAGTCGTCGACTTCGACCTCGGGGAACCGCTCGGCCAGCTCCGCGGTGTGCATCCAGTGCGAGGTCGCTCGACGACCGTCGAGCAGCCCGGCCTCGGCGAGCGCGAAGGCGCCGGAGCACAGCGAAACCATCCGCGCGCCCGCGTCGTGGGCCCGCCGTAACGCGCTGATCAGCTCGGGTGAGACCGGCGCGCCGTCGCTGAGGACCTCGTCCGGTACCGACGACACGATGACCGTCTCGGCGCCGACGATGTCGTCGAGCCGGTACGGGGTGCGCAGCGCGAACCCGGGTGCCGCTTCCACGGCCCGGTCACCGGTCCCGCACAGCCGCAGGTCGTACCAGGGATCGGCGAGATCGGGCTGGGGCATCCCGAAAACGGTGGCGGGGATGCTCACCTCGTACAGGTCCCAGAAGGCGATCCCGATCTGTTCGGGGACGACCAGGGCGACCGAACCAGCACTCATGGCCACAGTCTATGGCACGAATTTGGTGCTTCCGGTCATCAGTGTCACTGGCAGCGGGAAGTGTGGGCCACGAGGCTGGTCACATGAGTACGACATCTGAGCGAGTCGCCGTGATCGGCCTCGGCAACCTGGGCCACGCGCTGGCTGAAACCTTTTTGCGCCAAGGGATTCCCACGACAGTGTGGAACCGCGACACCACCAAGGCGGACGCGCTCGTCGCGGCCGGGGCGACGGCGGCGGCCACGGCCGCGGAGGCGATCGCGTCGAGCGACCTCGTGCTCGTCGCGCTGCTCGATGCCACCGTCGCCCGGCAGGTCCTGACGACGGCAGGCGACGCCGTCGCCGGGCGCGCGCTGGTCAACGTCACCTCCGGCGGGCCGGAGGACGCACGGGAACTGGCCACCTGGGCGGCCGGGCACGGCGCGCAGTACCTGCACGGAGCCGTTTACGCGGTGCCGCAGACGATCGGCACCGCCGGATCGTCGATCAGCTACAGCGGCGCCCAGGACGTTCACCGGCGCTGGCAACCGAAGCTGGACCTGTTGGGGAAAGGCACTTTCCTCGGCGCCGACGCCGGTCTCGCGTCGGGCTACGACGTCGCCATCCTGGCCGGGATGTACGGCATGATCGGCGGTTTCCTGCACGCCACGGCGATGGCGTCGGCGGCAGGCGTGCGCGCCACCGAGCTGACGCCGATGCTGCTGTCCTGGCTGGCGGATTCGTTCCCGGCGCTGACCACCTTCGCCGAGGAGATCGACCGCGGCGGCTACAGCGGTGGCGAGTCCAGCCTGGCGATGAACCAGGCGGGGCTGAGCACGATCATCCGGGCCAGCCGGGCGCTGGACGTCCCGCCGGACACCCTGCTCCCGGTCAAGGACCTGATCGACCGGCAGATCGCGGCCGGACACGGCGCGGCCAGCCTCTCACGCGCCGTCGAATCCTTCCGGAGCGCGGCATGAGCACGACGACCCGGGACTTCGGTGAGCTGGAAGCCGAGTTCGACAGCTACGTCGGAGCCATCAACTACGCCACGATGGTGACCGTCGACGCCCAGAATCGCCCGCGAACCCGGGTGCTCATCCCGGTGTGGGAGAAGGTCGACGGCCGACCGCTCGGCTGGCTGGCCACCTACCGGACCCCGGTGAAGGCGGCCCATCTCGAAGGCAACCCGCATACCAATTTCTCTTACTGGGCACCGGGGAACAACTCGGTGGCGGTCGACGCGGTGGCCGTCTGGGACAACGAGCCCTCGGTCAAGGAGCATGTCTGGGACCTGTACCGCAAGACCAGTCCGCGCGGCGCCGGCTACCCCCTCGGCAATTTCTGGCAGGCTCCGTCCGATCCGCGGCTGCATGTGCTGCGCCTGACGCCGTGGCGGATCCAGGTGATCCGCGGTGCGGACCTGCGCAGCCGGATCTGGCGGAACCAGGAGCCCTGATCGGGGAGTATCCGGAAGAGCCGCTCTCCCGCGCGGAATTCCCGGTGATTGGCGATGACGATCTCACCCTGGCGGCCGGCCGGGCTTCCACCATCAGTTGCCGGTGCAGCGTGACCAGCTTCCGGGAACCGGTCAGTGCGACGACGGCCGTATGGCACGCCGAGTCGAGGTGGCTCTGCGACAGGGGGTCGGAGGTGACCACCGAGGATTCGAGCGCCTCGATGCTCCGGTCGAGTGCTTCCCGGTCCTCGGGCGCGGCGGTGGCGAACGCACGGGCCCCGGCCGTTTCGAGATGGAACCGGGCCGTGTGGATCTCCACCAGCTGGGCACGGTCGATCCGGGTGACCGCGAGTGCCACACCGCGGCCTTGCCGTTGGACGACCCCTTCGTTCTCCAGCCGGAGCAGCACCTCGCGGACGGTCGGCCGCGCGATGCCCAGCCACTCACTGACCTGCCCTTCCGGCAGCGGGGTGCCCGGGGCGAGCGAGCCGTCGATGATTTCACCGCGGAGCTGCTCCACGGCCTGGTCCACCAGGCTCTTCGGCTTCAGTTTGTTGGCTGGGCGCATCGGTGCCGATTGGACCGCGTTGTTCGTCGCCTGCTCGGCGTGCCACTCGGCCCAGGCGGCTATCTCTACTGACGCCCTTCGTGGTTCCGGAGCCACGTGGACGCGCGCCGGGCGGAGGCTTGGGCGAGCCAGGCGTCCTGGATGACCTCGGACAGCTCGTCGTGGGTCAGCTCGCCGATGCGGCAGGCGCGCACCAGCACCGATGGATGCCCGTCGAAGTGGGAAGTGGTGAAGAACGGTGATGTTTCGTCCTGCACCATCGCCTGCTTGTCCGCTTCCGACGGGGTCCAGAACACGATCACGTCGTCGTAGCGTTCACCGGTCTCGGAGTCGAAGGCGTCGGGCCGCGGGGTACGGAAGAAGACGAACGACTTCCGGCCCACTTGATAGACGGGGTTTCCCGCGGTCCCCCGCTCCACCGTCACATGCGGCATGCCCAGCGCGAGGAGGTGCACGTCCTCGACCACGGCTGCTCGCCGACCTTCGTCCGACATGGATTCAGCTTATCCGGGTTCGCGTGGGTATCGGCCGAGCTGGGACGACGGTGGACTGCCGGCCATCGCCTGCCACGTGGCCGGACACCTCGGCGAGCACCTACGTGTCAGTGCTCGCCGAGGTGCGGGGCGGCCGGTTGCCGACCACCCACGAGGGCCGCGCGCTCGGTCATGAAGGGCGAAGCCGACGGGACCAGGTCCCTTCATGACACCCCCAGTGGCGGGCCCTCGTGGGCCCGCCTCAGGAGAGGCAGAGTTCGTTGCCCTCCGGGTCCGCGATCGTGATCCACTCGGCGGGCCCTTGTTTGCCGCGGTGCAGGAACGTCGCGCCGCGCGCGGTCAGCCGCTCGAGCTCGGCCTCGATCTTGCCCGCCCCCATCCGGATGTCGAGGTGCAGCCGGTTCTTGACCGTCTTCCCCTCGGGCACCAGCTGGAAGAGGAACCGCTGCCCGGTCTCCGGATGGACGATCGCCGCGCCGTCCTTCCACACCAGGACCCCGTTGTGCGTGGTCGTCGCTTCCTCGGCGGCGTATCCCTTGGCGATCATCTCGCGGATGAACTCCTCGTTGCTCTCCTCGACCCGCCACCCGAGCATCTCGGCCCACCAGCCGGCGAGGTCGTGCGGATGAGCGGAGTCCACGGTCACCTGGAAGTCATACGCCATACCGGCACATTAACGACCCGCCCCGACAATTCCGGGCGCTCATGCCCGCTGACCACGGTGAACCGCCACTTGTCGACCCCGCCACCGATGATCTCGGCGTAGCGCCGGGCGCCGTCCGCGTTGGCGAAGCGCACCTGCTGCCCGTTGGTGAGATGGGTGATCTTGACCGCCATCCGTGCCTCCTGAAGTCCGGTGCCGGCCCGCGGAGCTTCCCCCTCCGGGGCCGGCGCCGACAGTAGAACACATGTTCGACGCCTGTCGCCAACCCAGCCCCCCGGGCGGGTCATCTCCGCATGGTCACCCGCGGCCACGCGTCCAGGCCGCGGGCGATTTCGTGGTCCCGGACGGCCCGCAGGCCGTCGGTGAGGCTCTCCTCGTCGAGTGTCACGAAGCCGAGCCGGGCGTAGTACGGCGCGTTCCACGGCACTTCGGCGTACGTCGTCAGCGTCAGCCCGGCGAGGCTTTCGCGCGAAGCCCACTCCGCGGCGTGTTCGATCAGCTGCCGCCCGAGACCCCGGCGCGCGTGACCGGGATGGACGGACACCTGCTCGATGTGGCCGTGGCCGTCCACGACCTCGGCGAGCAGGTACGCCACCGGGCCGTCGCCGGCGTCCCAGACCCAGGCCCGGCCGTCGCGCTGGAAGGTCGTGAGGTCCGCGATCGACGGCGGGTCGTCGTCGGCGATCGCGGCCATGCCGAGCGCGCGGAACGGTTCGCCCGCGGCGCGTTCGATGTCCTGGAGTACGGGAAGGTCTTCGGGGGTGGCGAGTCGGATCACGGGTCGAGTTCTACCCGCCGTGCCGGGCGGCCGCGCGCGAATTACCGCGTGACTGGATGGACGACACGCGTGACTGGATGGACGACACGCGTGATCAGAGGGCGAACGACGAAACGGCGCGGTGGATCCTGCTCGCGTACGACTGGAGCGCGACGATGGCGGCCCGCTTCGCGTCGTCACCGATCCGGGTGGCGGGGGCGGCCAGGGTCAGCACCGCGGGCCGGTGCCCGGTGCTCGGGATCGGCACGGAACACGACCAGACACCGTCGTCCAGTTCGCCCCAGCTGACCGCGAACCGGTTCACCCCGGCGCGTTTCACCTCTTCCCGCACGCTCGGGCCGCGCCGCTGGACGATCGACGAAAGGCGCCTTTCGCGTTCGCCCTCCGGCAGCATGGCGAGCAGCATCTTGCCCGACGCGCCGGTGCCGAGCGGGACGGAATGCCCCGGCTGGAAGGTGAAACGCATCGCGCGTTCGCATTCGACCCGGTCCGCGCAGACCGCGGATTCACCGAAATGCTGGAACAGCAGCACCGTCTCGCCGAGGTCGCGGGCCGCCTCCTCCATCGCCGGACGGGCCAGCCGGGCCAGGTCGTTGGCCAGTTGCGCGGCCCGCGCGAGCGGCATCACCTGGCTCGTCACGTGATAGCGCCCCGTCCTGCCCTCCTCCAGGAGCTGGAGTTCCTTCAGCAGCGCGACATAGCGATATGTCGTGGCGACCGGGGTGCCGATCCTCGCCGCGAGTTCGGCGACGCTCGCGTCCCAGCGGCGTTCGGAAAAGGAGAGCAGCAACTGCAGTACCTTGCGCGAGCTGCTGGCGCCGGGGGTGCGTTTCGGCGGGGCGGTGGGGTTCAGGGATCGTGCGGCAGGCGTCATCTCGACCTCTCGCCGGGGAATCACGAAGAGTCAAGAAGCTAGCACATTGTGTGAATTGCGGACCAGGGTCTTTGGTCAACGAACAAGCGGACTTCTTGCTAGGTTCGGCCAATGGGAAAGCCATTGGCAGGCAAGATCGCGTTGGTCGCCGGGGCTACTCGCGGGGCCGGGCGGGGAATAGCGGTCCAGCTCGGCGCCGCGGGCGCGACCGTTTACGTGACCGGTCGCAGTACCGGTTCCCGGCGATCGGAAATGAATCGTCCGGAGACGATCGAGGAGACGGCGGCGCTCGTCGGCGAAGCGGGCGGGCGCGGGATCGCGATCGCCGTGGACCATTTGGCGGCGGAGGAGGTCCGCGAACTGGTGGAACGGATCGACGCCGAACAGGGTGCGTTGCACGTGCTGGTCAACGACATCTACGGGGCGCCCATCGAATGGGGCAAGACGGTCTGGGAGTCCACTTTGGACGTCGGGCTGCGGACGCTGCGGCTCGCGATCGACACCCATGCCATCACCAGCCATTTCGCGCTGCCGCTCATGATCAGGAATCCGGGGGCGCTGGTCGTCGAAGTCAACGACGGCACCGCCGCGTACAACGCGGAGAACTACCGGGTTTCGTTCTTCTACGATCTCGCCAAGACCGCGGTGAACCGGATGGCGTTCGCGCTCGGGCACGAATTGGCACCGCATGGCGGTACCGCGGTCGCCGTCACGCCGGGCTGGTTGCGTTCCGAAGCGATGCTCGACGCTTATCGGGTGACCGAAGAGAATTGGCGGGACGCGACGAAGGTGCAACCGCATTTCGCCATTTCTGAAAGCCCGGCGTTCGTCGGCCGGGCGGTCGCGGCGCTGGCCGGTGACGTCGAAGTCGCCCGCTGGAACGGGAAATCGGTGTCCAGCGGCGAATTGGCGAAGGAATACGGATTCACCGACCTCGACGGCAGCCGTCCCGATTGCTGGCGCTATCTCGTCGAGGTCCAGGACCCCGGCCTGCCCGCGGACGTCACCGGCTACCGCTGAGCCTCCCGGCGCAGGAAGGGCGTGAGCAGACCGGGCGCGGCCTGCTCCGCCATCGCCAGTCCGGCCGATTCGCCGACGTCGACCACCCGATAGCCGCCCTTGCCCGCCGCGATCGGGGCCGTCACGGTGATCAATCCGGCGCGGCGCTGGAAGAACGAGCGGCTGACGACGACGCCGGTGAGGCCCTCGCGCCGGATGGCCACCGTCGCCCGCGCGAGCGAACCGGACCGGCTGACCAGGTACCGCCCGACGATCGCGTGGCCGAGGTTGCGGTAGCGGTCCCAGCCCACCAGCGCGGCGAGCGGGACCAGGCCGAGCGCGACCTGCCACATCCACGACGGCAGGAAATCGATCCACGCCAAGCCGGACAAGGCGGCCGCCAGGATCAGCACGCCGCCCACCGCGCGGGTGAGCCGTCTGGTCAGCGCCCGCCGAGGATGCCGGTCGAGCGGGACGGTGGCCGGGTCGAAGTTCTCCCGCAGTACTCCGGCCGCGACTTCGTGGACCCGGCCGACGGGCGCGGGCGGCAGGAGAAGCCCGCCGCCCTTGTCCCCGCCTTTGCCTTCACGAAGCCCGCCCACGATCGCGGTGAGCCGGGCCCCGCCCGCGATCCGCAGCGGCAGCGGCTCCTTCACCTCGACGCCGCGAAGCCGTTCTTCTTCGATGGACACCGATCGTGTGGTGATCAGCCCGCGCCGGACGTGCAGGGTGCCTTCCGTCTCCCGGGTGAGCTTGAAGTTCCAGAACGACAGCACGTAGCCGCCGACGGAAAGCAGGGAGACGACCACGAGCAGGGCGACCGCCGCGACGACCACGATCAGCCACACCGCCGTGTTCGCCAGATCGTCGATGAGATCTCGCAGCGGGCCGACGTTCTCCGGGGCGATGTTCAGCTGGTGCGCGAAATGCCAGACCGCGGCGAAGATCGCGCCCACCACGGCGAGTCCGGACAGCGTGAACGGCGCGTACCGCACCCACTTGCGGTCGACCTCCGCGACGATCTGCTCGGGAGGCGGGGCGGTCTCGGTGATCTCCTTGCGGTGCAACAGAACCGTACGCAGCCGGTCGGCCTCGGTCCGGCTGACGGCGTCGAGTACCAGCTGGTCGCCGTTCGCGCCCTGGGCGGGCGAATGCCGTCCGGTGCCGATGCGCACGGCGCTGAGGGAGAACAACCGGTGCTTGGGTTCCGAGGTGACGTCGACCGTGCGCACCCGGTCCAGCGGGATCGCGCGATGCTTGCGCAGCAACAGGCCCGTGGTCCACTCCACCTGACCGTCCGCGATGCGGTACCGGGAAGTGAGCACGTGCGAGATCCCGACGAGCACGGTCAGCGCGGTGACGCCGAGCCCGAACCATTCCCAGCCGTTGCCCCGGCCGAGGATCACCGTCCCGATCAGCACCGGCAGCGATTTCACGACGTCGAGCACGGGGCGGATCAGCAGCATCCGGCGGTCGAGCCGGTGCCACCGGCCGGCGGCGGCGTCGTCCGGTGGTGCCTCGGTGCTCATGTCGCGTCACCGGGAGTGGACTGCGTGGTCTTCGTGAGCTCCGCGGCCAGCTTCAGCGCTTCGGTGTGGTCGAGACCGGCGATCTTGACCGGGCCCGCGGCCGACGCCGTCGTCACGGTGATCTTCGCCAGCCGGAACAGCTGCTCGACCGGGTCGCGTTCGATGTCGACGGTCTGGATCCGCGAGATCGGCGCGATCCGCCAGTCCTGGCTGAGCCAGCCTTCCTGGGTGTACACGGCCTCGGCGGTGACCTCCCAGCGGTGGATCCGGTAGCGCCACTGCGGCATGACCAGCAGATGCAGCGGCGCGACCACGCAGGAGATCGTCAAGGTCACCGTGAGCCATGTCGGCGCGTCGTCGCTCGTGAGCACGAACACCGTCTGCGCGGCGATGAGGATCACCCAGCCGACCGCGGCCCATACCGTCCAGTAGCCGATGGCGCGCCTGCTCACCCGATTGGCGGGCGGGCGCAGGCCGAGCGTCTCTTCTGTCACCCCTCCAGCCTGCACCACCTCCGTGTGGACCGCCCACGACGGCTGCCACGGACCGATAGGATCGAAGCCACCGTCGGCGGAATGGATACCCCCTATCGGGGCGTTGGCACCTGTGGATGGTCGTACCCACGAAACCTGGAGGATCTGGTGGCGCTGGACCCGGAAGACCTGTACGAGGTGGACTCGGACGTCCCTGACCTCGGCGGGGCCGTGCTCCTGCACTACTTCGACGGCTTCATGGACGCGGGTTCGGCGGGCAGGCTCGTCGCCGAGCAGCTCCTGAACTCCTCTGAGCACCGGGTCATCGCGCGGTTCGACGTCGACCGCCTCATCGACTACCGCTCGCGCCGTCCGGCGATGACCTATTCGATCGACCACTGGGAGGCCTACGACGCCCCCGAACTGGTCGTCCACCTGCTGCACGACGCCGACGGTGTGCCATTCCTGCTGCTCACCGGGCCGGAGCCGGATCACGACTGGGAGCGGTTCTGCGCGGCGGTGCGCGGGCTGGTCGAACGCTGGGACGTCCGGCTCACCACCGGTTTCCACGGCATCCCGATGGGCGCGCCGCACACCCGCCCGCTCGGCGTGACCGCGCACGCGACGCGGAACGAGCTCGTCGGCGAACACCGTCCGCTGCCCAACCGGATGCAGGTGCCGGGCAGTGTCGCCGGGCTGCTGGAGTTCCGCCTCGGCGAGTGGGGGCACGACGCGTCCGGGTTCGCGGCGCACGTGCCGCCCTATCTGGAGGACTCGACGTACCCGAGCGCCGCGCTGAACCTGCTCGGCGCCGTCGCCGCTGCGACCGGGCTGAACCTGCCGGACGGGGAACTGCGGAAGGCCTCGCACGAGGCGGAGGCGGAGATCGCCCGCCAGGTCGCCGGATCGGAGAAGGTCGCCGACATCGTGCGCGCGCTGGAGCAGCAGTACGACACCTTCATGGAGGCGTCCGGCAAGGAAAGCCTGCTCGCGGAGTCGGTCGAGCGCATGCCCACCGCCGACGAACTGGGCAACCAGTTCGAGCGGTTCCTGGCCGAGCAGAACGGCGGCGACGCCCCGGAGCGCTAGAGGTCCTACAGAGGCCAGGGCCGTGGCTGCTGGTAGCTCGCTTGGGTGCCTACTGCCGGTCCGCGGGTGACCGTTTCGCGTGATTGGACGGACATCACACGTGATTGGACGGACGACACGCGTGATTGGACGGACGACACACGCGGCATCGCCACTCACGACACCGGTCAGTGGTCGATCGCGACCATCATCCGTGAATGCTTCGGCCGCTCGATCTCGTCGACCAGCGCGACCGCGAGGTCCGCGTAGGAGAACGGACCCGCGTCCGCCGCGCGCGGCAGCACCCGGTGATCCCCGCTGCGGTACTCGCCCGTGCGCTCGGCGTGCTCGTCGAGCATCACCGGCGGCGGCGCGACGACCACCCAGTCGAGCCCGTCGCCGGACGCACGGAAGACCTCCAGCTCCGCCGTGTGCCCGAGTGAGAACTCGCGGTGCTCGGGCGGCCAGCCCGGCTGGTCGTGGAACGCGACGCCCGGAGCGATCTCCAGCGCCGACCCCACGCCGACGACGACCAGTCTCGCGACACCGGCCCGGCCGAGGCCGTCGATCAGCGCGTGCGCGGCGGCCGGGTAGTACTCGCGCGACGGGAGATCCGCGCGGTAGATGGAACTTATCGCGGCGTCGTGCCCGGCAACGGCCTTCGCGATGTCGTCCGCGACGGTGACGTCGGCGGCGGCCAGGGTGACGTGGTCCCCGGCGAGATCCTTGTGGCGACCGGGATCCCGCACGGCGGCGGTGACCTCGTGCCCGCGGCTCACGGCTTCGGCGACGGCGCGGCGCCCGCCGCGTCCACCCGCTCCGAAGATGACGATCCTGCTCATCGTGCTCCCTTTTTCCGTGCCGGTACCCGAGTGCCGGCGGTGATCACGATGCTAGGAGCGGACCCCTCGGTTACCGCAACGAAACCGGCCTCTCCCATTCCGGCCCCGTTCACCCGGATGGCGCTGGTGTATCGTCCCGGGATGCGTCACCTGGTACCCCATTCAGCCCTGAAAACCCTGGGCCGGTCGGCTCGTGGCACGCTCGGCCGGGGCCTGCACCGGCTCGCCCTTCGATTCCATGATCCTTATACGGAGGAATTGGAACGGGTCGCCGCGGAACTGCGCGAAGAGATCGTCCGGCAAGGGGATCGCTGTTTCGATCGGATCGTCGAGTTCGAAATCCGGAGCCGTCGCGACATCATCTACGCGGGCGATCAGGACGCCGCCAAGGACAGCAATCGTTTCGCCCGTGAGCACCTGACCGGGACCAAGCACTTCGCGAGTCCGGAAGAGACACTCGCGTACGCGCTTTCCCTTGCCCCGTCCGGAGGAATGGCCCTCGAATTCGGCGTCGCGACCGGGAACACGCTGGGTGCGATCGCCAGGGCCCGCGGCGGTGTCGAGACCTACGGATTCGACTGGTTCCAGGGATTGCCGGAGAACTGGCTCAACGGGATGCCCGCCGGGGCGTTCGCGCGCGACGACCTGCCGGACGTCCCCGGCGCCGAACTCGTCGTCGGTCTTTTCGCGGACACGCTTCCCGGCTTTCTCGAGCGGCACGAAGGTGTCGTCGATTTCCTGCACGTGGACGGCGATCTGTACAGCTCCGCGAAAACCGTGCTCGATCTGGTGGGCCCGCGTCTGCGGCCCGGCAGCATCGTGCATTTCGACGAGTTCTTCAATTATCCCGGCTGGCAGCGGCACGAGCACCGGGCGTGGCTGGAGTACGTCGAACGGACCGGCGTCGAATTCGAATACGTGGCCTACACCTACACCGACAACCAGGTCACCGTCCGGATCGCCTAAAGCAGTTCGCGGACCTCGATCGTGCCGATCGCGGCCCACGGATGGGTCTTCGCCGCCTCGATGGCTTGTTCGCGGCTGTCGCATTCGAGGATGTTGATGCCGCCGATCTGTTCCTTCGTCTCGGCGAACGGCCCGTCCGTGAGCAGTGCCTCGCCGCCGCGGACGCGGACGGTCGTCGCCGAGCCGGGTGGACGCAGTCCCATTCCCTTGACACGCAGGCCGCGCCGCGTCATCTCTTCGCTCCAGGCGTGGCAGGGTTCGGTGATGTCGGTGGTGACCGCCGGATCGCCGTCGGTCCCGCAGAGCATGAGCAGGTAACGCACTGTTCCTCCTAGTCGGTCAGTCCGTCTTCGTAGGCGCGCAGGGTATCGATGAACATGCGCCGTTCGGCCGGGGTCAACGGCGTGAGCGCCTTCTGCCAGGCTCGGGCGCCCTGTGCGAGCCAGCCGTCGATCGCGGGCCGCATCCGCTCGGCGATCGCGACGATCCGCCGCCGCCGGTCCGCCTCGTCCTCGCGCCGGTCGAGTACGTCCTTCTTGGTCAGTTCGCCGACCATCAGGCTCACCGTGGTCGGGGCGACCTCGAGCCGTTCGGCCAGTTCGTTCACCGTCATGGGCCCGTCGAAGAGCAGGTACGACAACAAGGACAGATGCCGCGGAGCCAGTGACAACGACTGGAGTTCTTCGGGGATCTTGATCCGCTTCGCGCGTCCGACCATCCGTGGCATGAGCAGCAGCAAAGCCCGCACGGCGTCGTCGACTTCCATGTCCTCGGTTGACACCGGCCGCCCTCCTGGATACCTTTGCAAGCAAAGAGACTTTGTTTGCAAAGCAAAATAGCTTTCACGATGATGCTACCTGGGAGTACCGGTGCTGGTGACCACCGCGGACGCCGAATCGGGGCGTCCCCGCACCACTCGTGTCGACTGCCGCCCGTCCGGAAGCCGGTACCTGGTTTTCGCGCCCGACCGCGATTCCGCTTGGTATCGCGACCTTCTGGTCAGTCCACAAGCGACACTCGAGATCGACGGCGTGCCGCATGCCGCGCGTGCCGTGCCGCTCGAGGGTGAGGAAGCGGGTTTCGCGCTGCATCTCTTGGAGGTCGACGCCGCCCGCGGCCGGGCGATCGCCGATCAGCTGCTCGTCCACCACGGGGAGCTCCGCAAGACACTGGCGGCCGCACGGGCCGAACTCGACGGCGTGCCCGCCGTGGGCCGGCCGGAGCTGAGGCGCGAACTGCTCGGCCATTGCGTGACCTTCTGCAACGACCTGCGCATGCATCATCTCCGGGAGGACGGCGCGTTCACCGCGATCGAGAAGGCCCATCCCGGGCTCGCGCCGGCGCTGAAGCGGCTGCGTCAGGAGCACGAAACTGTTTCCCGCGCACTGCGCGATCTCGATCAACTGCTGCAGGGCGACGGGAAGATCGAACGCGCCGCGTTGCGAGAGGAGTTCGAGCGCGTCGTGAAGGGGCTCGAAGAGCATTTCGCCTACGAGGAGGCGAACCTGATTCCCGCGCTTCGCGGCGACGATGCGGCTTAGGCGAAGGTTTGTCACAGCTTGGGAACGAGCGTGATGATCGAACTGCTGACCGAAGACGGGTGCTGCGCACTGGGAACACGCGGGTGGGCTACTCCGAGCGGGTGAGGGCGGCGGGCCATCCGGCGGGAAACACCGGTAACGAACGCCCGCCACCCGGCGACTGATCGTTGTCCGCACCGACGACCGGGATTGTGAGAACCGATGAAGCTTCGAAGAGCCACACTTCTGTCGCTCGTGGTCGCGGCCGCCACCATCACGGTCGTGTCCCCGGCACCCGCCTTCGCCGAGACTCCCACCAGTTCGGTGGTGGTCGGCCCGACCACTGTCCAGCGTGGACAGACGTTCACCGTCGAGCACTCGCTGTACAACGCGCTCACGGACGCGGCCATCGAGGGAGGGGCGGCGACGCTCTACACCGCCGAGACACCGCTCACGGGGATCGCCGAGGTCGTCTCGTGCCCGGGCGCGCTCAGTTGCAGCTCGCACGTCGTGAGCATCCGCGGCGGGGTCGGGGACGTGGCTCCCGGCGACAGCCGCAAGGTGACGTTCACGCTGCGGATCAAGGACGACGCCCCGCTCGGCCCCGTGACCCTTCGGCACCAGTTCCTGGGTGAGAACTACAGTTTCGAGACGTTCGACGGCCCCGTGCTGACCATCACCGGCGGCACGACCGCCGCCGACCTCGGGGTCACCCTGACCGCGTCCCCGCGCGGGCTCTTGACCTCGTCGATCGACTACACGGTCAAGGTCACGAACGCGGGCCCGGCCGCGGCGTCCGGGATCCGGGTGGCGTCGGCCCTCGGGAACGGGCTGCGTTTCACCGGCTCCTCCGCCTGCTCGAACCCGGGCGGCACGAAGGTCGTGAACTGTGACTTCTCGTCGCTCGCCTCCGGAGCCAGTGCCACGGCCAAGTTCTCGGTCGCGACCGGGCTGCTGACCGTCGGACCGGTCAAGACGACCGCGAAGATCACGCAGAGTTCCGTCGCCGACCCGAACGCGGCCAACGACACCGCGTCGTCGACCTGCACGGCGATCACCGGTCTCCTGGTCAGCTGCTGACACTCCTGGTGGGTCGTGAGTGGTAAGGACGGTTAGAACCGTCCTTACCACTCACGACTCCCGTAGGCGTTCGGCACGGGCGTGGAGATAGCGCTGCTGCGGCAGGCTCGTGGCCCGTCGCGCGGCGTCCACATAGGACTCGACGGCTTCGGCGGTGTCTCCGGCCATCTCAAGCAGGTGCGCGCGGGCGGCGTGGAACCGGTGGTCACCGGAGATCCGGTCGCCGAGCTCTTCCAACGCCGCCAAGCCCTCTCGCGGTCCTCGGGCCATCCCGACGGCGACGGCGTGGTTCAGCGACACCACCGGATTGTCGGAGAGCCGCAGCAGAAGTGCGTACAGCGCCTCGATCTGCGGCCAGTCGGTCTTCTCGGCGCTCGGCGCCTCGTCGTGCAACGCGGCGATGGCCGCCTGGATCTGGTACTGCCCCGTCGGCCCGTGCGGCAGCGCTTCGGACAGCAGCGCGACACCCTCGGTGATGTACCCGGTGTTCCACCGGTCCCGGTCCTGTTCGGACATCGGGATCGGCGCGCCGTCCGGCCCCGTCCTCGCCGGACGGCGCGCGTCGGTGAGCAGCATCAGCGCGAGCAACCCGGTGACCTCGCTGTCGTCCGGCCGCAGCCGGTGGACGATCCTGGTCAGCCGGATGGCTTCGGCGGACAGGTCGCTCCGCACCAGATCGGGGCCGGACGTGCTCGTGTATCCCTCGGTGAAGATCAGGTACAGCACGTGGAGCACCGCGTCGAGCCGTCCCGTTTCCGGCGGCATGCCGAACGGGACACCGCTGGCCTTGACACCGGCCTTCGCGCGGCTGATCCGCCGGGTCATCGTCGCTTCGGGCACCAGGAACGCGCGGGCGATCTCCGCCGTGGTGAGGCCGCCCACCGCCCGCAGGGTCAGCGCGATCTGCGACGCGGGGGACAGGGACGGATGGCAGCACAGGAAGAGCAGGACGAGCGTGTCGTCGGAGTCGGCGGCACGCCGGTCCGCGGCGGGGGCGAGGTGTTCCTCCGGCAAGGTCCGCTGGACGACGTCGTCCTCGCGACGGCGTCGCGCCTGCTCGGCGCGGAGCAGGTCGGTCAGCCGCCGCGAGGCGACGGTGATGAGCCACGCGCGCGGATTTTCGGGCCGCCCCTCGGCGGGCCATTGAGTCGCGGCCGCGAGCAGCGCCTCCTGCGTCGCGTCCTCCGCCAGGTCGAAGTGACCGTAGCGGCGGACGACGGCGCCGAGGACCTGCGGCGACAGCTCGCGCAGCAGGTCTTCGACGCCGGTGTCCCGCATCTAGAGCTCCAGTTCTTCGAAGCTGTCGGCGCACGGCCGGATGTCGACGTACCAGTCGCGGCCGAAGTCGCTGCCCTCCGGATGCGGGGTGGCCGCCAGCTGGGCCGCGATCTCGGTCGCCCGGTCGTAGCTCGCGCAGTCCACGGTCGTGTACCCGACCAGGACCTCCTGCGTCTCGGCATACGGCCCGTCCGTCACCACAGGGGCGCCGTCGCGCAGGGAGATGCGGCGGGCGTGCGCGGGCTGGGAGAGGCCCTGAGCGTCGACGAACTCGCCCGATTCGACCAGATCGTTGTTCCACTTGGTCATGAACTCGTGCAGGGCCTTGACCTCGTCGCTGCTCCAGGCGCCGGCGATGTCGGTGAGGTCCTTCTGCGACCCGAACATCATGATCATGTATTTCACGGTTCTCTCCTCTCGGCGGGCACCGCTCCGGTGCCTTCTGCCGGGGACGTCGGAGCCGCCGGACCGGACCGGACATGGTTCGCCGGAATTCTTTCTCAGCCGCGGCCGGCCGCGGTGTTCATCGCGTCGGCGGGTTCCAGGGTCCGCCCGCCGGTGATCTTGGCGTAGAGGTGCTCGCCGCCCAGTACCGGCGGATATTTCGGCGGGTTGCCGTCGGAATGGCAGGTCGGGAGGCATTCGAACCGTGCGTCGTGGTCGCCGTCGAAGAAGAACGCCACGCTGCGCCGCCGTGACGGCCCCGGCCCGGACGGCGGCACGACCCGGTGCAGGGTGGAGCGCCAGCGGTCGTTGGTCCATTGCGCGGTGAGGTCGCCGAGGTTCACCACCAGCGCGTCTTCAGCGGGGATGACGTCGTGCCAGGCACCGTCGGGGCCGTGGATCTGCAGGCCGGGGACGGGGTCGGCGTAGAGGACGGTGACGATGCCGTAGTCGGTGTGCGCGCCGAGCCGCATCTGGCCCGGCAAGGGCTCGGACGCTCCGGCGCGGCGCTCGAAGTGATTCACCCGCAAGGTGCGTGTCGGATGCCGGGTGTACGCGTCGAGGTAGCCGTCAGGGAGCCCGAGCGCCTTCTCGAAGATCTCCAGCAGCACTCGCGCGACCCGGTGTGCTTCGTCGGCGTACGCGGTGAGCGCGGGACGCAGGTTCTCCGGCAGCTCGGGCCAGATGTTGGGGGCGAAGAAACCATAGGGGTCGTCGCCGTCGATGTGCTCCGCGCCGATGACGAACGATTCCGACAGGTCGGGCGGTGTCGTCTCGCCGAGGCTGTACGCCAGCCCTTCGGTGCCTTCGGCCGCGTACCCGCGATCCGAGGCTCGGTCGGCCGGCGCGGATCGGAGCTTCTCCTCGACAGGGAGCGCGAAGAAGGCAGCGGTCGCTTCGCACATGTCGTCGATCTTCGCCCGGGGGACGCCGTGCCCGACGACCTGAAGGAACCCGACGCGCCTCAATGCCTCGTCGACGGCGTGCGCGAGCTGTGTGCGGTCACCGTCGTGCCAAGCGCTCAGATCGACCGTCGGTACGAGTGTCATGGACCGACGGTAGCCCGGTACGGGTGCCACGCATACTCACCGAGCACGCAAGGCCGAGGATCAGCGCGCCGACGGGAAGCAGGAAGGCGGCCTTGACCGCGTCCGTGAGCGCGGCGCCGGTCACCTGCGCGGCCAGTTCCCGGGCCTGGGCCGCGATCTCCGACGGCAGATCCGCGGCGATCTCCGGAGTGCCGCCGAACTCGCTGGCGGCGGCAGCGGCCCCGGACTCCCCGGCGAACCCGTCGATGAACCGCTGCCGGAACTCGGCGGGCAAGGCCGCCGCCGCTTCGCTCGCCCGTGCCGTCATCGAGGCGCCGGCCCGCGCCTCCACCAGGACACCGACGGCCGCGCCGCCGAGCACCCCGCCGACCTGGCGGGCGGTGTTGAAGATGCCCGACGCGCTGCCGACCAGCGAACGCTCGACGGAGTTGAGGGTCACGTTGTTCATCGGGGAGAAGGTGAACCCGACCCCGAGGCCGCAGAGCAGCAGCCCGGGGAGCAGGGCCTGCGGCGAGCTCGCCGGGATGATCACCAGCGAGACGAGACACAGGCCGCTGCTCAACGAGAGCATTCCGAACGCCAGCAGGTACTTGGGGTTCACCCGGTCCGAGAGCCTGCCCGCGAACGGCGCGACGCCGCCGGACACCAGGGCGAGCGGCGCGATGAGCAGTCCGGCGTCGGCCGGGGACAGGCCGAGCACTGATTGGACGTAGATGACGAACAGCAGAAGCATGCTCGTCATCGTGAAACCGACCGTCACCGCGGACGCGGCACCGAGTGAGAAGTCGCGGTGGCGGAAGATCCGCAGCGGCAGCAGCGGTTCGCGGCGGTTGGCCCGTTGCCACAGGACGAAACCACCCAGTAGCAGCACTCCCGCCCCGACGACCTCGAAGGCCGTGCCCCAGCCGTAGGTCTGTCCATTTTGGATGCCGAACACGACGCAGACGAGACCCGCGCCGAAGAGCAGGATGCCGGGAACGTCGAAGCGGTGCGAATTCCCCGGCCGCCAGTCGGGGACGAGGACGACGGTGAGCGCCAGCGCGGTCAGCCCGACCGGGACGTTCGCGAAGAAGATCCATTCCCAGCCGAGCCGGTCGACGAGCACCCCGCCCACTACCGGCCCGGCGATCATGGCGAGGCCCGCGACACTGCCCCAGGCGCCCATGGCCGGACCGCGTTCGTCCGGCGGGAACAGATGCGTGATGAAGGCCGTGGTCTGCGGGGTCATCAACGCGGCACCGAAACCCTGCACCGCGCGGGCGGCGACGAGTGTCTCCACGTCACCGGCGAGCCCGCACCAGAGCGACGCCGCGGTGAACACCAGCAACCCGGCGACGAAGACGCGTTTCGGCCCGAACCGGTCGCCCAGCCTGCTGGCGGGCAGGATCGGGACGGCGTAGGCGAGCAGGTACACGCTGGTCACCCAGATCACCGCGGTCAGTTCGGTGCCGAGTTCGCGCACCATCGACGGCACCGCGATGTTCACGATGCTGATGTCGAGCATGACCATGAAGAAACCCAGGCACAGTGCGAAAAGCGCTGGCCAGGGCCGGGTTCGCTTCGCCATCGGTCCTCCTGTTCCGGCGCCGGAAGGGAGGGACGACGGGCAGGCACGCCCGCCGTCCGTCCCCGGGGTCAACCTGCTTGCGTGACCATTTCGGCGACGGGCGCCACGGGGGCCCAGACGCTGTCCGGACGGCCGATGCCCTGGTAGACGAGCCCGGTCCGCGCGACGGTGTGCGGATCGAGCAGGTTCCGGGTGTCGATGACGGCCCCGCCGTCGAGCCGGTCGGCGATCCGCCCCCAGTCGAGGGCGCGGAACTCCGGCCATTCGGTCAGCAGTACGACCGCCGCCGCCCCGTTCGCCGCGTGATAGGCGGTCCCGGCGATCCGGACGCCGTCCGTCACGCCCGCCACCGGCGCGTGGACGCTGGGGTCGTAGCCGGTCAGTTCCGCGCCTTCGGCGGCCAGCAGCGCCGCGATCGCCAGCGACGGGGAATCCCGTAGATCGTCCGTCCCGGCCTTGAAAGTCAAGCCGAGCAGGCCGATCCGGACGCCTGCCAGGTCGCCGCCGACGGCCTTGCGCACCTTGTCGACCACGAGCTCCTGCTGCTTCACGTTGGTTTCGATCGCCGCTCGCAGCAAGGCGAAATCGCTGCCCGCCGACTCCGCGGTGCGCAGCAGCGCGAAAGTGTCCTTCGGCAGGCAGGAGCCGCCCCAGCCGGGGCCCGGTCGCAGGAACGCTTTGCCGATCCGCTCGTCGTATCCCATCCCGGTCGTCACGTCGTCGATGCTCGCGTCGAGGTACTCGCACAGCTCCGCGACGGTGTTCACAAAGGACAGACGCGTCGCGAGGTAGCAGTTGGACGCGTACTTGATCATCTCCGCGCTCGCGGAATCGGTCACCAGCACGGAGGTGTCGAGCTTCTCGTACAGCTCGGCGACCCGGCGGGCGGGGACCGGGTCGCGATCGGCCGAACCGACCACGACCCGGTCGGGGTTCAGGAAGTCGTGGACCGCGAACCCCTCGCGCAGGAATTCGGGATTGGACACGACCGCGACATCGGGGCGATCGATCAGGTCCGCGACGCGGGCCGCCGTGCCGACGGGGACCGTCGACTTGTTCACCACGACGCAGCCGGGCGGCAGGAGATCCCGCACCTCGGCCACGACGGCTTCCAAGGTGGTCAGATCCGCCGCGCCGCTCGCGCCCATCGGGGTCGGCACGCAGAGGATCACGATATCCGCCCCGGCCGCCGCCGCGCTCGCGCCGAGGACGAACCGCAGCCGCCCGGACGCCAGCCCGTCCACCACGAGTTCGCAGATACCCGGTTCCCTGATGGTGGCTTCACCGCGCTGCAGCGCGTCGAGCTTTTCCTGGTCGACGTCCGCGCAGACGACGCGGTGTCCCAAGGACGAAAGACACGCGGCCGTGGTCAGCCCGACGTAGCCCGCGCCGATGACGGCGACTTCAGCCCCCATGGTTGCACCCATTTCCCTTACCCTCCAGTTTTCGATGTCGCCGGGCGGCACGGAGCCGCGCTGCCCGGCGACATCGCGAGATACGGATCTTCAGCCGGACGAACGTCGTGTCATTTGGCGTGCGGGATCGCCTTGATCCCCACGTACGGGGTCTCCTTGCCGAGGTAGTCCACCGTTTCGAACAGGCCGATGGCGTCCATCGGATAGCGGGCGCCCGCCTCCGCCGCGAAGACGCACGGCAGGATCTGCTTCCGCTCCGAGGCGGCGGCCTGGCCGCCCTTGCGGATGTGCTTGTGGGTGTGGATCAGGATCGGCATGTAGCCGCCGCCGAGGAACGAACCCGACTGCAGCACCGCCCCGCCGACGCAGTCGATCACGCAGCCCTTGCCGAGGATCGCGTCGCGGCCCTGGTAGTAGTACGAAGGCGTGGCGAGCGTGCCGTGCTCCACATGGAACACCCCCGCCGAAAGGCCGATGATGGAGCGGCCGCAGGTGCGCAGCACCGACCGGTAGAAGTCGACCAGGATCGGCCGCACGGTCGTGTCCGGAAGCGAGAACTCGCCGCACATCAAGGTGATGCGCACCAGTTCCGCGAGCGTGAGGCCGGAGCCGTGCTCCCCGGGGAATTCCTGGTCCCACGGCACGAGGTAGTCCGACGGCGCCACCATGGCCGTCCCGACGTCTTCGAGGATCAGCCGCTCCGCCTCGCCGACCGGTTCCTCCGGCAGGACACCGTTCGCGAGGATCCGCACGGCGAGCATATGCCTGCTCTCCAGCGTTTTCGCCCGGCTGGCCGCGATCAGGAGGTTGAGCCTGCCGGTCACCGTTTCGGGGATGTCGAAGAGGTGGTCGATACCGTCGGTGGGGACGGCGATCTTCGCCTGCAACCCCCGGGCGGGCAGCGGTTCGTAGGAGTCGACGACCTCCTGGAGGGCACCGGCGTACTCGCCCGTCCCGGCCTGTACGAGCCGTTCCGCGGCCAACGCCCGGTAGTCGTAAGGGATCGAGGTCGACGTCGACAGCACGACGTCGGCGAGCAGGGCGCGATACCGGTCGTCGTCCAGCGACGACGCGGCCAGTTCCAGTGACAGGTAAGGGGATTCGTCACCGGGGCCGTGGATCCAGCTCGCGGTGAAGGGTGCCTCGAACCGGCACGCCTTCGCGAACAGCGCCCGGGCGGCGTCGTCGTTCTTGATCTGGCCGGTGACCTCGGCCAGCGCCACGTCGCGGTCCGAGACTTCGGGCAGCATGTCCTTGGCCGGCCGCAACAGTGTCGAAAGATCCTCGATGCTTCGCGTCATGCTTCGCTCCCAATTCGTGCGAACTTCTCGTTTTCCGTTGTCTGCGGGAAGGTTCCGGTGAACATCGCCGAACCCAGCGCGGCGAGGAACCGGTGCTCGGCGGGGCGGACCACCGTGGTGCCCTCACCGAGGTGCTGCAAAAGGTCCAGCTGGGTCAGAAGCGCCTCCTTGAAATGGTTGACGGCGATGCGGAAATGGCGCGCCGGAGCGGCGGTGTCCCGGATGTGGACGGTGTGGATGTTCTTGTGGTCAGGATCCGCGCCGAAGAACGGTTCGAAGACCAAGGTGACGTGCTTCCCGGAGCGGAACTCGACGTCCGCGAACCGGTACCGGAACTCGGATCCGTACGGGATCACCGAAGGGACGATGAAGTCCTTCGAAACCCTCTCCGGGAAAGCGAATCCGGCCAGCTCGGGGAAGGCGATGGCGCCGGTCGACGACGTGTAGAGCTCGACCTCCGGAATGCCGGGAGCCGTGGTCCGCACCCGCATCTCCGGCGTCACCGACGACGGCACCGTGCGCAGATACGTCCGGTACTCCGCGGCGGGGAGGATCGCGCGCAGGATGCTCAGCATGTGGAAGCCCTCGTAGCCGGCCTCGCCGTACCGGGTGTCGACGAACCTGCCGTTCGCGACGTCGAATTCCCGGTTCTTGGTGAATTCGACGGTGATCTTCCTGATCGGGTCGGCCCCGGCGGATTCCCGCACCGACGCCGCGAAGCGCTGCACGGCTTCGCTGTGCGAGTACACGTCGTTGACGATGATCCGGGCACGGGGATGGCGCCGGACCGTGCGGCCGAGATCGGCGAGGTCGTCCGGGTAGCAGGCCGGTTTCTCCAGCAGGACACGGGCGTCGGACCGCTGCCGCAGGATCTCGTCGACGATCGCGAGATGGGTCGCCGTCGGGGTGGCGACCACCCAGGCGTCGACCGCCGAGGGATCCGGCACCTGCGCCACCCGCTCCCAGTCGGCGCCGTCGCCGATGTCCACCGTGCGGATCCGGTGCCCCGCCTGGCCGTAACACGCGGCGTACAGCGAGCCGATCTTGCCGAGCCCGACGATCACGATCGTCTTCTCAGCCAGCGCTGGTGCCGACACGGGCTTCCCCTCCCCGTGACCGGATGGCGTGACGGGCGGCGGACGTGCCCGCCGCCCGCCCCAGCACGGCGCCCGCCATCAGGCCGGTGCCGCCGGGGTAGCCCTGGTCGTAAAGGCCGCCGACGATCACGCCCGCCGCGTAGAGGCCGCTGATCGGCTCGCCGCCGCCGCGCACCTCGGCGTCCGGGGTCACGGACAGCCCGCCGTAGGTGAAGGTCAGCCCGCAGACCACCGGGACGAACAGGAACGGGGGCGTGTCGAGGCGCTTCTCCGCCTGGCCGGAGTGCAGCCGCTGGACTTCGGCGGTCAGGGTCGCCGCGTCGATGCCGAGCCGCCGGGCGCCTTCTTCGAGCGAGGAGACGGACACCGACGCCGGGTCACCGACGTAGCCCTTCGGGAGCGCGCCCGCCGAGACGACCTTGTCGTCGAAGATCTGGAAGGCGATCCTTCCGGGCTGTTCCTGGATCTTCTGGCCCAGCGTGACGTAGGTGAGGTTGCTGTAGCCACCGGATTCGTCGAAGAACCGGCGCCCCTCCCGGTTGACCACGACGCCCAGCGGAAAGGCGTAGCGGGCGAGACCGTGGGATTTGTGCATCTGGCCCGGCAGCATGTGGTCGGGCAGGTTGATGCCCTGCGGCGTGGTGTGGCACTTTTCCCAGTTGCCCGCGGTGTCGGCGCCGAGGTCGACGGCCGCCGCCAGCGGGGCCCCTTCGTTGAACGGGACGCCGCGCAGCTTCACGTCCCGCCACTGCTCGCCGAGGTGGCGTTCACGCAGCCGGTCGTTCGCCTCGAAGCCCGCCGACGCCAGCACCAGCGCGCCGGCGAGCATCGGGAACGCGGGGCCGGAACCGTGGAGCAGATACCGGCCGTCCGCGGTCCGTTCGAAACCGGTGACCGCGCTGTCGTAGAAGACCGAGCCACCGAGCTGTTCGAACCGGTCGAAGTTCCGGTCCTGCAGGCTCTGGCCACCCCCGTCGAGGACGATCGGCACGTCTCCGGGCAGTGGGGTCGGTCGCGGCGCCCAGCGCTGACCGAAGTCGCGCATCCAGGTGATCGTGTCCGTCGAACGGCGGATGATCGATTCGATGAGGGCGACGTCCACCTGATCGCCGGACACCGCCAGCCAATCGCCGAGGTACTGCTCGTCGGTGTATCCCGACCGGCCGGCCAGGATCTCGTCGACCCGGCCCTTGTCCGCCTCCCGCAACAGGGTGGCGATGAATGGGCTTCCCGGCCAGGAGAAACGCATGGTCCTGGTCAGGGAACTGTTCCCGCCGCGTAATTGTTTCGGTGCGGCTTCGAGGACGCTGACCGCCGTCGCGCCCGCCTGTAGTGCGGCAATCCCCGCGCAGAGACCCGCATTACCGGCGCCGATGACGACTACCTGCCTCTCGGCGACGGTATTTCGACCGTTATCCATCAACAACGCTCCACAAATCCGATGTTCGCCATTCAGGGACGACCGAGTTCGAACGAGACCGAGCCGTGTCCCCGGAGGGCATGGCGAAGGGTTATGCCCTCGAACGGGCGTCGAACGGTCGGTTCACTGCGGAAATCGCAGCGTTCACTCCTCGCGTGTGCTCAGATGTGCGGCGCACGAGGGTCTTTCTTCGGATTCAGCGCATCGGCCGCCCCATACGGGCGATGCCGGCGTCATCCGGTGTTCAGTACAGAGATTTCAGTGGACGCCTTCCGAGATGAACCAGGAGTTTCCGCCGGGTTCGCCGTCGCCCTTGACGATGATCGTGCGGATGCCTCTGGTTTGCTCATTTTTTTCCGGCCCGGCTTTCCCGAGCCTCCCCAAGTTCGGTCGGTGTCGAGGCCGACTGTGGCCAGCCTGACTTCCTGACCAGCGCAGGGGCAACCTTCGGCCAGTTCGGCCTTGTTCGAAATCGTTCGAGTGGTCCGAACAGCGGTTTCCGGCGCCGCTGAATGGCGGTATCGCGGCTGAGATCGGCTCAGTCAATCTAGAGCGATGATCGTTGATGAGGGGGGCGACGACGGGGAGTCGCCGGCGACGGTTCAACCGCCGGACTCGACGGCTTCACCGGCTGAGTTCACAGCAGCACTGCGTGTATTGAGAACGTGGTCCGGATTGACTTATCGGCAGTTGGCCGGGCGGGCGAAAGAACTAGGGGGAACACTTCCGGCGAGTACGGTCGCGACCACTCTCGGCCGCACCACATTGCCCCGCGAATCGTTCGTCGAGACGTTCACGCGCGCGTGCGGACTGAACGACGAAGAGATACGGCGGTGGCTCGACTCGCGGACACGGATCGCGATGGGGGCTCCACCGCGGCCCGCCGACGAGACGAAGGTGGAAGCCGTCTCGCCGCCGGAGCCGCAGCCGGAACCGCGAGCCCACCGGCGCTGGCGCGCGCCGCTGATCGTGGCCGCGATCGTGAGCGTCGTCCTCGTCGGGACCTTGGGTTATCTGACGAGGTCGTTCGGCGCGTCCCCGAGGGCCAAGGAAACCGCGGCCGTGGTGCCGGGGCTGGACGTGCGGGAAGTGGGTAGCTGGGCGCAGATCCGGCCCGCCCGGTCTCCCGAGTTCTGCCTGGCCGAAGGCCGGGACCGGACCCGGCTGTATTCCGGTGCCGTCGTCGCCCAGCAGATCTGTGGTGGCGACGCGGCGCCGCGCCTGTTCATCGACCCCGTCGGGGAAGAGAACGCCGTGCAGTTCCAGTGGCACCATCCGGAGACCGGGGTCGGCTGCCTCACGGTCGTGAACGAAGGGCTGGGGCACGACCTGATCGAGTCCCGCGACGACTGCGACGACGATGGTATGGACCAGTTGTTCACCATCGCCTCGGCGGATCCGGCCGAGCCTGGACGGTTCGTCATCCGGCCCGTCGGCACCAGCCAGTGCCTCGGCCTGCGGGACCTGGACACCGTCGCGGGGACGGAGGTCGTGCGGGAGCGTTGTTCCGGAGCTCCCGACCAGACGTTCCTCATCGATCTGATCCCGCCGCCATGAGCGCCCGGCCGGGGTGCTCGTGAGTGGTAAGGACGGTTAGAACCGTCCTTACCACTCACGAGGTTTTTGGCGGAGCCGGGAACCGAAGACGACCTTTCGACGACTTGTGGGGCTGAATCGTGCGGCCCGGCGAGCGGAGAGAGATGCACTGGTACGAGGACGACGACCTGTGGGCCGGCTTCGCGGACGTGATGTTCCCGCCCAGCCGGGCCGAAGAGGCCGAACGCCTGACGGCCACGTCACCGCTGCTCGAAGTCGCCGACGGTGCGAAGGTGCTCGATCTGGCGTGCGGCCCGGCGATCCACGTCGTGCCGCTGGCGAAGAAGGGCGCCGACGTGACCGGCGTCGACCTCAGCCCGGTGATGCTCGAACGCGCCCGCGAAGCCTGTGAAAACGCGGGAGTCGCCGCGAAGCTGATCCAGGCCGACATGCTCGAGTACACCGAGCCCGCCGCGTATGACCTGATCATCAACATGTACACGTCGTTCGGCTACTTCACCGAGCCCGGCGACAACCTCACAGTGCTGCGAAACGCCTACGCCAGCCTCGCGCCCGGCGGCAGGCTGCTGATCGACGTGCTCGGCAAGGAGGTGCTGGCCGGCTGGGTCGGCCGCCCGAAGGCGGTCGACGTCGACGGCGGGACGGTGTTCATGCGCGACACCATCCTCGACGACTGGACCCGGTTCAGGACCGAGTGGACCCTGGTCCGCGACGGCGAGGCGAAGCAGGCCTCGATCCTGTCCTTCCTCTACAGCGCGGCGGAACTGAAGACGCTGTTCGAGACGGCGGGCTTCACCGGCGTCGAGTGCTTCGGTGACTTCGACGGTTCGCCGTACGACAACCACGCGCGCCGCCTGATCGTGCGTGGTGAACGTGCCGGTTGAGCCGCTCCGCCTCTTCGCGGAACCGGATGACGAGACCGCGCGCCCGCTCCGCCTCACCGGCCCGGTGCTCCTGCTGGCGGTCGCGCTCCTGATCTCGCTGATCGCGGGCATCGCGCTCGGCCCGTCCACCGTCGCGCTCACGGATGTCCTGCGCTACCTGGGAAAGGCGATCACCGGCGGCACCATCACCGGCGACGAGGTCACCGGGTACTCGATCGTCTGGCAGGTCCGCACCCCGCGGGTGCTGCTGGCGGCCGTGGTCGGCGCGGGGCTCGCGGTGGTCGGTGTCGCGGTGCAGGCACTGGTCCGCAACGCCCTCGCCGATCCGTTCGTGCTCGGGATCTCGTCGGGCGCCTCGGTCGGCGCCGCCGCCGTCGTGGTGTTCGGCCTGTTCGCCGGGCTCGGCGTGCTGGCGTTGTCGACGGCCGCCTTCCTCGGCGCGCTGGCCGCGACGGCGATCGTCTATCTCGCCGCCCGCGGCAAGCTCGGCCTGACGCCGTTGCGTCTCGTGCTCACCGGGGTGGCGCTCACCTATGCCTTCCAGGCCGTGATGAGCGTGCTCGTCTACCTGTCGCCGAACGGCCAGGCCGCCCAGACCGTGCTGTTCTGGCTGCTCGGCAGCCTCGGCGCGGCGACGTGGGCCTCCCTGCCGCTCGCCGCGCTCGGGGTGGCCGTCGCCGTGGTGGTCCTGCTGCGGTACGGCACCGCGCTCGACGTCCTGTCCATGGGCGACGAGACCGCGATGAGCCTCGGTACCGACGCGGCCGCGCTGCGCCGCTGGCTCTTCCTGCTCACCGCGGTCGTCACCGGCCTGCTGGTGGCGGTTAGCGGCTCGATCGGGTTCGTCGGGCTGGTCCTGCCGCACGTGGTGCGGATGATCGCCGGATCGGGGCACCGCCGGGTGCTGGCGCTCGCTCCGTTGGTGGGCGCGGTTTTCCTGGTGTGGGTGGATCTGCTGGCCCGCACGCTCGTCGCGCCCGAGGAACTGCCGCTCGGCGTGATCACCGCGCTGATCGGTGTTCCGGTGTTCCTCGTCGTGATGCGGCGCCGCGGCTACGCTTTCGGAGACCGCTGATGCTGTCGCTGCGCGAGCTTTCCGTCGAGGTGGCCGGGTCGGCGCTGATCCGTGAGCTTTGCTTGGACGTCGGCGCGGGCGAGGTCGTCGGCCTGCTCGGCCCCAACGGCAGCGGCAAGTCGACGGCGTTGCGCTGTGTCTACCGGGCGCTGTCGCCGTCCGGCGGTGCGGTTCTGCTCGACGGGACCGACCTCGCCGAGCAGGGCCTGCGCGACACCGCCCGCCGGATCGCCGCGCTCACCCAGGACAGCCGGGCAGACCTGGACTTCACCGTCGAGGAGGTCGTCGCGATCGGGCGGTCGCCGCATCAGCGCGGCAACCTCCGGCTGTCGGCCCGCGAACGCGCGTTGTGCCGGGAAGCGTTACGGCGTATGGACATCACGCATCTCGCCCAGCGCAGCGTGCTCACACTTTCCGGTGGCGAACGGCAGCGGGTCCTGGTGGCGAGGGCACTCGTCCAGGAGCCGGAGGTGCTGGTCCTCGACGAGCCGACGAACCATCTCGACGTCCGCCACCAGGTGGAACTGCTGAAGTTCCTGCGCGACTGCGGGCTCACCGTGCTCGTCGCGCTGCACGACCTCAATCTCGCCGCCGCCGTCTGCCACCGGATCGCGTTGCTGCGCGGTGGAACGCTCGCCGCCTGCGGCACTCCGGCCGAAGTGCTCACACCGGAAACGGTCCGCGCCGTGTTCGGTGTCGACGTCACCCCGGTGACCCATCCCGTGACCGGGGCGCTCCAACTGCTCTACGACCTTCCCGCCGATGAAACCGAGGGGATCACACGATGAAGCCGTCCAGGGTGACCGCGCTCTTCGCCGCGGCACTGCTTCTGAGCGCCTGCGGTGCCCAGGTCGAGGCCGGGCCGGCCGCGCCGGCACAGGCCACGGTGACCAACTGCGGCGCGCAGGTCGCGTTCCCGGCGCCGCAACGTCCTGTCGCCTATGACGTTTCCGGTGCCGAGAAGATGTTCGCGCTCGGGCTCGCCGGCCGGATGCGCGGCTACGTGATGAACTCGCTCGGCGACCCGTCGATCGCCGGCTCGCCGTGGAAGGACGACTACGCCAAGGTCGAGCGGCTCGGCACCTCGCGGGTCACCCGCGAAATCCTGGTCAACGCCAAGGCGGACTGGGTGATCGCGGGCTGGAACTCCGGGTTCAGCGAGGAACGCGGGATCACGCCGAAACTGCTGGAACAGGTGGGCATCCGGAGTTACCTGCACACCGAAACCTGCTGGGAGTACCCCACCGCGAAGCAGGAGGTGACGCCGCTCGAGGCGCTCTACACCGACCTGCGCAATCTCGGCGACATCTTCGGCGTCCGCCAGCGGGCCGACGAGCTGGTGACGGAACTCAAGGGGCGATTCGACAAGGTCCGCGCCGGAGCACCGAAGACTCCGCCCGCCAAAGTGTTCGTCTACGACTCCGGCACCGACCAGCCGTTCACGTCCGGGAAACACGCCGCCCCCAACGACATCATCGACGCCGCCGGCGGGACGAACGTCTTCCGCGAGCTGCAGGACGGCTGGGGCAGTGTCGGCTGGGAAGCGGTGGTGAAGGCCGAACCCGAGGTGATCGTCGTGGTGGACTACGCCGACCAGCCGGCGCAGGACAAGATCGCGTTCATCAAATCCGCGCCACAGCTGAAGAACACGCCCGCCGTGCGCGACAACCGGTTCCACGTCATCTCCTACGGTGACCTCGTGAGCGGCCCGCGCAACGCGGCGGGTGCCGAATCGCTGGCCGCGTATCTGCGCTCGATCGGCCGGTGACCGCGATGTCCGCGCTGGTCCACGAGCACGTCACCGATGCGATCAAGACGCCGGCGTTGATCCGGCTCGCGCCGAACATCGTGCTGATCCGCTTCGAGACCCTGAAGGTCTACGCGGCGCTCGGCGCGGTGCGGTCGCTGCTCGCCGACGGGACCGTCCGAAAAGGACAGACGCTGATCGACAGCTCCAGCGGGATCTACGCGCTCGCGCTGGCGATGGCCTGCCACCGCTACGGCCTGCGCTGCCATATCGTCGCGTCCACCACCGTCGACCTCACCATGCGGTCGCAGCTGGAGATCCTGGGCGCGACGGTGGACCAGATGCCGCCGTCGGACGATCTCCGCCTCGACCAGCGGCGCCGGGTCGCCCGCGTACACGAACTGCTGGAACGTGATCCGGACATGCATTGGATGCGCCAGTACCACGATCCCGTGCACTATCTGGGTTACGCCGAGGTCGCCGATCTCGTCGCCCGCGCGCTGCCGTCCGGGCCGCTCACCGTCGTCGGCAGTGTGGGCACCGGCGCGTCGACCGGCGGGATCGCGCGCTCACTGCGCGAACGGGATCCGGACGTCCGCCTGACCGGGGTCCAGCCGTTCGGCAGTGTCACCTTCGGCAGTGAACGGTTCACCGATCCGGACGCGATCATCGCGGGTATCGGCTCCGCCATCCCGTTCGGCAACGTGGACCACGCGCTGTACGACCGGATCCACTGGCTCGACTTCGTGCACGCCATGGCCGCGACCGTCGGCCTGATGCGTGACCACGCCGTGTTCGCCGGGCTTTCCACCGGTGCGGCGTACCTCGTCGCGGGCTGGGAGGCGGCGCGGAATCCGGAGCGGACCCACGTCGTGATCGGCGCGGACACCGGACATCGCTACACGGCAAGGGTTTTCGCCCGGCATCGGGAAGCGGTCGACCCGGCAGGCCTCGCGCCGCGCGAGATCGCCTCCCTGGACGAACTCGCCCTGCCGTGGGCGTCGATGGACTGGAGCCGCCGCCGATTCGGGATTCCCGTACAGCCGCGGTACCGGAAGGAGCGGGTGTCGTGACCGTCGTCCTGTTGGAAGCGCTCACCTTCGGCCTGGGCAGGCTCGCCGACGCGGCGGCGGAGGCCGGGCGGAAGCTGGTGCTGTTCACCGGGAATCGCGACATCTACCGCTACGAACTCGGCACGCTCGCGCCGGGCCGCGTCGAGGTCGTCGACATCGACACCACCGACATCGCGGCCTGCGAAACCGCGCTGCGCGCCATCCCGGACCTCGCCGGGATCGTCAGCTCGACCGACACGTGGGCACTTCCCGGCGCGGAACTCACCGCCCGGCTCGGCCTGCCCGGCCCGGACGCGGCCGCCGTGCGGGTGCTGCGGGACAAGGGCGCGGTGCGCGATCGGCTGTACGAACACGGGCTCACCCGCGGCGGGCCGGCGCCGGTCATGGTCGCCGAAGAACTCGGTTTTCCTTTGGTGGTGAAGGATTCTTCGGGGACGTCGTCGCGGGGAGTGTGGCTCGTCCGCGATCAGGCCGAACTCGACCGGGCCAGGCTGGAGGCTAAGACGACGCCGCTGAAGGGGCATCTGATCGCCGAACCGTATTTCACCGGCCCGCTCTACAGCGCGGAAACCGTGTCCTGGCAAGGAAGGACCCGGCTGCTCGGGATCCTCTCCCGCCAGCTGTCGCCCGAGCCGGTGCGGCGCGAGGAAGCCGCCGCGTTCCCGGTGGCCTTCCCCGCGGCCGAGTACGCGGGCTTGGCGGACTGGATCGGCCGGGTGCTCAAGGCCGCCGGACACGAGCAGGGCTTCGCGCACACCGAATTCGTGCTCACCGCCGACGGGCCCGAGGTCGTCGAGATCAACATCCGGATCGGCGGGGCGATGCTCGGCGAGGCGTTGTGCCGGTCGTTGGGCACCAACGTCTATTCCGCGATGATCGCCATGGCGCTGGGCGAGGAACCCGCCCTGCTCACCGAGGAGATCGGCGGGGGACCGGGGGTCGCGTTCGTCTTGGCGTATCCGGCCACGGAAGGTGTCCTGAAAGGATGGTCGGGGCTGGACCGCCTGCCCGGCCTGCCCGGTTCGCCCGAGTGGTACCCGACGGCGAGCCCCGGCGACGAGATCCGGCATCTCGCGGATCAGCGGTCGTGCACCGGGATCGTCGTGGCCGAGGGGCCGACGGCGGAGCTGGCGCTGCATCGCGCGCTGGCCGCGGCGGGCGGGATCACGCCGGAGATCGCTTCTTGAGAGTTCCCTCAGATGGATGGTCCGCGTTTCCCCGGGCCGCGTGCGCACGTCGCGATCTACCCCCCGCCGACGTGTCGCGAAAGCCACTTTCGCAACCTTCAACGTTGCGAAAGTGGCTTTCGCAACACGCCACCTTCGCCTCACCGCGCCTGAGTCAAGCGGGCACGCACTTCTTGGCCTCCGCGGCGGCCAGCAGCTCCGGCGTCTCGATTTTGAGCGAGGGCAGGAGATCGGGGGTCTCCGTGACGGGTTTCTGCGTGGCGTCCATCGCCTTGATGGCCGCGTCCATGGCGGCGTCGTTCCCGGACTTCTCCAACCGCTGCCTGCCCGCGGTCGCCGCGTCCCTCGCGGCGGTGTACCGGTCCACAAGGGACTTCCGCACCGTGTCGCCGCCGGGAATCGGCGACGGTGGCAGCGCGGCCAGGTCGTCGACGGCCTTGCCCGCGAATCCCGCGCGGATCCCGAGTTCCTCCTTCAGCGCGCCGCGGGTCACCTCGGTTCCCGATCGCTGCTTGGTCGCGTAATCGCTGGAAGCCTTCATGAAGCCGTACACCGCGCCGCACAGCCCGTCGAGCCAGGCGACGGTCTTGGCGTCCGGTCCGGCGGATGGTTTCGGTGCCGAGGACGACGGGGTGACGGTGACCGTCGCGGGTGCCGCTGGTGGCTCCCCGGAACAGGCCGTCGTCGCGAACAGTGCCAGAGCGATGAGCAGAAGTTTCGTATTCATGGTTTCCCTCCCGACGTGACACGCACCGGAGGGCGCGAGGGTTGCCCTCAGCCGCAGCCGCCCATGACGCGGGCCAATTCCCCGGGCAGCAACGGCGGCTCCGGCAACGGATGGGCGGCGGGCGCCCGCATCCCGTCGAACAGCAGCGCGAGATGGCGGCGCCACGCCTCCGGCCGGACGGTCGCGGTCGCCTCCACGGTGCGCGCGATCCCCCAGGTCACGAAGGCCATGTCCTCGAGGGTGAAATCCGCGCGCAGGGCGCCGCTCTCCTTGGCGCGTTCGACGATCCGGGTCATGAGTTCGTAGCCGCGTTCGAGGTCTTCGGCCTGCGGTGGACGCGTCGAGGCGAGTTCGTTGTAGCCGCGATCGGCGGCCTGCAATTCACAGACCCGTTCGACGAAGGAGGTCAATCCGATCCAGGCGTCGTCGAGGGAGAGCGCGTGCTCGGCCAGCTTCGCTACGGTCTCGGTTCGGTCGGCGAACACGGCGTTCACCAGGTCCGCGCGCTGGGGGAAGTGGTTGTACAGCGTGCCGATGCTGACGCCCGCGGTCTTGGCGATCTCTTCGAGCGCGACGTCGAGGCCGCGTTCCGCGTAGAGCCCCCTGGCGGCCTCGACCAGCAGGTCGCGGTTGCGCTGGGCGTCCTTCCGCAGGGGTTTGGTCATGACGGCATCGTAGCCAAGTTGAAGACGGCCTCAAGTTACGGGTATAAGTTGAGGTGGCCCTCAACTTAATTCCCTGGAGGACAGATGACCAAGACATTCGCGATCTTCGGCGCCGGACCGGTGCTGGGACTTTCGCTCGCGCGCCGCTTCGGCCGCGAGGGCTTCCGTATCGCCCTCGTCGCGCGCACCACCGAGAACCTCGACGCGCTCGTCGCCGAACTCGCCCGCGACGGCATCGAAGCGAACGGATTCGCCGCCGACGTCTACGAACCGGATCAGATCGCCGCCGCCGTCACCGCCATCGGCCGGATCGACGCGGTCGCGTTCAACCCCGGCGGCGGGACCATGGGCGAGGGCATCGTGCCGGTGCTCGACGTGGATCCGGAGAACCTCCGGCTCGTTCTCGACCGTTTCCTGGTGTCCGCGGTGGCGCTGGTGCGGGCCGTACTGCCGGCCATGACCGAGCGCGGCGACGGCGCGATCCTGTTCACCGCCGGGCAATCCGGGCTGTACCCGGCGCCCTTCCTCGGCAACGTCGGCATGGCGCAGGCCGCGCTGCGGAACTACCTCCACAACCTGAACGCCGTGCTCGCGGAGAAGGGGGTGTACGCCGGTGCCGTCAACGTCGGCGCGCTGATCGAGGGCAGCGTGCCCCATCGGGCACTCACCGCGAGCCCGATGGACTTCGAGCCCGAGGTGATCCACCCGGACGTCTTCGCCGACGCCTTCTGGAAGCTCTACGCGACGCGTGAAGCCCCCGAAGCACTGGTCGGGTCGTTCGGGAGGTAGCCGTCATCCCCACGGGGTACGTGCGGATGTACCACTGTGGACGGATGTGAGAGCCCGGACCCGCGCCCACAATCGGGGAAACGGACAAGGGAGGCCCCGGTGGGGAAGACGATCGTCGACATCAGCCCGTCGCTGGACGGGTACGTGGCAGGGGAAGGTGTCGGTGTGGACGCGCCGTTCGGGACCGCGGGGCAGCGGCTCACCGCGTGGAGCATGGAGGATCCGGACGACGTCGACAAGGCGGCGGCCAGGGTGATGTTCGAGAACACCGGCGCGTTCGTCATCGGCAGGACGCTGTTCGACGTGGGGATCGGACTGTGGGGTGAGGACGGGACCTGGGGGATGCCGGTCTACGTCGTCACCGGTCGTCCCGGACCCGATCTGGTGAAGGGGCCGACACGGTTCTCGTTCGTCACCGGTGTCGAAGCGGCGCTCCGGCAGGCGAAGGAGACGGCGGCCGGGCGTGACGTCGTGATCGCGGGCGGGGCTTCGGTCGTCCAGCAGGCGCTCGCCGGTGGCTGGGTCGACGAACTGCGGCTGCACGTCGTACCGGAGCTGGTCGGCGGCGGCACCCGCCTGTTCGAGGGCGTGGATCCCGCGTCTCTCGTACAGGTGAGCGCGGCCGCCGGCAGGCACGCGGTCCACGTGACCTACCGCGTCGAGGGGCGCGGCTAGGCCGTGTCCGGCAAGTCTGGTCGCGGTCTTCGCGCCCAGGCGGCGCCTGACAGCACGGGCGGGCTCGGCCGAGTACGACCCGGTACGAGGCCGACCCGCCCGCACCGCCAGGAACCACCTGGATCACGAAGCCCATCGACCAGACCTGCCGGAGACGGCCTGGCTCACCGGCCGGGCTCGGGTGGGGTGACCAAGCCGTGGCGATAGGCCATGGCGACCAGCTGAGCCCGGTCGCGGGCACCCAGTTTGCTCAGCGCGCGGCTGACGTGGGTCTTGGTCGTCGCGACGCTGATGAACAGGCGCGCGGTGATCTCCGCGTTGCTCAGCCCCTCGGCGACGAGGGCGACGACTTCCCGTTCGCGGGCGGTGAGTTCGGCGAACACCGTGTCGTCCACCGTCGGCGACGCGGGCGGCACGAGCCGCGCGATCAGCCTGCGGGTCAGGCCCGGGGCGAGGAGCTCTTCGCCGCCCGCCACCACCCGGATACCGTGCAAAAGCTGGTCGGGCGCGGTGTTCTTGAGCAGGAAGCCGCTCGCGCCCGCGGTGATGCCCGCGACCGCGTAGTCCTCGGTGTCGAAAGTGGTCAGAATGAGGACGCGCACCGCCGAAAGCTCCGGGTTCGCGGTGATGCGCCGGATGCCCTCGATCCCGTCGGTGCCGGGCATCTGCACGTCCATCAGGACCACGTCGGGGCGGAGCCGTTCGGTGAGGGCGGCCGCGGTGGCCCCGTCTCCCGCCTCGCCGACGACCTCCATGTCGTCCTCGGACTCCACGAGCACCCGGAAGCCCGCCCGCACCAGGGACTGGTCGTCGGCGATGAGCACCCGGATCGGCATCAGGGGTTCTCCGCACGCGTGGGAAGCGTGGCGGTGACTTCGAAGGCCTCACCGTTCCGCGTCGCGTGCAGGGTTCCGCCCAAGGCGGTGGCCCGCGAGCGCAGTCCGGTGATCCCGTTGCCACCCGTGGGAGACGGGGAGCTCTCGCCCGCTCCGTCGTTGCGAACCCCGATCTCCAGCACGTCGTCACCATAGAGCAGGCAGACCCGGACCGACGTCGGCCGCGCGTGCTTTCGCGCGTTGGTCAGTGCCTCCTGGACGGTCCGAAAAGCGGCCAGATCCACTCGCGGGGGCAGGGGGCGGCGTTCGCCCTCGACCACCAGGTCCACCGGGACACCGGTCGCCCTGGTCACGTCCAGCAGGGTGTCCAGCCGCGCGAGCCCGCCGCGGTCGGCCGTGGTCCCGTCGACGCGAAGCAGGCCCAGCAATGCCTGGACTTCGGCCAGCCCCTCGTCGCTGATCGTCTTGATGGTGCGCAGCGCGGCCGCGCCCTGCTCCGGATTCCGTGCCATGACGTGGGTCGCGACGCCCGCCTGCACACTGATCGCGACCATGGTGTGGCCCACCACGTCGTGCAGTTCGCGGGCGATCTCCAGCCGTTGCTCGGTTTCCCGCAACCGGGCCTGCTCGGCCAGCCGGAGCGCCCGTTCCCGTGCGCCCGCGGCATACGCGCGGTGGTAGTGGACGGCGGAACCGAGCGCCACCGCGGCCAGTTCCAGCGAAAGCGCGTTCACCGCCCGGTCGTCGAACCAGGTCACGCCCAGGGTTCCGTGCACCACGACCGTGGACACCGTGGCCGTGACCGTCCAGGCCGCGGCGCCGAGCCGCCAGCCGCGCTCGGCGGCGACGGTGTAGCAGGCGATCAGCGCCGCCACGGTGATCAGCCTGCCCGGGCAGTCCAGGACGAACCACACCGCGACGACCGCGTTGACGGCCACCAGCACACCGAACGGGAAGATCCGGCGCGCGGTGAGCAGCACGGCCAGCAGGACGAGCAGGACGGCACCGGACGGGCCGAGCGTCCCTTCCGGTCCGCTCGGCCCGATCCGTGTCACCGCCGAGACGGCCACGAGCGCCGCGACGCCGGTCCCGGCCGCGATCTCGGCCGCTGTGGGACGTCTCAGGCTCATCAGGACCTCTGTGATGTCAGGCAACGCGCACCAGGGCTCGTGCGCCGCGCAGCGCCAGCGGTTCCCCGGTGCGCAGGTCGCGCACCCAGGTGACCAGCGCGTACTCGCCGGGAGGGAGCGCCGTGGTGAGTATCGCCGAACGCCACGGTGACAGCGGCACGACCCCCGTCGGGCGGCCGGTGAACGGACTCGGCCCCGTGCGGGCGAAGAAGGCGTCGAGGTCGGCGAGTGCCGTCCCCGGCCGGACCGGCATCAGCATGGCCTCGGTGAACTGGCCCGACGCGTTGAGCACGAACACCGGCGCGCCGGACGTGAGGGAACGCGGCGCGAGGAACCCGCTGTCGGTCGCGATGATCGCCGCCGACGCCGTGGGTGCCTTCGCCGACGGCCCGTGGCCGATCCGCAGCGGGCGGATCCGGGACAGGAAATCCGGTTCGGCGACGTCGCGGAAATCCACCAGGTGGTAGTCGCCGGGAGACACGGCGATCCCGGCCGCCGCCGGAACGGCCGCGACGGCGACGCCGCCGAACATCTCCGCGTCGCCGGTGACCGCCCGGCCACCCGCCATCGCCTCCGCGGGATCGTCCGACATGGCCTGTTTCAGGTGCCGCGCATAGGTTTCGAGCGCGATCCCCGGACGCAGCCGCACGAGGCCGATCCACGCGCCCGCGGGATCTTCCGACCGCACCTTCAGGGTGAGGACGCCCGCACGGGCGGTGGACGGTGCGGTGAAGCCCGACGGCGTCACGGTGAGGTCGAGTCCGGCCGGCTCGGCCAGCGCGGGCGAACCGGACAGGAAGGCGGCGACGGCGATCGCCGTCGTGACGAGTTTTCTCATGATGGCGACTCTGTCCGAGCCCGCCCCGCGGCGCGTCCGCCCGTGACGGGCAACCGCCTACCGCGGCGGGATGACCTACCGCTCCGGTCGGATTTCCCGGATTACCGTTCCCGGCCGACGTGCCGGATGCCTCCTCGCCGCGATCATCGCGTCATGGACCGACGTTCCTTCTTGAAACTCGCCGCACTCGCGGCCGCCGGGGCCGGCGTCGCGGGCTGCGCGGCGGATACGGCCCATCCGCCGGGAGCGTTCGCCAACCGCCTGCGGGTGCCGCCGCTGCTGGCGCCGGACGTGGACGCCTCCGGGGTCCGCCGGTTCGAGCTCACCCTCCGCCAGGGAGAGACCGAACTGATCCCTGGCAAGCGGGTGAGCACGTGGGGGATCAACGGGGACCACCTGGGCCCGACGCTGCGGATGCACCGCGGCGACCGGGTGGCGATGGCCGTCACCAACCGGATCGGCGAGCCGACCACCCTGCACTGGCATGGGATGCGCCTGCCGGCCCGGATGGACGGCGGGCCGCATCAGACGATCCGGCCGGACGCCACGTGGAGTCCGGAGTGGACGGTCGACCAGCCCGCCGCCACCGGCTGGTACCACCCGCATCCGCACGAACAGACGGCAAGGCACGTCTACCGGGGCCTGGCGGGGATGATCCAGATCGTGGACCCCGAGCCGGCCGCGTCCGGTCTGCCGTCGGACTACGGCGTGGACGACATCCCCCTGATCATCCAGGACAAACGGCTCGACTCCGACGGGCGGCTCGTGGAGGAGTTCGACGGCACGTTCGGCTTGATCGGGGAGACGATCCTGGTCAACGGGACGTTCGATCCGTTCGTCGAGGTACCCGCGGGCCGGACCCGCTTCCGGGTGCTGAACGGGTCGAACGCCCGGATCTACTTCCTCGAATTCGCCGATGGGCGCGAGTTCCACGTGATCGCCACCGACGGTGGCCTCCTGCCCGGCCCGGTCGCCGTCCGGCGGGTGCCCCTCAGCCCCGGCGAACGGCTGGAGTTCGTCACCTCCTTCGCCCCCGGAGAACAGGTGATCCTCCGGAGCGTCGGCGAGCGGACCGAGGCGGCGACGGATATCGAGGAGGGTGACTTCGACCTGCTCAAGATCATCGCGACGGGGCCGACGCGAGACGTTTCACCGCTGCCGGCCCGCCTTTCCACGGCGCCGCTGCCGGAAGCGCCGCCGGGCGCCCTCGTGCGCCGCATGACGCTGACCGGTTCGGAGATCAACGGCAAGGACATGGACATGGCGCGGATCGACGAGGTCGTCCCGGCGGGCGCGCGCGAGATCTGGGAGATCCACAACACGACCTACACGCACAACTTCCACATCCACGAAGTCGCGTTCCGCGTGCTCGAGATCAACGGCGCGCCGCCGCCCGCCTACCTCGGCGGCCCCAAGGACACCGTCTACGTACCGAAACAGGCCACGGTGAAACTCGCCGTCGAATTCGGCCGCCACGCGGATCCGGCGGCGCCGTACATGTACCACTGCCACATCCTGCGCCACGAGGACAAAGGGATGATGGGGCAGTTCGTCATCGTCGCCCCCGGCACCGAAGACCGCGTGTCACGGCTGCTTCCGATGCCGGGCCACGACCACGGCGGTTGAGCTACTTCTCGATGGCGTAGGCCTCGATCTCGACCTTCATCTTCGGGTCGAGCAACGCCGACACCTCGACCATGGTGGCCGCGGGCAGCACGTCACCGAAGGCTTCCCGGTGCGCCCGCGCCACCAGGTCGGCGTCCTTGATGTCGGTCACGTAGGTGACCGTGCGGACCACCGCGACCAGGCTGGAACCGGCTTCGCGTAGCGCGGTCTCGATGATCGAAAGCACGGCCACGGCCTGCTCGTACGCGTCACCCGAGCGGGCGGGTTCGCGCGCCGTGGTCCCGGAAACGTGGATGTGCTCGCCGACGCGCACCGCCCGGCTGTAGCCGAACACCGACTCGTAGTCGCCGCCGGAGGAGATGTTCACCCGTTCAGTCATGACCCGAACGTAAGCACACCCGACAGCTGCGGGAAAACCAGCGGCGCCCCGCACCGGTTCCGGTACGGGGCGCCACTGGTCCGTGCTTACTTCTTTTCTTCGTCCTTCGGCGGCTCTTCCTTCGCGGCAGGTGGGATGGCCTTCGTCATCTCGACGATGGTCTTCCCCGCCATGCCCGACGCGCCGTACGTCGGGTCGCTGAGGATCTTGAGCCCCTTCTCGATCTTGTCGAGCGCGTCCGCCGCTTTGGGGAACCGCGTTTTCAGGTCACCGATCGGGAAGCTGGTCCAGTAGTCGTACCTTTCCAAGATCTTCTTGGCGTCGGGGTGCCCCTCGAGCTCCTTCGCCAGCTTCTCGCGCACCACCCTGGGGGGCATGTCGCCGAGCTTCTCCGGTTTGGGCTTCGGAGCGTCGGGCGTCGCGTCCGGGGTGCTGTCGCCCGGCTTGGGGGGCGGACCCTCGATCGGCTTCTTGCCGCCGGGCATCGGTGTACCGCCGGCGGGTTTGGGCTTGGGCAGCGTGACCTTGCCGCCGCCGAGCGTCAGCTTGACGACGTCGTCGGCCGCGCCGCGTGTCTTCGCCAGGATCTTGAGCATCTCGGCGAGCTTCTTGGCGACGTCGGCGATCTGCTTGGCGATCTTGGCGATCGCCACCCCGACCGTGGTCATGATGGAGGTGATCGCCGCGATGATCGAACCGCCGAAGGTGACGGGCGCCAGTGCCACCGCCACGATCGCGGCCTTGAGGATGCCGGCCAGCGTCATGGCGATGATGTCGCGGACGATGCCGCGGACGGCGCCGATCATGGCACCGGCGATCCCCATCTGCTTGCCCGCGAAGTTGATGTACTCGGCGAGCGCGTCGATCTGGGCGGCGACACCCTCCATGTCGGCACGGAACGTGTCGGCGGCCTCGCCGTCCCACTTCTCCAGGAACTTGCCGGTGGCGGCCGCGTGGTCCTTCGACCACTCGGCCACTTCCTTGCCTTCGTTGTAGATCGCGGTCTTGGCCGCTTCGATGCCCTTCGGGTCGCCCAGCAGGAAGTCCAGCGGCCAGCGGAAGATGACGATGTGCTCGATCAGCCAGCCGATCCCGGCGGTGAGCAGCGACCCGATCGGATCGGCGATCATGCCGAGGATCTCGATCGCCATCCCCGCCGAGGCCAGCCCGATGCTGAGGCTGTCGCCCTCGTTGACGGCTTGCTTCAGTGAGAACGCGGAGTCGAAGAAACCCGCGCCCGCGGTGTCGCCACTGCCCGCGAGGAAGCTGCGCTTGTCGTCCTTGAAGTCGTCGGCCTTGGTGCCACTGCCGTTCCCGAAGTCGTTCGGGCGGTACTCGTCGCTCACTTGACCTTCACCTCGTCGATACCCTTGCCCGCCTCGGTGATCAGCCTCTCCGACTCCTGCTCGTTGGTGGCGTACATCTTCGCGGCCTCGCGCACCCTGCCCGAGAACTCCTGCACGTTCTCGGAGTACTTGTTCAGGTGGTCCCGAGCCTTCCCGCAGTGCATGCTCGCGCCGGCGCCGTAGATCTGGCCGCCGAAAATGCCGAAGATGCCGGGGTCCGCCACGCAGCTGCCGACCATGTCGGCGCTCTTCCGCAGCGCGTCCTCGAGCTGGTCGAGGTGCCCGGCGAACTCGTTCATGGTTTCCGTCTTGACACCGAATCCGTTCACCACGGGCTCATTTCATCGTCGTCGGGGGTGGCAGGACGCCGGGGCCGCGGCGCCGGGGGGTTCGCCGGCCGCACCGGACGGCCCGGCTGCGGCGGCATCGGGGGACCGGCCTGCGGTGGCGGCGGCGGCCGGTACCCCGCCTGCGGACGCGGATCCTCGTGGTGCGCCTCGGGGGCCCACTTGTCCTGCTCCGGGGAGGAGTCCTGCTCGTCCTCCTCCACCTTCGGCATGAACGTACGGACCAGCCGCGCGGCCTCGTCTTCACCGTTGATCTCGGTGTAGGACTCCGTGACCTTCTCCACGGTCTTGCGCTGTGCCTCGCGCACCGTCTGCATGACCAAGGAGGAGAGCCGGGCAGCTCCCAGCGCGGTGGCCCGGTTGCCGAACTCGATCGCGCTCAGCGATCCGTTGGCCTCGACCGTCACCGTCACCGAGCCGTCGGGAGAGCTCACCGTGGAGGCCGACGCGGTGAACGCGGCCGTCAGGGCATTGGCTTTTTCCTCGAGTTTCTTGGCCTCTCGCTCCAAAAGGAGCGCGAAGTCCTCACCTGCGTCGAAATTGGGTTGCATGCGTCGCCTTGGCCTGGTTGGGATGGGATCACGATCGGCGGAAATACGAGCGGTCGACGAGGCGGAACACCCCCGCTTCCCAGCACGGAGGGTAGACCGGCCGTCCCGGCCCCGCGGTGGACCGGTAGGTCACAAGCTGATTCGCCCGTATCGTTACCACCGGGCACACACCGGGACAACCCCGGTGATCAAGGACTGCCCGAAAGGTCGTCGCGAGTTGCGGATCGGGGCAGGACGATGATCGTGCGGAACGCCGGTCGAGACGACGTCATGGCCATCTGCCACTTCGGCGAAGAGCACGTCCGAGCACATTACGCGCGGCTGATCGGTGAAGAGGCCGCGGCGAGGCAAGTGCGGATGTGGTGGCACGAGACGAATATCGCCGGCGCCGTGGCCCGCGGTTCGGTCGTGGTCGCCCACGAAGGCGGGTGTCTCGCCGGTGTCGGGCAGCGCGGCCGCGACGGCGACGAGTACATGATCGAGAAGCTGTACGTGCGTTCCCGGCATCGCGGTGGCGGGCTGGGGGCGCGGCTGCTCGATGTCCTCATCGGACAGTTGCCGCCGGACGCCGAGCGCGTGTACGCCGAGCATTTCGTGGCGAACGAACGCGCGGGAGTCTTCTGCGAGCGCGAGGGTTTCACGGTGGAGCGGAGCGAACACGGCGTCGTGCGGCGCGTGCGGGATCTTCGCTAGCGGAGGTTCCGGGCGAGGGGACCGTCGAGCCAGCGGTCGACCTGGCGCTGACCACGCAGGCGGACGACGACGAGGCCCGGGTACCGGTTCTCGGCGACGACCTTGTGCACGCGGGCCCGGATGAGCGGGTGGTAGCGCCAGGCGAGCTTGACGATGTGGTCGCGATCGGTGAAGAAGGTGCGCAGTGGGCCTTCGACGTTGCCACCGGCGATCTTCGAGCCGCGCCCCACGCGACGTTTCAGCGTCCGGACGACCGTGCGCGCCACGGTCATGGCACGCGGATGATCGAGCCAGACCAGGACGTCCAGCCGCTCGGTCATCCGCTCCCGGACCTCTTCGCCCTGCCACTCGATGGCCCATTCGTCGCCGCTGAGGAATTCCAGGACGTCGGCCTGCCAGGTCTCCCGCACCGTCCAGCCGGGTGCGTGGAAGAAGGACTCGAACTCGACGAACGGAAATCCCATGCGCTCGCACAGGGTTCGCGCCAGCGTCGACTTGCCGGATCCCGCGGGCCCGGCCACCGCGACCCGCCGGATCCGGCGTGCGGGAAGGGCGTCGTCCGGCCCGATGATCTCCATACGGGGGAGCTTAAGGTGGGCTACCGGCTTTCGGCGGCCTTCTTCAGATCCTTCAGCCAGATTTCGAGGCCCTGCCCGAGCATCTCGGTGGAGCCGGGCACGTCCTTGTCGACCTGCGGCCCGGTGTGGCTCTCCTCGGTGCGGACGATGACGCCGCCGGGGACCTTGACGAAGTTCCAGACGTGGACGCCGTCGATGTGCATGCCGCCGGGACCGTCGAGGGGCCCGGTCCAGCGGATGCACTTGCCGGGCTGGAGCTGCCGGACGGTGGAAACGATGGTCACGTCACCGGGCGGGTAGGGCAGGCCGGGCGGGACGGGAATGGTCCACTGGAAGCGGGAATGCTTGCGCAGCGGACCGGGGTCCAGACGTTTCATGGTGACGGGGATGGCGGGGTTCTGCCAGGACGGCCAGGCCTCCACGTCGGTCTGCAGGTTCCAGATGGTGCGCAGCGGCGCCTTGATGAAGGCTTCGGTCCGGTAGTGCACCTTGGCGGCGCGGTCGATGCCTTTGCCTTGGCAGGTAAGCGAAGTCGGCTTGTGGTGGTGGGCTGGAGTCGCCTGGGCGGGCGCCGTGGCGCCGAGGACGCCGGCCACGGCCAGCGGGACCGTGAGCAGGGCGGCGCGTGTGCTGATCCGGTGGCGTGCGGTGCGGAACATGCCTCTTCTCCTTCGCTCGGTTAGTGCTTATCGCGATAGTTAGAGGCTATAGCGAGTGCGCCGCTAGCGTCAAGGGGGAGTTCGGCTCGAGGTGGAGGTCGCCACTGTCCATAAAGGACCCCTGATGGTGTTGTGAAAGCCACTTTCGCAACCTTCAACGTTGCGAAAGTGGCTTTCACAACCCGTCCGGTACCTGGGGCACGCGGGCGAGGCTCAGGCCGAGCGGCCGAGGAAGGCCAGGAACCGCGCCTGCGGGTCGGCGTCCGCGGGCGGTTTCACCCGCGGCCCGAAGGTGCCCGGCGTGCGGCTGATGATCAGCCGGGCGAGGGAGAACGACGGCGCGACGATGTCCGGATCCATGCGCACGTCCTGCCCGAGCGCGGAACCGATGTCCCAGGTGTGCACCAGCGTGTCGAACGTCAGCAGCGCCAGGTAGTCCGTGACCGTCGCGTCCGGGCGGTTGGCGACGTACCACGCGGGAGCGGGACGGCCGAGCAGCTCGCCGGTGACGACGGCATCGGCCGCTTCCCTGGCCGTGCGCCACGCGGCCTGCGGGTCTTCACCGGCCAGCTCGCCGGGCTTCTCCGAACCCGCGGGCCCGTTCTCCACCGTGAATTCCCGGCCGGCCGCGTGGTGGCGCAGCACCTCCAGCCCCCAGATGACGTGACCTGTCACGTCGCGCACCGTCCAGTGTTCGCACGCCGACGCCGCGTCCCACCGGTCCGGTGGCACGGTGGCGAGCACGGCGTCGAAGGCGTCTTGTGTCCGCCGGTAGCGATCCAAGGTTTCCATGGGTTCTCCTACCGCAGCACCGCGTTGACGGCGGCCGTCAGTTCCGCCGCCCCGGGCACCAGGGCCTTGTCGAGCGCGAGGGCGTACGGGATGACGGTGCCGTCCGGACGGCAGACCCGCCTCGGGGGTGCCACCAGATCGAATTCCTCGGCCGCCGTCGCGACGATTTCCGCGCCGAGCCCGCACATGCGGTTCGAGTCGTCGATCACGATCAGCCGCCCGGTCTTGTCGACCGATTTGCGCAGGCACTCCCAATCGAAGGGATAGACCGTGCGCGGGTCGACGATCTCGATGTCGACCCGGTCCGCGAGGTTCTCGGCGACCTCGATCGCCGTGCCGACGTGCTGGCCCACCGCCACGACCGTCAGGTCGCCGCCTTCCCGGACGACGTTCGCCTGCCCCAGCGGCACGATGTCCTCTTCGCCCGCGTACGCGACGTCCGTCGCGCCCAGCAGCGGAGAAGGAGCGAACACGGCTACCGGATCCGGGTCCTGGATCGCGGCCCGCAGCAGCCCGTACGCGTCGGCGGCCAGACCCGGGACGACGGTCTTGATCCCCGCGTGCGCGAGCAGGCTGTACGGGTTGTCCGAATGCTGGCCCGCCCAGCCGAAGCGCGAACCCGATCCGGACACGAGATATGTGACCGGGATCCGGATCTGTCCACCGGTCATCAGGGAGAACTTGTGGGCCTGGTTCACGATCTGTTCGAAGACCAGGTAGATCAGCGAGGAGATCTGGAATTCGATCACCGGTTTCTTGCCCGCCATCGCCGCGCCGGTCCCGAAACTGGTGAAAGCCTGTTCGGACAGCGGGGTGTCCAGCACGCGTTCCGGGCCGAACCGGGGCAGCAGCCCAGAAGTGACTCCACTCGCCCCGACACCGACGTCCTCCCCGAGCAGGAAGACGTCCTCGTCGGCGGCCATCTCGTCGTGCAGGGCGCGGTTCATCGCGTGCATGTAGCCGAAGTTCTCCGGCGAAGGCAGCCCGCTCACAGGATCACCCCCGGCCGGACGGCGGTGGCTCCCGCGTACAGATACATGAGTGCGTCCTTCGGATCGGGCGACGGGGCGTTCTTCGCGAACTCGACCGCCTCGTCGATGGTTTCCTTGACCGCCGCGTCGATCCCGGCGACGACGTCTTCGCCGAGCTGATCGCCCAGTAACGGGATCGGGTCCTTCGTGCGCCAAAGAGCGACCTCGTCGGGATCGCGGAACTCGACACCGAGGAGTTCGAGCACGGAATGGTGCCCGAAGAACCGGTACGTCCGGCATTCCAGGAACGCCGGGCCCCGCCCCGCGCGAACCCCTTCGAGCAGTTCCGCCGCGGCACTCTCCACCGCTTCGACGTCCATGCCGTCGACACTGCGCGAAACCAGTCCGAAGCCCTCGGCGCGCCTGGTCGCGCCTCCCGCCAGCCCCGCTTCGAGCTTGAGGCTCGTCGCGTACTGGTTGTTCTCGCAGACGAACAACACCGGCAACGACCAGATCGCGGCCAGGTTGAAGGCTTCCAGCAGGACACCCTGGCTCATCGCCCCGTCGCCGAAGAAGCTGACGACGACCTCGGAATCGCCACGGGCTTTGGCCGCCCACGCGGCACCGGAGGCGATCGCGCCGCCCGCGCCGACGATTCCGTTGGCGCCCAGGATGCCCAGCTTCATGTCCGCCGCGTGCATCGATCCGCCGCGGCCCTTGTTGAACCCTTCGAGGGTGCCGAGGAGTTCGGCGAGCAGGCGGCGCGGTTCCGCGCCCTTCGCCAGCACGTGACCGTGTCCCCGGTGGGTGCTGGTGATGCCGTCGCGCTCGGTCAGGTTCGCGCAGATGCCCACGGCGACGGCTTCCTGCCCGATGTACGGGTGGATCCCGCCGTCGATCTCCCCGGCGATGGCCATCGCCAGGCAGCGTTCTTCGAACTCCCGGATCAGCTTCATGGACCGGTACAGGTCCGGCCGGTTCTCACGGGTCATTGGCGTGACAGCCCTTCTGTGGATGTCCGGACGAGCATTCGGTCGACGTAGCGGAGCAGCGCGCCGTCGTCGGGGCTCGGCACGACGACGGGCTCGAATTCACTGCTCGGGCGGCCGCTCGACGAAGTGGAGCCGAAGAGCAGCTTCAGGATGGCGTGTTCCTCGGGGGAATGGGCTTCGAGAGCGGAGAGCCAGTCGGCCACGGGCAGGATGCCGATCTCGGTACCGGTGCTTCGCAGGAGCTCGACCAGGTACGTCAGCCGCATCGGCCGTTCGCCCGCCAGCACGAACCGGCCGCCATCCGGCCGCCGGTCCAGGCCGAGCCGGGCGAGCGCGCCCGCCGTCTCGTCGACCGCGATCCACGGTTCCTCGATCTCGGTGTCGGGTGCGGCGCCGAGTTCGAGGATGTTCCGGAGGACCCGCAGCATGATGTCCCGCGTGTTCCCTTGCCCGGTCCTCGAATCCCCGACGATCCGGGGCAGACGGCAGATCTCCGCCGGTATCCCGCGCTCGTACGCGGTGATGATCAGCTGCTCCGCGTGTGCCTTGGTCTCCGCGTATCCGCTGCGGGAACCGTTCTCCTCGCCGGCGGAAATGGTCGACACGAACTGCAGCCGCTTGAGCCGGGTGGTGGCCGCCAGCCGGATCAGCTCGCGGGTGCCGCCCACGTTGGCGCCTTCGAGTTGTTCGTAGCTGGAGAGCGCGTCGACCCAGGCGCCGTTGTGGCAGATCAGGTCGATTTCGCCCGCGAGCCGCGCGAACACCGCGTCGGTCAGCCCGAGTCCGGGTGCCGCGAGATCGCCGGGGACGACGCTGATCCGCTTCTCGCCGACGTCGTCCCACAGGCCGTAGCGGTCCAGGTTCTCCCGCAGCCTCCGCCATCCCGACCGTTCGTCGGCGGCACGGACGAGGCAGTGCACCCGCACGTTCTCGCGCGCCAGCAACTCGCGGACCAGGTACGCCCCGACGAATCCGGTGGCTCCGGTCAGCAGTACTTCCGACACGGCACCGGATCCATGCGGTGGCAACGACTCCGGGAGGACACCACGCAACCAGGCCCGCGGATCGAACGAACGCACGGCGGTCCGCCGCTCTCCGTTGATCTCCTCGGCCAGCTTCGCGATCGTGGGCCGCTCGAAAAGCGTCCGCAGTGGCAGGTCGATCCGCAGGGTCTCCCCGATCCGGACGGCGAGTTGCGCGGCCTTCAGGGAATGCCCGCCGACGTCGAAGAAGCTTTCGTCCCTGCCGACGGTTTCGCGGCCGAGTACCTGCGCCCAGATCGCCGCCAGCTTCTCCTCGGTCGGGTTGCGCGCCGGGGCGGTCTCGTCCTTCCGGGTGCCGTCTTCGGGTTCCGGCAACGCCCGGACGTCCAGCTTTCCGTTGATGGTCAACGGGAGTTCGGGCAGCGACACGAATGCCGCGGGCACCAGGTACTCCGGCAGTTCCCGGCGCAGCTCCGCACGCAGAGCGGTTTCGTCGACAGCGCCTTTGAGATAGGCGACGAGCCGCTTCTGACCCGAGCCGTCCTCACGGGCGACGACGGCGGCCTGGGTGATCTCCGGCCGGGCCAGCAGTGCGGCTTCGATCTCGCGGGGTTCGACCCGGAAGCCGCGGATCTTGACCTGGTCGTCGACGCGTCCGAGATACTCCAGATCGCCGTCGGCGTTGTACCGCACGATGTCCCCGGTCCGGTAGAGCCGCTCACCGGTCGTTCCGTGGTGGAGAACGAACTGTTCCCCGGTGAGTTCCGGCTGTCCCCGATAGCCCCGCGCGACGCCGGGGCCGGCCACGTGGAGTTCGCCGGGTACCCCGGTCGGCGTGAGCCCGCCGCGTTCGTCGAGGACGTACACCCGGGTGTTCCCGAGTGGACGGCCGATGGGGATCCCCTTGGCGTCCTCGGGAACAGGGGCGGCGATCGGGTGGCACGTGGCGAACGTCGTGCATTCGGTGGGGCCGTACCCGTTGAAGAACTTCGTGCCGGGCAGCGCGGCGACGGCGCGGCGGACATGGGTGACGGACAGCGCTTCACCGCCGACGAGCAGGTTCCGGAGCCCGGTCAGCGCAGCGGCGTCCTCGTCGACGATGTGATTGAACAACGACGAGGTCAGCCACGCCGTGCCGATCCGGTGCCGGGTGATCGCGTCCGCGAGCGGCCGGGCGGTCAGCACTCGTTCGGTGGAGACGACGCAGGTCGCTCCGGTGAGCAAAGCGCCCCAGATCTCGAAGGTGGCCGCGTCGAAGGAGATCGCCGACGCGTGCAGCACCACCTCGTCCGGGCCGAGGATGCCGTCCGGCAGCCCGGTGACCAGCCGGATGATCGACCGGTGCTCGATCTCGACGCCTTTGGGGCGGCCGGTCGAGCCGGAGGTGTAGATGACATAGGCCAGGTCGCGCGGCCCCACCTCGGTTCCGAGCGCGGTCGATGGTTCCTGGTCGAGGGTGGGATCGGCGATCAGATCGGTCGTGATCGCCAGCCGCGCCTGGCCGTCGGCGAGCAGGAGCCGTTGGCGCTCCTCGGGGTACCCGGGGTCGATCGGCAGATACGCGGCGCCGGTCTTGAGGATCGCGAGCAACGCGGTGATCAGGCCGATGGAGCGCGGCAGGCAGACACCGACGACCGTCCCCGGCCCGGCGCCCAGCGCGCGCAACCGGTGCGCGAGCCGGTTGGACCGGACGTCGAGTTCCTCGTACGTCACGGAATCGTCGCCGCGGACCAGCGCTGTCGCTTGTGGACGGTCGCGCACCTGTGCGGCGAACACCGCGGGCACCGTCGCCGGGGAGGGCAGCTCCGTGGTCGTGTCGTTCCAGTCCTCCGTCAGCCGCCGGAGCTCGGCATCGCTCATCATCGACCAAGCGGAAAGCGGCCGGTCGGGCTCGGCCACGACGGACGTGAGCAGCCGCTGGAAATGCCGGGTGAAACGTTCGATCGTGATCCGGTCGAACACCTCGGCGTTGTAGTCGATCCGCGCTTCCAGGAGGCCCTCGCGGTCCGCCACCAGGAATTCGAGATCGAAAGGTTCCGAGCGGGTGCCGACCGATGCGACGGCCGACAACGGCTCGTCCACCACCCGGAGCACGACCTGGGCGAGCGGATTGCGGCTGAAGTCCCGCCGCGGCGCCAATTCCTCGACGAGACGCTCGAACGGGACGTCCTGGTTCGCGTACGCGCCGAGCGTGGTCTCCCGCACGCGGCCGAGCAGCTCCGCGAAGGTGGGATCGCCGGAAAGATCGGTGCGCAGCACCAGCATTTTCGCCTCGGGCGCGGGGACGCCGACCGCGACGTCGGTGGTGCGGGCGTAGCGGGAGAGTACGACGTCGAAGGCCGCCAGCAGCGTCATGAAGAGGGTGGCGTCGTGACGACGGCCCGTTTCACGGACACTCGGATCCACGGTGAAGGAGAACGAGTCACCGCGATAGGACGCCACCGGCGGGCGAGCGCGATCCGACGGCAGCTCCAGCGCCGCGGGCAGGTCGTCGAGTTGTTTGCGCCAGTAGTCGAGCTGCCCGCGCAGTGCTTCGAAAAGCGGCTCGTCGGGGTGTTCCAGCATGTTTTCGACCAGCCGGACGAGCCTGCCGACGAGCCGGGTGGCGGTCGAGCGGTCGAACAGGCTGGTGCGGAAAACCAGGGAGCCGTGCAACCTGCCGTCCTGCACGTGGGTGACCAGTTCCAGGTCGAACCGGGTCGCCACCCCGGCCCAGGGCACGCTGGAGATCTCGTCTTCGCCGTCGGCGGGGATCTCGCCGTTGTGCACGACCACGACGTCGAAGATCGCGTTGCGCCCGGCGTCCCGTTCCGGCCGGACCTCCGCGACCACCTGGTCGAACGGCGCCTGCTGATGGGCGTAGGCGTCGACCATCTTGGTGCGCGTCACCTTCAGCAGCTCGCGGAACGACATCGACGGCGTGATGTGGGCGCGCAGCACCACGGTGTTCACGAAGAAGCCGAGGACGTCGGCGAACCTGCGGTCGTCGCGACCGGCCAGTACCGTGCCGATCGTGATGTCCTCTTGTCCCGAATGGAGGGACAACAATGCCTGGAACACCGCGGCCACGGCACTGGACAGCGCGCATCGGTTCCGCAGGGCGAAGGAACTGAAGGCCTTCGTGAGTTCGGCGGGGAGTTCGAAATCGACGTGGTCGCCCGCGAAGCCGGGGTTGCCCGAGCGCGGCCGGTCCGCCGGCAGCCGAAGCGGCTCGAAGCCGTCGAGCTCACGCCGCCAGTAGTCGATGTGCTCCGCCACCGAATCGGCGGCCGCGCGCTGCGACGCGACGTACTCCTTCGTAAGTCACCTCCAGTGGCGCTGGAGTCTCCGAGCGGTACAGCTTGACGACGTCCTCGGTCATGATCTGGATGGACCGCCCGTCGGTGATGATGTGGTGGTTCACCACGCACAACACCGCCGACCCGTCGGCGCACTCGACCACCATCGCGCGGATGGGCGGCGCCGCCGCGAGGTCGAACGGCTCGCTGACCAGATCGGCCGTGTGCTTCCGCCAGTCGTCGTCGGCCGCGGTGCGCCGGGCCACCGGGATGCGGAAACCCGGCGTCGGCACGGCGGCCGGCGTCCCTGACTCGTCGACGACGAACCGCCATCGCAGCACCGGATGCCGTTCGACGAGCGCGCCGAGCGCCCGGTCGAGCACGGCGAAGTCGACGCCGTCGTGGAACCGGAAGACGATCGGGATGTTGTACGCGGCGCTGGTCCGGTCGAGTTGCTGCACCAGCCACAGCCGCTCCTGCCCGAGCGACAACCTCATCGATTTCTCCTTCATCGGGCGTTCGCGATCAGGGCCTGTTCGTCGACTTTCCCGTTGCGGGTCAGCGGGATCTCGTCGACCACCACCCAGAGGGCGGGTAACGCGTAGCTCGGGAGCAGCCGCGACAGGAACGCCCGCAAGGCACGGGGTTCCGTGTCCTCGCCGGGCCGCACGACGATGGCCGCCACGAGCTGAGGACTCTGGTTCTCCTGCCGGGACACAACGATCACGGCGTCGCGGATACCGGGGTGACCGGCGAGGATGGTGGCGATCTCCTCGGTTTCGATGCGATGCCCGTCGAGTTTGACCTGCTTGTCCGCGCGGCCGAGGAAAACCACGTTCCCATCCGGGGCGAGCCGGACCAGATCTCCCGTGCGGTACAGGCGTTCGTCCACGTCGGGGGAGAAGTGGCCGAAGCGCCGCTTCGTTTCGGTCTCGTCGTCCAGGTACCCGTCGGCCAGGCCCGCTCCGGCCGCGTACAGCTCGCCGACGCCGCCGGGCGGGACGAGACGGGCGTTCCGGTCGAGCACGAACACCTTCGTGCCGGCGATCGGCCTCCCGATGGGCAGGGGGCCGTCGATCTCCGCGCTGCCGCGCACGGTGTGCGTGGTGGTGAACGTGGTGTTCTCGGTGGGCCCGTAGCCGTTCGTGAGCACCAGCCCCGGGTAGGACTCGAGTACCCGCGCCGCCGCGTCGTGCGGCACGACCTCGCCTCCGCTCAGAAGCCAGCGGAGTCCGGCGAGCGCCCGCGGCCGGGAGTTCGCGACCAGCCGGAACAGGCTGGCGGTCAGCCAGGCGACGGAGACCTTCCGCTCGGTGAAGAACTTCTCGAGCGCCCTGACCGTCGGAAGCCGTCCGGGAAAGGCCTCCAGCGTCGCGCCGTTGAGCAAGGTCACCCAGATCTCGTACGTCGACGCGTCGAAGGCCAGCGGCGCCATCCGCAGGACCCGGTCACCCGGGCGCGGCTGGAGCCCCGTCGTCCGCGCGAGCCGCGTGACCGCGCGATGCGGGACGACGACGCCCTTCGGTTCACCGGTGGATCCCGAGGTGAACGCGACGTACGCCGTCCTTTGTGGATCGTCGTGGGCGGGAACCGGCTCGGGATCCGCGTCGGTTTCCTCACCGGGGACCCAGGAATCGACCAGGGTGAGCCCGCGCAGAACGGGATGGCCGGTCGTGGCGGCGTCGACCACCGCGGCCGCGGGCGCCAGCTTGCCGATGATCCGCGCCAACCGGGCTTCCGGCGCGTCGTCGTCGAACCCCGCGTACGCGGCTCCGGCACGGAGGATCGCGAGCAGCGCCACGATCTCGCCGACCGATCGCCTGGTCGCGACGAGCACCGTGTCGCCGGGCCGGACCCCGGCGCGCCGCAGGACGACGGCGTACCGATCGGCCGCCCGCGCGAGGAGCCCGTAGGTCAGCTCGGCGCTCGCGTCACGGACCGCGACCTGCTCCGGGTGAAGGCGCACCTGCTCCAGAAACAGGGTTTCGATGCTCGCCGGTGGAATGTCGGCACCGGCCAGCGCGTCGAGGATCCGGCGGCGTTCCGGCGCGATGCAGCGCACGTCCTCCAGCGAACCGTCGAGAAAGGCCAGCTCGCCCACCGCGGTGGCGACGTCGGCGAAGAAACCGTGCTCGACGTCGGGCACCTCGGTGACGAAGCGGGCCTCCCCGGACCGCAGATCCGTGTGCAGGGAGGCGAGCACGACGTCCACCGGCCCGTCTTCGGCGACGCCGACCGGGTGGACCGAGCCCAGGAAGTCCTCGACGCGTGCCTTGTCGTCGACCTGGACCCGGATCACCCGCCCGGCGACCGAGATCGCGACCTCGCTCGCCGCCGTCCACCGGCTCAAGGTCACCGCGAACGCGGCGAGCACCACCTTCGCGCGCTGGTAGGCGGAGGGTTCGGCCGCGAGTTCGGTCGTCAGATCGTAGGGAACGGTGAGCGCGTCAGGCATCGCGTTTGCGCTCCAGCCGGACATGGAGGTGATCGGGCCGCCGGAAGATGTGGCCGCGTTCCCGCAGCCGCCAGAACCCCTGCCGGACGCCGTCGAGCGAGCCGCCGAGCCGGACGCCGCCGAACCGGTGCGACAACCGCTCGAACAGCGTGTCGAACTCCGCCAGCGCCAGCTGGATGCCCAGGCAGGTGTGCGGCCCGGACGAGAACGCCAGCAGCCGCTGGTCGGTCCGCTCGGGGCGCCAGGAGTCCGGGTCCTCGAACGCGTTCTCGTCGCGGCTGGCGCTGCCCAGCGACAGCAGGAGCGCGGACCGGCGCGGGACGTCCACCCCGTGCAGGTTCAGGTCCCTGGTCGCGTACCGGAGGATGGTGTGGCTCGGCGGTTCCCAGCGCAGCGTCTCGCGCACCACCTGGGTCCGGTACTCCTGGTCCGCCAGGGTCGACAGGTCGACATCGTGCGCCAGCACGGCGTACATGATCTTGCCGATGGTCGCGACGCTCGTCTCGGTTCCGGCGAGCAGGAAGAGCGTGGCGGTGCCCAGCATGGATTCGTCGAGTGGTTCGCCGGGCGGGAAGACGAGGTCGAGGAACGGCATCCGGCCGCCCTCGCGGCGGTCGGCGAGTTTGCCCTTCAGATAGTCGATCAGCTCCGCCTTGGCCGCGAGCGCCGAGTCCAGCGAGGTCGCCGGGAACTCGATCGCACCGGCCAGCGGCAGCACCCGGGGACGCAGCCACGCCGCGTCCTCCGGCGGCAACCCGAACAGCCGGGTGACCATCGCGTAGGGCACCCCGACCGCGACCCGCTCCATGAACTCGACGTCGACCTCGTCCCTGGCACCCATTTCGGCCTCGATCGAGTCGAGGACCTGGTCCACGGCGGGGATGAGGATCTCGGTGCGCAGCCGTTTCACCGACGCGCCGGCGAACAGCGGCATGAACAGCTTCCGCAGATCGCGATGGCGGGGTCCGTCCGTGTCCAGCAACGTCCGGCCGAACAGGCGGCGGCTGCTGCGCATCGGGAACCCGCTGCCGACCTCGCGGTCCGCCAGCAGGGCCTGGACGTCTTCGAACCTGGTGACCAGGAAGGCGTTGAACGCCGCCGACCAGTGCACCGGATCCGACCGCCGGAGCTCCTTGTAGATGGCCCAAGGATCGGCGAGGAACTCGTCGGAGCTGAAGTCCAGTTTCACCGGCGCGGTGCTCATTTGTCACCTCCGTTGCCGACCAGCTCGGTCCGGGATTTCAGCTGGCGGGCGGCCTCTTCCGACGTGAGCCGGAGCGATTCGGTGGTGCCGTCGTATCCGCCGGCGAGGGCGGGCACGACCTCGTGCGCGAGCGCGGTCAGCTGGTCGAGGGTCGCGCGGTGCGAAATCCACCTGGGGACGAAGAAGTTCAGCGACACCGGGTCGCCGATCCGGTCGATCAGGTCGCGGATCCTGGCCGCGCAGGTCGCGGCGTCGCCCACGATGAACCCGCCCGTGTCGACGAGGTTCTGCAACGTCTTGCGGTGCGCGACCGGCGAATCCGGGATGGGCATGCCCAGCGTGCCCCGGTACAGGCCACGGCGGAGCGCGGAAAAGCCTTCCAGCAGTTCTTCGACACCTTCGGCGGGAGAGTCCGCGATGTGGACGAAGACGTTGCAGCGGATCCGTGTCCCGCCCGCGGATTTGTTCCGGTAGGCGTCGATACGCTCGATCAGCGCGCCGACCGGGTCCGGGTCCATTCCGGGCCGGATGGCGCCCCACGGCGGTGCCACGTGGACGGTCGGGGTCGTCGCCGTGTCGGTCAGGAGCTCGATTCCGGCCGGGCTCAGCGAAGACGCGACGACGGTCTCGATGGTGCCGGGCCCCCTCAGCGGCTGGAGCTGGAGCACGGCCTTCTTCACGGTGAACCACGGCGTCGAGGTGTTGACCGTCTCGCCGTTGAGAAGAGCTTGCACCGTCCCCAATGCCGCACGGAAATGGTCGCGAACCGACGCCGGGTCCACCCCGACCATCTCCATGTCGTGGACGTAGGTTCCCGTGCCGACACCCAGGATCGCCCGGCCGGCGGTGAGGTGATCGAGCAGCGTGATCCGTTCCGCGACATGCAAAGGGTGGTGGTAGGGCAGCGGGATCACTCCCGTGGCGAACCGGATCCGGCGCGTTTCGCGGGCCAGCGCCGCCATCAGCATTTCGGGCGAACTGAGTGTGCTCCAGCCGCTGGAATGGTGCTCACCGAGCCAGATCTCGTCGAAACCCAGGTCGTCGACGAGGCCGCACAGTTCGATGTCGCGCTTCAGTGACGCGTGCGGGCTGACCGAAGGGTCGTGAAAGGGAGGCAGGAAGCAGCCGAATGCCTTTGCGTTCATCTCAATCCTTTGTCCGGAGGTGGAAGATCGTGCTGCTTCAGGCCGACGGCACCTGTTCGAGCAGGTAGTCGCAGAACTTGTCCACAGTGGTCAGGTCCTCGTTCTCTTCGAGGTCGATGAACACGTCGAGCTTCGTCTCGATCTTCTCGATGAGCGCCAGGTACTCGATGGAGCTCATACCCGTCTCGGGGAACTCCGTGTCCGCTTCGATGGTCTGGTTCTCCAGAACACCGCCCGCGACCTCGGTCAGCAGCGAGAAAATCTGCTGACGCAATTCCGCCCGCGCGTCTTCCGCGTTCATTTGGCCCCTTTGCTGAATCCGCGCACAAGCGCACGGAAGGATGAGTTCTTGATGGCGATTTCACCGCATGCGAAAAGCTGCGATCGATTCGGTGGGCACGACAGCGAAAATCACCCCAGTGTGCTCGCTGTCGTTTCCTCCCAGTACGCCCGGACATCCGTCCTTGCGGGCGATGAGAACCATTGTTGCCCGAAGCGTCCGCGGTCCGCAACGGTTCGCGACTCCGGTTCGCGGTCAAACCGCGAAAAGATCATCGTGGAATGACGTGAAGGGGGCTTTCCGCGCATCGCGTGCGCGGAAAGCCCCCTTCGTCGTCAAGTCAGCGCTTGCGCTTCTGCAGCAGTTCCGCGAACTGTCGCCAGTCCTCCGCCCGTGCCCTGGCGAGTTCGGAGATCAATTCCAGCCGGTGTTCGGGGATGTTCCTGGCGACCTGGTCCCATTCTTCCCGGTCGTTCAGATGCCCGTCCAGCAACCGCACCAGGGTGCGGCCGGACTCGGTGTACCGGATGGTGGGGTCCGAGCGGAGCCGTTCCACGGCCGCCTGGGTGTCCGTTCCCATCGGATCACCACCTTCGGCCTGGCGGGTGCGCGGCCTGGCCGCGGTGCGTGCCGGGCTCTTCTCGCCCTGGCGGTGTCGATGCCGTACGTCGTGTGCGGTCGCGAGGGAAACCCCCGCGCCACGCGCGATTTCGCGGATCGAAGCGGAGGGATTGCTCGTGAGCAGCTCGTGGGCACGACGGCGGCCCTGTGCCGGATCGAGCGCGCGGACGCGGCCGTCGCGGCCGACGTGGGCGTTCGACTGGGGAACTTCCCCACTCGAACGCCGGCGCAACTTGCCGACCGTCTTGTGCGAAAGGCCGGTGACCGCCGCGATCGCCCGGTCGGACCAGTGGGGGCGGGTGCCGAGAATCCGGCAGGCGGCGGCCTTGCGGTCGGCGAGGGAAAGCGGCAGGCCGTGCGCGATATTCGTCTTCACCGCGAGGATGAAGGCCGCCTGTTCGTCCCCGTCGAAGAACTGGACGTTGATCGCGGTGGCGTTCTTCAGCTTCGCCGCCTGAAGCCGATGCATTCCGTCGATCACCCGCATCGTGGAACGATGGACGAGAATCGGCGGAAGCGGGGCATCGGTCTCCGCGAGTACCAGCGCGTACGCGGGATCCACGCCGTCCGCCCGCGGGGAGTCTTGCACCGACAGCGCGTCGAGCGGGACCTCGACGACCTCGCCGAGCGGCGGGTCGGAGCCGACCGCGACCCACTCGTCTTCCCTTCTGGCCACGGGGATCTGCGTGCCGTCGGCAGCTTTCACCTTATGCCAGTTTAACATCTTCCAGCCCCCAGAACACTTGGTGAATATCAAACCTTTTCAATATTCGAGCTGGGGTGAGTGGATGTCAAGGTCCGTGGGTCGCAATCGTGGCGTCGCCTGGGTGTTCGACCCGCGCGGGGTGCATGGTGACTTTTGTTTGGTGCCGTCGTGTTCGCGGCTACCCTCCGTCGTCGCGCCACCGAACTTGACGGGGGCCCGAGATCCACGCAACCTGGTCTGGGGCCGTCGGACGGAAGGAAGCGCATAAACCTGTCGTGAAATGCCTTGAGGGAATTCCTGGTGGGCAGTGCGGAGAATACGCTGCCATTCTTTCGCGAAACCCAATTTCGAAGCATGGGATGATCCTTGCTTCTTCGGGAGGCGCATTTCGCGTGTCCAGACGGGAGCACGGGTATTCCGGTGAATGCCGTCCTGCCTGGCGAGGCGCCTGGTCGGCAGAAGGCGCTGAGCGCTGTCAATAGGTCCACATAGGACAAGTGTCGCGCGGGGTGTCGGAGAGGTCCGGTGGCGTTCTCGGCGCAGTGACCGATCGGGCGGTGCTGCCGGCGCTTCGAAAACGCGGTGTACCGGCTGTGCCGTAGTCCCGCGTCTCCCGGCCTTTGTGTGCCCTCGGCAGGATTCGAACCTGCGACACCTGCCTCCGGAGGGCAGTGCTCTATCCCCTGAGCTACGAGGGCGTTGCCGCCTGGGCGACGTTGAAAGCTTAGCGCATGTCTCCGCGGGCTCTCCCGAGTGGTGGCCATTAGGCGTCGTGGTGCTTGAGGAAGGTGTCTTGCATGGCTCTGACCAGGTCTTTCAGGTCTCGCGTCCGTCGTCGGCCAGGTCGGCCGAAAGGGGCGTAGCGTCGGTGTCGCCGACGAACCGGGGGAGGCCCGATGATCGAACCGTTCGAAGTCCGGATCGCCGAATCCGCCATCGCCGACCTGCGCACCCGGCTGCGCGCCACGCGCTGGCCCGAGCCTGCCACCGTGGACGACTGGGAGCAGGGAGTTCCGTTGGAGTTCGCGCGGGAGCTGTGCCGGTACTGGGCGGAGGACTACGACTTCGGTTTGGCCGACCGCGTCAACGCTTTCCCGGGTTTCAAGACCACTGTGGACGGTCTGGGGATCCACTTCCTGCACGTTCGCTCGCCGGAGCCGGCCGCGACGCCGCTCGTGCTCACGCACGGCTGGCCTGGATCGGTCGTGGAGTTCCTCGACGTACTCGGGCCGCTGACCGACCCGGCCGCGCACGGGGGTGATCCGGCCGACGCGTTCCATGTCGTGGCGCCGTCACTGCCGGGGTTCGGCTGGAGTGACAAGCCGTCGTCGGCGGGGTGGAACGTCGAGCGCATCGCGCGGGCCTGGGACGAGCTGATGGGGCGGCTCGGCTACGAGCGTTACGCCGCGCAGGGCGGCGACTGGGGTGCCGGCGTGACGAACATGCTCGCCAAGCTCGTACCGGAGCGGCTGGCCGGCGTCCACGTGAACATGGCGGGCGTCCAGTACGACGAGGCCGTGCTGGGTGAGCCGACGGCGGAGGAGAAGGCGGCGATCAGCGATCTGGCCAGATTCCGCGCGGTCGGGTCGGCGTACGCGCAGCAGCAGGCCACGCGTCCGCAGACGCTCGGTTACGGGCTCACCGACTCGCCGGCGGCGCAGGCGGCGTGGATCGCGGAGAAGTTCCGGGAGTGGACCGACAACGACGGCTCGCCGGAGACCGCGCTGTCCTGGCGTCAGATGCTCGACGCGATCTCCGTCTACTGGTTCACCGGGACGGCGGCCTCGTCGGCGCGGATCTACTGGGAGAACAAGAAGCAGGACGTCTCGGCCGTTGAAGTTCCTTCGGGTATCTCGATCTTCCCGCGCGAGATCATCCGGCCGTCGCGGCGCTGGGCGGAGCTGCGCTACACCGATCTTCGCTGGTACGAGGTGCTGCCCGCGGGCGGCCACTTCGCCGCCTTCGAGCAGCCCGACGTCTTCGTCGGCCAGCTGCGGGGGTTCTTCCGGTCGCTTCGGTAGCGGTGCGTGGCGAGTCCAGGTTTCGGGAAGGCCCTCCTGGGGGATGGCTTCCGTGTGTGGCTTAGGACATGGTGAACTTAGGCTCACCTGTATTGCACATATGCGCATGTGACAATATATTCAGCCTGTCGACTTCACGAGAGGCGGAGCAATGGGTCACGGGCACGGGCATGGAACGGCCTCGCCGTCGAGCGCGTCAGGCCGCTACCTCAAGAGCCTGACGATCGCGCTGGTCATCGGCGCCGGCTTCATGGTCATGGAGTTCATCGTCGGGTTCGCCACCGGCTCGCTCGCGCTGATCTCCGACGCCGCGCACATGTTCACCGACGTCCTCGGTGTCGGCATGGCGCTGGCGGCCATCCTGCTCGCCCGGCGCAGCGGCCCGACACTGACCCGGACGTTCGGGTTCTACCGCGCCGAGGTGCTCGCGGCCCTGGCCAACGCCATCCTGTTGTTCGGCGTCGCGGGCTACGTCCTGGTCGAGGCCATCGGCCGGATCAGCGACCCGCCCGCGGTGCCCGGCCTGCCTGTCCTGCTGGCGGCCGCGGCGGGCCTCGTCGCCAACATCGTCTCCTTCATGATCCTGCGCAAGGGCGCGGAGGAGAGCATCAACGTCCGGGGCGCGTATCTCGAAGTCCTCGCCGACCTGATCGGCTCCGTCGGCGTCCTGCTGAGCGGCGCGATCACGCTGCTGACCGGCTGGCGCTACGCCGACCCGATCATCGGTGTCGCGATCGGCCTGTTCGTCCTGCCCCGCACCTACGCCCTCGCCCGGCGCGCGCTGCGGATCCTGTTCCAGCACGCGCCCAAGGGCGTCGACGTCGCCGGGATCCAGGCCGAGCTCGGCGGGCTGAAGGGTGTCGAGGACGTCCACGACCTCCACGTCTGGACGCTGACTTCGGGCATGGAGGTCGCTTCGGCGCACCTCACCATCGCGCCGACCGTCGAGCAGGCCGAGGTGCTGACCGAGGCGCAGAACCTCCTGGCGAACCGCTACTCGATCGAGCACGCGACCCTGCAGATAGAAGTGCCCCAATGCGCGCAACGCTGCCGGGAACTCTCCTGGTGACCCCCTCCTGACGCATTTCGTCCTCTGAATGCGGTAGTTCGCGACACGAACTACCGCAACCAGAGGACGAAATGCATCGAGAGGTTCCCCTCGCCAGCCGAACCCGCTCACTCTGCGTATGGGGTGTGTGGAAATAGGGACACTCAACGTCCCTATTTCCACACACCCCACCTCGGCCATACGCGTTTCGTCCTCTGAATGCGGTAGTTGGCAAAGCGAACTACCGCATTCAGAGGACGAAACGCGGGTCAGAAGGGGAGGGGGGACGCGCCGCGCTCCTGAAGGAGCCCCTTCATCAGGGTGACCTCGGCGCCCTGCGAGACCAGCATGCTCTGCGTCAGCGACTTCACGTCCGCGATCGACGTGTGATCGTGCCCGTACTGCGCCATCGCCGTCCCGCCCTCGTGGTGCCGCAGCATCAGCTGGAGGAAGAAGACGTCCATCTCCTTGCCGGTCAGCGACCGCAGTTTGGCCAGTTCGGCCGACGTCGCCATCCCCGGCATCGGAGCGCCGTTCGACGGCTTCATGTCGCCGCCGTGCCCGCCGTGGCCGGACGGCTCGGTCATCCAGGTCATGTAGGCACCGGTCGTCTGCTCGGGCTGGCCCCACAGGCCGAGCCAGCCCTTCATCCGGCCGACCTGCCCGGTCTGCGTGCGCTCGATGTCGAACGCGAGGGTCTTGATCGCCGGATCGGTCGTGTGGTCCCGCGCCCAGCCCGCCATGGTGACGGCCTGGAGGTGGTGCACCGACATGTCCTGCGCGAAGCCGACCTCGACCGAGCCCGCGCCCGGCGTCGTCTGCTCGGGTTCGGCGTCGATCAGCCTGGTCGTCAGCGCGCCGAGGCCGAAGCCGAGGATCAGCATGACGACCAGGGCGGCCCCGATCACCAGCCATCGGCTCTTGGCCGACCGGGAGACTTGTTCCTGGGGATCGGGGTCCACTTGGCTCACTACTTGCTCGCGGGCGCCGAGGGCTGGGTGGCGGGTGCGGACGGCATACCGCTCTGGCCGGCACCGGGCTGGTCCTGCTGCGTGCCCGCGGTGCCCTTGTAGTCCATCGGCTTCGCGTCCGGCCCCGGCGGGGTCGGGTCGAAGTCGCCCGGCTCGATCTGCGCGTCGCAGGTGGCGTCACGCTCGGGGTACGCGCCGTACGGGTTGGTGCGCAGCGCGGCGATGAACTGGTCGATCCGCTCGTCGGAGGCGGAGTCCAGCTTCAGCTGGTGGCCCCAGGACTGCAGCGAGATCGGCTTGTCCAGGTTCGGGTACGGCGACATCACGGTGTACGGCTTGCCCTCGACACGCACCTTCAGCAGGTCGAGCGCCTCGCCGGTGATCTGCGCCGGGTTGTAGGCGATCCAGACCGCGCCGTGCTCGAGACCGTGGACCATGTTCTCGTTGCGGACGGCCTTCTCGTAGACGACGCCGTTGCACGCGGCCCAGGCCTGGTCGTGCGGGCCGCCGAACGGCGGGGTCTTGTCGTAGGCGACCCGCTCGGCGGCGGTGACGTGCACGGAGCCTTCGTAGGTGGCCGTGGTCACGCCCGCGATCCGCTTGGACGGGTCCGGGTCCTGCTGCGAGGGCGCGAAGGCGGCCGCGGCCTCTTCGCGGGTCTTCTGGTCGCGCTTCGGCGCGGAAGCGACCATGTAATAGGTGACCACCGAGGCCGCCAGGGCGACGATCGCGACGACGGCGATGATCGTGCCCCAGGGCGTGCCCTTCTTGGACACGACGGAACTACGGGCGGCCTTCATGGCGTTCTTCGACGACGCGCCCTTTTTTCTGGTTGTCCCGTTAGCCATGGCTCCTGCGTTCTCCAAAGGGGGTGGTCCCTGCGCGGGCCAGTGTAGAGACCGCGCGTCTGATCACCGTGAACAGCTGGAAGATCACCGGCTTGGCTCACACCTTCCGGCGGTCGCTGCGAAGCCCGGACCAGGTCACACCTAGAATTCCGCGAGTGACTCCCGCAGCTCTCGCCGACCTGGTCCGTAACTCCGCCGTGCAGGTTCTCACCGCGCGCGGCCTCGACGATTCCGTGCTGCCGGAGAAGGTGACGATCGAACGTCCCCGCAACCCCGAGCACGGCGATTACGCGACCAACCTGGCGCTGCAGGTGGCCAAGAAGGCCGGGATGAAGCCCCGCGACTTCGCCGACGCGCTGGCCGAGGCGCTCTCGGCCACCGACGGCATCGACTCGGCCGAGGTCGCCGGGCCGGGCTTCCTCAACCTGCGGCTCGCCGCGGACGCGCAGGGCCAGATCGTCCAGCAGGTGCTCGACGCCGGCGAGAAGTACGGCCTCGGCGACGCGCTGGCGGGCGTCAAGATCAACCTCGAGTTCGTCTCGGCGAACCCGACCGGCCCGATCCACCTCGGCGGCACCCGCTGGGCCGCGGTCGGCGACGCGCTGGGCCGCGTGCTGTCCGCGCAGGGCGGCCTGGTCACCCGCGAGTACTACTTCAACGACCACGGCGCGCAGATCGACCGCTTCGTCCGGTCCCTGATCGCCGCCGCCAAGGGCGAGCCCGCCCCCGAAGACGGCTACGCGGGCGGCTACATCAACGACATCGCCGCCGAGGTCATCCGCCAGGAGCCGAGCGCGCTCTCGCTGCCCGACGACGAGCGGGCCGAGACCTTCCGCCGGGTCGGCATCGAGCTGATGTTCACCGAGATCAAGCAGAGCCTGCACGATTTCGGCACCGATTTCGACGTCTACTTCCACGAGAACTCGCTGCACGACTCCGGCGCCGTCGCGTCCTCGGTCCAGCAGCTGAAGGACTCCGGGAACCTGTACTTCGAGGACGGCGCCTGGTGGCTCAAGTCCAAGGAGCACGGCGACGACAAGGACCGCGTCGTCATCAAGAAGGACGGCAACCCGGCCTACATCGCCGGTGACCTCGCCTACTTCCAGGACAAGCGCAAACGCGGCTTCGACCTCTGCATCTACATGCTCGGCGCGGACCACCACGGCTACATCGCCCGCCTGAAGGCCGCCGCGGCCGCCTTCGGTGACGACCCGGCCGTGGTCGAGGTGCTGATCGGCCAGATGGTCAACCTCGTCTCCGAGGGCAAACCCGTCCGGATGAGCAAGCGGGCAGGCACCGTGATCACCATGGAGGACCTGGTCGGCACCGTCGGCGTCGACGCGGCCCGCTACGAGCTGATCCGCTACTCGGTCGATTCCACTTTGGACATCGACCTCGACCTGCTGCGCAAGCATTCCAACGACAACCCGGTCTACTACGTCCAGTACGCCCACGCGCGGCTGGCATCGTTGCAGCGCAACGCCGCCGACCTCGGGCTGAAATCGGATGGCGAAGTCGACTTCGGACTGCTTACGCTGCCCGCCGAGGGCGATCTGATCCGCACGATCGGCGAATTCCCGACCGTCCTCCGCCGGGCCGCACAACTGCGCGAACCGCACCGCGTCGCCCGGTACCTCGAAGAACTCGCCGGCGCGTACCACAAGTTCTACACCGTGGGCCGTGTTCTTCCCCAGGGCGACGAGGAGGCCACCCCCCTCACGTTCGCCCGGCTCGCGCTGTGCCAGGCCGCCCGCCAGGTGCTGGCGAACGGCCTCAACGTGCTCGGTGTCTCTGCTCCGGAACGGATGTAACGAAGAATGGCTCACCCCGCGGGCCCCCGCCACGCCGACGTCTACCCCCACGCCGACGCCTCCGGTTTCCCGCCGTCGAGTCCCGAAGAACTCGACAGGCTGTACCCGAAAGTCTGGCCCCGCAACACTTTCCGCGGCGGTGACGGTGTCGTCCGCATCGCCGGTGTCGACGTCCGCGAACTCGCCGAGACCTACGGCACGCCGCTGTTCGTCGTCGACGAGGCCGACTTCAAATCCCGGTGCGCCGACTACGCCGAGGCGTTCGACGACCCGGCGCTCGTGCACTACGCGTCCAAGGCGTTCCTGTCCATCGAGATCGCCCGCTGGGTGGCCGAGCAGGGACTGAGCCTGGACGTCTGCAGCGGCGGCGAGCTCGCCGTCGCGCAGCGCGCGAACTTCCCGGCCGAGCGGATCACCTTCCACGGCAACAACAAGTCGCTGCCAGAGCTGGAAGCCGCCGTCGAAGCGGGCGTCGGCACGGTCGTGGTCGACTCCTACTACGAGATCGCGCGGCTGGCCGACGTCGCGGCCCGGCACGACGTCGTGCAGAACGTCCTCATCCGGGTGACCGTCGGCGTCGAGGCGCACACCCACGAGTTCATCGCGACCGCGCACGAGGACCAGAAGTTCGGTTTCTCGCTGGCCTCCGGCGACGCGGCCGAGGCCGTGCGCCGCGTCCTCAACGCGCCGTCGCTCAAGCTGATCGGCCTGCACAGCCACATCGGTTCGCAGATCTTCGACGCCGACGGGTTCGAGGTCGCCGCCCGCCGCGTGGTCGGCCTGCTGGCCGAACTCGCCAAGGAGCACGGCACCGAGCTGCTCGACCAGCTGTCGATCGTCGACCTCGGCGGTGGTTTCGGTATCGCCTACACCGACAAGGACAACCCGCCGCCGCCCGCGCAGATGATCACGCAGATCCGCGAGATCGTCCGCAAGGAATGCGAGTACGCGGGCCTTCCGGTGCCGAAGATCGCCGGTGAGCCGGGCCGCGCCATCGCCGGCCCCGGCACGATCACGCTGTACGAGGTCGGCACCATCAAGGACGTCTCGCTCGGCGACAAGGCCGCCCGCCGCTACGTCAGCGTCGACGGCGGCATGAGCGACAACATCCGTACCGCGCTCTACGACGCCGTGTACGACTGCCGTCTCGTATCCCGGTCCGCGGACGACGACGGGGACGGCCAGGCCGCCGCCGCGCTGTCCCGGGTCGTGGGAAAACACTGTGAGTCCGGCGACATCGTCGTCCGTGACTGCTGGCTCCCGGACACCCTTGCTCCCGGCGACCTGCTCGCCGTGGCGGCCACCGGGGCGTACTGCTACTCGATGGCCAGCGGGTACAACCGGCAGCCGCGGCCCGCGGTGGTGGCCGTGCGCAACGGCAGCGCCCGCGTGCTGCTGCGGCGGGAGACGACGGACGACATGCTGCGCCTGGAGGTCTAGCAAGTGTCTACTGTGGACGAACGCGTGATCAGGGTCGCCCTGCTCGGCTGCGGGACGGTCGGCGGCGAGGTGGTCCGGTTGCTCACCGAGCAGGCCGGGGAGCTCGCCGCGAGGGCGGGCGCCAGGGTGGAGCTGGCGGGTATCGCGGTGCGGCGCCCCGACAAGCACCCCGAGCTGCCGCCGGAACTGGTCACCTCCGACGTGACGAAGCTCGTCACCTCCCCGGACGTCGACGTCGTCGTCGAGCTGGTCGGCGGTATCGAGCCGGTGCGGGAGTGGCTGCTCGACGCGCTCAAGGCCGGGAAATCCGTTGTCACGGCGAACAAAGCGCTGCTGGCCGAGCATTCCGCGGAGCTGTTCGAGGCCGCCGACGCGGCGGGCGTGGACCTGTACTTCGAGGCGGCCGTGGCCGGGGCGATCCCGTTGCTGCGCCCGCTGCGCGAATCGCTGGCCGGTGACCGCATCACCCGCGTGATGGGCATCGTCAACGGCACCACGAACTACATTCTCTCCGCGATGGACTCCACCGGCGCCGGTTACGCGGAAACGCTGGAAGAGGCCAGCAGGCTCGGCTACGCGGAGGCGGACCCGACGGCCGACGTCGACGGTTACGACGCGGCGTCCAAGGCCGCGATCCTCGCCTCGCTCGCGTTCCACACCCGGGTGACCGCGTCCGACGTGCACCGCGAGGGCATCGCCGACGTCACCGCCTCGGATCTCGCCGCGGCGAACGTACTGGGCCGCACGGTGAAACTGCTCGCCATCTGCGAACGCGTCACCGCCGACGACGGCACCGAATCCGTTTCGGCGCGCGTGCATCCGGTGATGATCCCGCGCAACCACCAGCTCGCCGGCGTCGGCGGCGCGTACAACGCCGTCTACGTCGAGGCCGACGCGGCCGGTGAGCTCATGTTCTACGGTCAGGGCGCCGGTGGCGCGCCGACCGCGAGTGCCGTGCTCGGCGACCTCGTCGCGGTGGCTCGGAACCGGGTCGTCGGCGGACGTGGCCCGCGCGAATCCGCGCACGCCGCGCTCCCGGTCAGGCCGATGGGCCAGACGCCGACGCGGTACCACGTCAGTCTCGACGTGGCCGATCGAGCGGGCGTCCTCGCCCAGGTGGCCCAGGCGTTCGCCGGGCACGGCGTCAGCATCGCCGCCGTGCGCCAGCGCGACGCGAACGACACGGCCAGCCTGGTCGTGGTCACCCACCTGGCGCCGGACGCGGCATTGCGGTCCACTGTGGACGACATTGCCGAACTCGATGTGGTGAACCAGGTCGTCAGTGTGATGCGGGTGGAAGGCGAAGACCAGTGATTTCCCAACCGTGGCCGGGGATCATCCAGGCTTATCCGGACCGGATCCCGGTCCCCTCCGGCGCGAAGGTGATCACGCTCGGCGAAGGCAACACGCCGCTGCTGCCCGCCCCGCACCTCTCGGAACTGACCGGCTGCGAGGTTCATCTCAAGGTAGAGGGCGCGAACCCGACCGGGTCGTTCAAGGACCGCGGGATGACCGTGGCCATCACGCACGCGCTCGCCAGCGGGCTCCAGGCCGTCATCTGCGCCTCCACCGGCAACACTTCGGCGTCGGCCGCGGCCTACGCCGCCCGCGCCGGGCTCACCTGCGCGGTGCTCGTCCCGCAGGGCAAGATCGCGATGGGCAAACTCGCCCAGGCCGTCCTGCACGGCGCCCGGATCCTGCAGGTGGACGGCAACTTCGACGACTGCCTCGAACTGGCGCAGAAGACCGCGATCGACTATCCGGTGACCCTGGTCAACTCGGTCAACCCGGTGCGCATCGCCGGCCAGAAGTCGGCCGCGTTCGAGATCTGCGACGTCCTCGGCCGGGCCCCGGACATCCACTGCCTGCCGGTCGGCAACGCGGGCAACATCACCGCCTACTGGGCCGGGTATTCCGAGTACGCGGGCGACGGTGTGGTGAAGAACACCCCGCGGATGTTCGGTTTCCAGGCGGCCGGTGCAGCGCCGCTGGTGCACGGCGAGCCGGTGGCCGATCCGGACACCATCGCGACCGCGATCCGCATCGGCAGCCCCGCGTCCTGGGACGGCGCGATGAAGGCGAAGAACGCGTCGGCGGGCCTGTTCGAGGCGATCACCGACGAGAAGATCCTCGAGGCGTACCGGCTGCTCGCCCGCAAGGAGGGCGTGTTCGTCGAGCCCGCTTCGGCGACCAGCGTCGCGGGCCTGCTCGCCACGGCCGCCGACGGGCGCCTGCCCAAGGGCTCGACCGTTGTGTGCACCGTCACCGGGCACGGTCTGAAGGACCCGGCCACGGCCCTGGAAGGCAACGTCGAGGTCGAGCCGCTCGCGGTCGACCCGACCGCCGTCGCCGCCGCGCTGGACCTGCGATGACGCTGATCGAGGTCAAGGTCCCGGCGTCGTCGGCGAACCTCGGCCCGGGATTCGACTCGCTCGGCCTGGCGCTCGCGCTCTACGACCGGGTCGAGCTCCGGATCACCGACGCCGGGCTCAAGATCGAGGTGATCGACGCCGGCGCGGGCGGTCTCGACGACGTCCCGGCCGACGAGTCGCACCTGGTCGTCCGTGCTTTCCGGCGCGGTTGCGAGCACCTCGGCCTCCGGCCACCCGGCGTGGCACTGCGTTGCTTCAACGCCATCCCGCACGCCCGCGGCCTCGGGTCGTCCGCGTCCGCCGTCGTGACCGGTGTCGCGGCGGCGTACGCGCTGGCCGAGAAGGCCCTGGACGACGACGCGCTGCAGCTGGCCGCCGAGTTCGAGGGACACGCCGACAACGCCGCGGCGAGCCTGCTGGGCGGCTTCGTGGTGGCCTGGACCGAGGGCGAGCGGTTCCGCGCCGAACGGCTCCAGCCGCATCACGACATCAGGCCCGTGGTCGCCGTGCCGGCGCTGCGGTCCTCGACCGACGCCACGCGAGGGCTGCTCCCCGCCCAGGTCCCGCACGCCGACGCGGCGTTCACGGCGGGCCGCGCGGCGCTCGCGGTCCACGCGCTCACCTCGCGCCCGGACCTGTTGCTCTCCGCGACCGAAGATCGGCTTCATCAGCACTACCGGGCGCCCGCGTACCCGGCGAGCAGCGAACTGGTGCGCGCGCTCAGGGCCGAAGGAGTGGCCGCGGCCATCTCCGGAGCCGGTCCGACCGTGCTCGCGCTGACCACCGGGGGAATACTCCCGGCGGGCGTCGACGTTACGTCTTTCGACGTCACCGAGCTGCCGATCGATCCGGGCGGCGTTCAGGTTGCGGCTCAGTAAAGCCTCGGTCACATGCCGGAGCCCCATCCCGCCACGCGGGGGGTGGTTGTTGCACCGGGCCGTGGTGCGGTCTACCCTCGGGGGCGTTCGATCACCGTGCGTTTCCGCACCCGGTGCCGGTCCAGGTGACCAGTGTCATCCTTGGCCCGCATCCTTCGTTGATCCGCCAGTTCCGTGCACCGCCTGGCAAGCGGGGAGTAGCGGATGGACGCAGGCGGGTTCCCGGTTCCGGCGGTGCCGAATTCCGCTTCCTCCGTTTGGAGGACGCAAATCCCTGTGCTGGAGGCCTTCTAGCTGTGTTCAACACGGCCGAGGAGCTGATCGCCCGTATCGGGGGCCAATTACGCCGTTTCGCAATCGGACGCGAGCGGCGGTCCGCTGATCCACCTGGAGGCGTGGATCGGTCAGGAAGGACATTTGTGAGCAACACCGATCTTTTGAGCGACGTCGAAGGTGGCGCCGCCGAGTCGAACGGCGCCGTCGCTCCCAAGCGCACGGTCGGCGGATTGACCGGCAAGACCGTCGCCGAGCTGCGCTCGATCGCTGGGGACCTTGGCATCGGCGAGACCACGGGTATGCGCAAGGGCGATCTGATCGCGGCCATCCGCGAGCGCCAGGGCAAGACCAAGCGCAAGACCCCCGCCGCGGCGAGCGAAACGCTTCCGCTCGAGGGGATCGATGCACCGCGTAAGGCCCCCAAGGCCGAAGCGCCCAAGCAGGAGGCCCCGAAGCAGGAGGCCCCGAAGGCCGAAACCACTCCGGCCGAGGCACCTCGCGCCGAGAAGGCCGAGAAGGTCTCGGAGAACGGCTCCGCGCCCGCCGCCGAGCGGCCGGCGCAGCAGGAGAACGCCCAGCAGGACGGCCAGCCGCAGCAGGAAGAGGGCGGCCGCAACCGTCGTCGCCGCGGCTCCAACCGTGCCGCGGGTTCGCCCGAGCAGGGCGGTCAGCAGCGTGAGCGCGGCGAGCGTGGTGACCAGCGTGAGCGTGGTGACCGTGGTGACCGCAACGATGGCGGCAACCGTCAGGGTAACCGCGATGGCCGTGGCCAGGACAACCGCCAGCGCAACCAGCAGGGCGGCGGCCAGGACAACAGCCAGCGTCAGGGCCAGGGCCCGCAGGGTGACGACGACGAGGAAGGCGGCCGTCGCGGCCGTCGCTTCCGCGACCGTCGCCGTCGTGGTTCCGGCGGCGGCCGTGAACAGGGCGGTTCGCCCGACACCGAGATCCGCGAGGACGACGTCCTGCTGCCCGTCGCGGGCATCCTGGACGTGCTCGACAACTACGCGTTCGTGCGTACCTCGGGCTACCTCGCCGGGCCGAACGACGTGTACGTCTCGCTTTCGCTGGTCCGCAAGTACGGCCTGCGCCGCGGTGACGCCATCACCGGTGTCGTGCGCCAGCCGCGTGACGGCGAGCAGCAGCGGCAGAAGTTCAACCCGCTGGTGCGCGTCGACTCGATCAACGGCCTGGAGCCGGACGAGTCCAAGCGCCGTCCGGAGTTCACCAAGCTGACGCCGCTGTACCCGAACGAGCGGCTGCGTCTCGAGACCGAGCCGCACAAGCTCACCACCCGCGTCATCGACCTGGTGATGCCGGTGGGCAAGGGGCAGCGTGCCCTGATCGTGTCGCCGCCGAAGGCGGGCAAGACGACGATCATGCAGGACATCGCGAACGCGATCTCGACGAACAACCCCGAGTGCCACCTGATGGTCGTGCTCGTGGACGAGCGTCCGGAAGAGGTCACCGACATGCAGCGGTCGGTGAAGGGTGAGGTCATCGCCTCGACCTTCGACCGCCCGCCGTCCGACCACACCTCGGTCGCGGAGCTGGCCATCGAGCGGGCGAAGCGCCTGGTCGAGATGGGCCACGACGTCGTCGTGCTGCTCGACTCGATCACCCGTCTGGGCCGTGCGTACAACCTCGCGGCCCCGGCGTCCGGCCGGATCCTCTCCGGTGGTGTCGACTCGACGGCGCTGTTCCCGCCGAAGCGGTTCCTCGGCGCGGCGCGCAACATCGAGAACGGCGGTTCGCTGACGATCTTCGCCACGACGATGGTCGAAACCGGGTCCACCGGTGACACGGTCATCTTCGAAGAGTTCAAGGGCACCGCGAACGCGGACCTCAAGCTCGACCGGAAGATCGCCGAGCGGCGCGTGTTCCCCGCGGTGGACATCAACCCGTCCGGTACCCGCAAGGAAGACCTGCTGCTTTCGCCGGACGAGCTCGCGGTCACCCACAAGCTGCACCGGGTGCTGCACGCGCTGGACTCGCAGCAGGCCATCGACCTGCTGATCTCGCGACTGCGCAAGACGAAGACCAACATCGAGTTCCTCATGCAGGTCTCGAAGACGGCCCTCGGCTCGAACGACGACGACTGATCTTCGGTCCGTAAGTACATGAAGGCCCCCTTCCTTGCGCCAGGCGCAAGGAAGGGGGCCTTCATGTACTTCAGGCGGTGGGCCTCGTGAGTGCCCCGCGTGTTGCGAAAGCCACTTTCGCAACGTTGTAGGTTGCGAAAGTGGCTTTCGC